>JBCBYI010000185.1:0-7977 GCA_039815945.1 Actinomycetota bacterium | reverse complement strand
CCAGAAGGAGTCGTAGCCGAGCCGGTCGGAGGCGACCGCCATGTCGATGATGCGCTCCGTGGCGTGCCACACCTCCTTGGAGTCGTAGCGACGATCGGTGGGCGCCGGCGCTCCAGCGCCCGCGTCGGGCATCTCCACCCCGCCGAACAAGAACACGCCGGTCTTCATCTGGATCCCTCCATCCCTCTGGAATCGCAGCATAGAAGGGCCGTGGATCCGCAGTCCGATCGGCATCGTGAACGGCCTGTTACGGCCTGTCAGGCCCGAAGACGGCCGGACTAGGTTGGCTCGGTGGCCGACCTCGTGATCAACGGAGCGCTCGTCGACGGCAGCCCGGTCGACGTGACCTGCCAGGACGGTGTCGTCGTCGGGATCGATCCGGCCGGGCTCGGGGGCGACGCCACCGAGACCCTCGACGCCGCCGGGTGTGTGCTGCTCACCGCCGCGGCCGAACCGCACGCGCACCTCGACAAGGTGCTCACCGCCGACCGGGTCCACAACCCGACCGGCGATCTCGCCGGCGCGATCGGTGCGTGGCGCGCCGGCTACGGCGAGCGTGACCACGCTGATCTCGTCGGCCGGGCCGAGCGGGTGTTGCACCGCATGGTCGTCTCGGGCATCACCGCGGCGCGCACCCACGTCGACTGCGGCCCCGACATCGAACTGCGGGCCGTCGAAGCGATGCTCGAGGTCCGCGACCGCTGGGCCGCGGCCATCGATCTGCAGATCTGTGCGCTCGTCGCGCCGCCCACGATCGGCGCCGACCGGGCAGGCGCGTTCGCCCGCCTCGATTCGGCACTCGCGCTGGGCGTCGATCTTGTCGGTGGCGTGCCCTACGCCGAGGCCGATCCGCAAGCCGCCACCGAGGGGCTCCTCGAACGAGCCGCCGCCGCCGGCGTCGGTGTCGACTTCCACACCGACGAGACGCTGGATCCCTCGGTGCTGAGCCTGGTCGACCTCGCCGAGGCCGCCGCCGACTTTCCGCACTCGGTCACCGCCTCACACTGCTGTTCGCTCGCGGTGCAGGATCCGGGCCGACAAGCCGAGGTCGCCGCGATGGTGGCCGACGCCGGTGTCGGCGTGGTCGCCCTCCCGCAGACCAACCTGTTCTTGCAGGCCCGCGACGAGCCGGTGCGACCCGCCCGAGGCCTCACCGCGATCGCCGCGCTGCAAAGCGCCGGCGCCGCGGTGTGTGCCGGAGCCGACAACGTGCAGGACCCGTTCAACACCATGGGGCGGGTCGACCCCTGCGAGATCGCCTCGCTGCTCGTGACCGCCGGGCACGTCGACGCCGGCGATGCCTGGCCGATGGTCGCCGACGCGGCCCGTTCGGTCCTGGGTCTCGCCTCGGCCGGGCCGCAGGTTGGCGCGATCGCCGACCTGCTCGTTCTTCGCGGTCCGAGCGTCCGCGGCGCCGTGGCCGACGGGTCCGCGGCCCGCACTGTGATCCGCGCCGGTCGGGTGATCGCCCGGACCGAGACGGTGACGCGCACGGCAGCAGAGATCCCGATGGGCAGCGACATCTGACGGTGATATGAAATGCCGTGCAACGGGTGAGGGGTCCTTGAAACGCAGTGTTCACATTCGGGACACCGGGCTGACCACGCCCATCCATAACGTTCGGCAGCCATGGGGTCTGCCGCCGATGTCGACATCGATCTGCGAGCGTTCATGAACGCGCCTGCACTCTCGTTCGCCGGGGTCGACATGACCTATCCCGACGGCACCCACACCCTCACGGGCATCGACCTCGACGTCCGACCAGGTGAGTTCGTCACCGTCGTCGGCCCGTCCGGCTGCGGCAAGTCGACCTTGCTCAAGATCGCCTCGGGCCTGCTCGACCACACCGGAGGCGAGGTACAGGTCGACCGCGAGCGCATCGGCTACGTGTTCCAGGACGCGACCCTGCTGCCGTGGCGCACCGTTCGCAAGAACGTCGAGTTGCTCTGTGAGCTCCACGACATCGACCGGGCCGAGCGGACCGAACGAGCCCAGCGGGCCATCGACCTCGTCGGTCTCTCGGGCTTCGAGAAGCACCACCCGAAGCGGCTCTCGGGCGGCATGCGGATGCGGGTCTCGCTCGCCCGGTCGCTGACCCTCGAGCCCAACGTGTTCTTGTTCGACGAACCCTTCGGTGCGCTCGACGAGATCACCCGAGAGCGACTCAACAGCGAGGTCATCGACCTCTTCCAGCGCGAGGGGTTCGCCGGTCTCTTCATCACCCACTCGATCAGCGAAGCGGTCTTCCTGTCGACCCGGGTCGCGGTCATGTCGTCGCGGCCCGGCCGCATCGTCGAAGAGTTCGACGTCCCGTTCGCCTATCCCCGCCCACCTGAGCTGCGCTTCGACCCTGCGTTCGCTGCACTCGCCGGCCGGGTTTCCGAAGCGCTCCGAGGAGGTCACGACTGATGGTCGACGTCTCCGTCCCCATCGAGACCACCGCCGCGTCCGTCACGACGACCAGTGCGGCGCCGTCGGGCCCCAGTCGGGCCATGACGTTCGTGCGGTCGTCGCTGCCGCCGCTCATCGTGCTCGTCGCCGCGATCGGGGTCTGGTACCTCTACTCGTACGTGATCGGTGAAACCGAGCGGAACATCTCGCTGCCGTACTTCCACGACGTCGTCGACGTGGCATTCCTCGACGGCGCGAACCGGGCCGAACTGCTCGACGCCACGTGGGTGTCGGCGAAGGTCGCGCTCATCGGGCTCGCCATCGCCATGGTCCTCGGCATCGTGTTCGCGGTGCTGATGAGCCAGGCGTCGTGGATCGAGCGCTCGTTCTACCCGTACGCGGTGCTGATGCAAACGGTGCCGATCCTCGCCCTCGTGCCGCTCATCGGCATGCGGCTCGGGTTCGGTTTCAACGCCCGCGTGCTCGTCGTGGTGATCATCTCGCTCTTTCCGATCATCACCAACACCTTGTTCGGGCTGAAGTCGGCTCAAGCCGGGCTTCACGATCTCTTCACCCTGCACCACGTCGGGCGGCTCACCCGGCTACGCAAGCTGATGTTCCCTGCCTCGCTCCCTGCGATGTTCACCGGCTTCCAGATCAGTGCCGGCCTGTCGGTCATCGGCGCCATCGTCGGCGGCTTCTTCTTCGGCCGCGGCGATCAGGATCTCGGCCTGCGCATCAAGCTGTACTCGAGCCGAGTGCTGCCCGAACAGCTCATCGGCGCCGTCGTGATGTCGGCGCTGCTCGGGATCACCGTCTTCTGGTTCTTCGGCTGGGCCAAGAACCGACTCACCGCCAGCTGGGACGACGCCACGGCGGGCTGACGCTCTCGTCGGAGGCGACCGCCCCCGGCTCGAAGCACCCTTGGAGGGGTAATGAACAAGCAATCCAAGCCCTGGATGCTGCTCGTGGCGCTACTCGCCGCGTTCAGCCTCGTTGCCGCCGCATGCGGCGACGACGACGAGGACGAGGCGACCGAAGCCTCGGACTCGGCCAGTGAATCCGACCCGGCCCCGGCCGAGGAAGAGGACGACATGGCCGACGAGGAAGGTCCCCACGCCGGCCTTGCGTCCTGCCCGAACCCGATCGTCATCCAGACCGACTGGTTCCCCGAGCCCGAGCACGGTGCGATGTACAACCTGACCGCTGGTGAGGGCTCGATCGATCCCGAGAGCGGCCGGTTCACGGGCCCGTTGGCGGTCGACCCGTCGATCGACATCGAGATCCGCGCCGGTGGCCCGTTCATCGGCTTCCAGGACACCATCTCGCTGATGGCGACCGACAGCGACATCTTCGTGGGCTTCATCAACACCGACGAGCAGACGGCCCGCTACGCCGACTTCCCGACGACCGCCGTGTTCGCTCCGCTCGAGATCAACCCGCAGATGATCATGTGGGATCCGAACACCTACGACGTCTCGTCGTGGGACGACGTCCTCGGCACCGGTGCGATCATCAACATCTTCGCCGGCGGCTACTACCCCGAGTGGCTCGTCGGTTCGGGCCTCGTCGACGCCGACCAGCTCGATCCGTCCTACGACGGCGGCCCGGCCCGGTTCATCGCCGAGGGCGGCGCCATCATGCAGCAGGGCTTCGAGACGCAGGAGCCCTTCAACTACGAGTTCATCTTCACCGAGTGGGGTCAGCCCGTCGAGACGCTTCTCATCCACGATTCGGGCTACGAGATCTACCAGGGCGCCGTCGGCATCCTCGACGCCAACCTCGACGACGCGGCCTCCGAGTGCCTGAGCGCTCTCGTGCCGGTCATGCAGCAGTCGGCCGTCGACTTCGCCGCCGATCCCGTTGCGACCAACGCCGCGATCCTGCAGGCCGTGATCGATCTCGACACGTTCTGGGAGCTCAGCGAGGACAGCGTCGTCGCCACCCACGACAAGATGCACGGCGACCTCGGCATCGTGAGCAACGGCTCGAACGCCACGCTCGGCGACTTCGATCTCGACCGTCTGCAGGGCGTGCTCGACCTGATCGACGCCCAGGTCCCGACGATCGACCGGGGCGAGGTCGGTATCGACGACCTCGTGACCAACGAGTTCATCGACACCAGCATCGGTCTTCCCTGATCCGATCGGTGATCACGAATTGACGTGACCGCGGCCCGGCGATGTACTCGCCGGGCCGCGGCGCGTTCGCCCGCGAACCCGATCCCCCGAGAGGAACGCCGACATGCAGGTCTCGTACTGGGCTTCGTCCACCCAATCGTTCGACGACATCCGATCCGCCGCCCAGTGGGCCGCCGATGCGGGATGGCGAGGCGTCTGGCTCCCCGACCACTTCATGATGTCGGCCGACAACGACAACGGGCCGGGGCCGACCGATGCCGAGATGGATCCGATGCTCGAAGGGTGGGTCACCCTCGGCGCCCTCGCAGCGTCGGTGACCGATCTCCGCCTGGGTCTGATGGTCGGCGGCAACACGTATCGGCACCCGGGCGTGGTGGCGAACATGGCGCTCACCCTCGACCACATCTCCGGCGGTCGGGCCGTGCTCGGCCTGGGCGCCGGCTGGCAGACCAACGATCACCAGCGGCTCGGCATCGAGCTGCCGTCGGTCAAGGTCCGCTCCGACATGCTCGAGGAGGCCGCGTCACTGTGTCGGGCCGTGTTCGCCGCCGGCGGCGAACGCGCCGACTTCGCCGGCGAGCACTACACGCTCACCCAGATGCCGGTGCATCCGGCCCCGGTCAACGGCACGATCCCGATCATGATCGGCGGCGCTGGCCGCAAACGCACGCTACGCACCGTCGCCCGCTCAGCCGACGAGTGGAACGCGTGGGGGCGGCCCGACACGATCGCCGGGCATCTCGAGGCGCTGCGCGGTCACTGTGAGGCCGAAGGCCGCTCGTTCGACGACATCCACGTCACCGCGGTCGGGCTGCTCATCATCGTCGACGACACCGAGACCGCGGACGGTCTGCGGGCCGCCCTCAGCCATCGATCCGGCCTGATCGGCACCGTCGACGAACTCAAGGCGGTCGTCGAGGAGTACCGCGAGGTCGGTGTCGACGAGTTGGTCGTGCCCGACTTCGCGATCGGCGGGCCCGGCAAGATTGACGTGCTCCAGCGCTTCCAGGACGAGGTCTTCGCCTGACCGTCCATCTGACGAGCTGATGACGCCTGGATGACGGCCGTCGCCGACGCCGCCGCCGAGGAGGTGCCACCTCCGGTCGAGATCACCCAGGGGTGTCTGTTGCTGCGGTACTACTCGGGTTTCGAGTGGGAGGAGTACCCGTACCACGGGCTGATCCTGGTCGACATCACCGGTGACAGCGACGGCCTGCTCGAAACGATGTACGACCTGCCGAGCCGCATTCGGTTCGACGGCAACGGGGACGGGTCGTCCGGCATCCAGGTCGAGTTCGCGGTCGCTGCGCCGGGCGAGACCTCGCTCCCGAGCGTGATGTTCGACGGTGTGGTGATCAACGAGTTCATCTCAGAATCGTTGAACGGTTTGACATCCTTCACGGCGGTCGCATCGGACTTCACCGACGAGTACATCGAGCCGATCCCGTGCCCGATGGCGATCTTCATCGCGGCCGGCAACACCCTCGGTCCGCCGGCCTGACCCATCCGCGGCGAATCCATCCATGGATCCCCGGTGGTCGGTGCCGACGAGGTCGGCGGTGCCGCCGGGTGCTCGGCTCAGGCGTCGAGTGCCTTGTGGCGAGCCTCTTCGGCGCTGACCACCGGCGGTTCCGTGGACCAGGGGAAGTTGATCCACTGGTCGGTGCGCTTCCAGACGTACTCGCACTTCACCAGCGAGTGGGACTTCTCGTAGAGCACGGCGGAACGCACCTCGCCGACCCGTTCGGCACAGTGGTCGTAGACCATCTTGAGGGTGTGACCGGTGTCAGCGACGTCGTCGGCGATGAGGATCTTGGCGTCCTCCATGTCGACGAAGTCGACGTAGGGCGGAAGCATGACCGGCACCGGGAGTCGCTCGTCGACGCCGGTGTAGTACTCGCAGTTCATGACGTAGATGTTCTTGACCGACATCGCATACCCGAGCGAACCAGCGACGAGCAGCCCACCCCGGGCGATCGCGAGGATCATCTCGGGCCGGTAGCCGTCCTGGGCGACCTGCTGGGCCAGCTCTCGCACGGCGTTGCCGTAGGTCGCGTAGTCGAGGGTCTCGCGCTCAGTGCTCATCACCGGGACGATAGCGGGCGCGCGTCGTGACATGATCGGTGGCCATGAGCACCGCCGAGCCCATCCACGACGTCCTCGATCGCTGGCATCAGCACCTGAAGGGTCGGCTTCCCGGCGGGCTCGACGCGCTCCTCCACGAGGACTGCGTCTTCTTGTCGCCGGTGGTGTTCTCACCCCAGCGGGGTCGGGAGATCTCGAAGCTGTACCTCTCCGCTGCGGCCAACGTCTTGCCTGGTGACGACACCGGCGCCGGGTCGCAGGAACCGGCCGGCACCGACGACGGCCACGGTGCCTTTCGCTACACGAAGAGGATCGTCCAGGGTCATCACGCCATGCTCGAGTTCGAGACGATGGTGGGCGACATCTCGGTCAACGGGGTCGACATCATCACCTGCGACGACGACGGATGGATCACCGAGTTCAAGGTCATGATGCGGCCCTACAAGGCACTCGACGCCGTTCGTGAACAGATGGCGTCGATGATGGACAAGCTCTCGGCCGGCTGACATGGACGGGCTCGGAGCGGTGCTCCTCGTCGTGATCCTGATCGGGCTCGCCGCGCTCGCGCTCGTCGTCTGGGCGCTCGTGGTCGCCCTTCGGCGCGAAGCCTGGGCGTGGGTCGCGGCGATCGTGGTGAGCCTCATCGCGCTCGGCGTCGTGGCACCGATCGTGGCGGCGGTCTATCTGATCACGTATCGCAAGAACGGTCCGACGCCGGCCACGCCCAAGCCGAGCGGCCCTCCACCGGCCGAGGGCTGGTACGAGGATCCGGGAGGGGAGTACGACCGACGCTGGTGGAACGGCCACGCCTGGACCGATCAGGTCCTCGACGCCGGCATCACCCGCACCCGTCCCATCCCCACGGTCGATCCGCCCCGCTGACGACGCGGTGGCGAGCCGGATCGCATCGCCCGGTCGGGCTGCGGCGACGCCGATGGTGACGGGGTGGACGAGTTCGTCCAGATCGACGTCGAACGGCTCGACTCGACGTGGACCTGGAATCGACACGCCTGGCATCTGGTCGACGGTGTGTCGGTGCCGGCATGGTCCGACACCGGCACGGTGGAGATCGTCGAGTACTTCGACGGCTACGACGCGATCGCCGCCCTCGCCCCTGACACGTGCGAGGGCGCCCGCGGCTGACCGCCCTCGATCAGGCGCTCAGCGTGTGATCTCGATGGTCGGATGCCGGCCCTCCGGGCTCGAATCGTCTTCGGTGTCTTCGTGGGTCGCCGCGTGATCCTCGGTGGGCGTGGCCGTGGCAGGTGTGGCAGAGCAGCTGCAGGTTCTCGATGTCGGTCGGCCCGTGCTCGAGCCATTCCTGGAGGTGATGCGCTTGGCAGCGGTCGATGGTGGCGCC
>JBCBYI010000184.1:0-8088 GCA_039815945.1 Actinomycetota bacterium | reverse complement strand
GTTGAGCATGATGCAGCGGGTGTTGTTCGCGGCCATGCGCGTGGCGAGCAGCTCGGCGTACACCCGCGGCTTCTGGGACATGAACGCTGCACCGAAGCATGACGAGAACGACGGCTCGGGCTCGGTGACACCGACCTCGGTGCCGGCGAGCTTGGAGGTGAAGCCCATGACGAAGTGGTACATCGTCTCGTCGCTGTCGAGGATCGAGACGGGCGGCAGCACGCCGAACGCGTCGGCCGTGAGCAACACGATGGTCTCGGGGTGCGGACCGGCGGCGCCCTCGCGGACGTTGGGGTTGGCATCGAGCGGGTAGGCGAACCGGGTGTTTTCGGTGACCGAGCCGTCGGTGAGGTCGAAGTCCTGGGGATCGGTGTCGGCGATCGCCATGCCGGGAAGCCCCGGCACGTTCTCGATCAAGGTGCCCTTCATCGACATGGCCGCGGCGATCACCGGCTCGGCCTTCTTGTCGAGATCGATCAGCTTGGCGTAGCAACCGTCCTCGAAGTTCGAGATGCCGGCGTCGGTCCAGACGTGCTCGTCGTCGCCGATCAGCTCACGGTCGGGATCGGCCGACAGCGTGGTCTTGCCGGTGCCGGACAGGCCGAAGAGGATGGCGGTGTCGCCGCGCTCGCCGACGTTGGCCGAGCAGTGCATCGAGAGCTGGCCCTTCTCGGGCAGCACGAAGTTCATGATCGTGAACATCGTCTTCTTGTTGACGCCGCAGTAATCGGCCGGGCCGAGCACGAGGCCGACGTGGTTCTCGATGTCGATGATCACCGCACGGTTGCTGCGGGTGCCGTCGCGCTCGGGCACACACTCGAACGACGGGACGTTGATGAGGGTCCAGCCGGCCTCGGCGCGGTCGCTGTCGTCGCGGACGTTCTTCGGGAACATGATGTTGCAGAAGTAAGCGTGGGTCGCGAACTCGCCGACGAAGCGGTAGGGCTCGGCGAAGGTGGGATCCCAGCCGCAGAAGACGTCGGTGACGTAGAGGTGGCGCTGGCGCTCGTTGAGATGCTCGATGACGCGGGGGAGCAGCGCGTCGAACGCGTCGGGGTCGAACTTGGCGAAGCCGTCCTTCCACCAGACACGGTCGGTGGTGCCGGGCCGGTCGACGCAGAAGGTGTCCTTCACCGGGCGGCCGGTGCACTCGGGGTCGGAGTAGTAGACGAGCGGGCCGTCGACACCGAGGGAGGTGGCGAAGGCCTTCTGGGCGTCGTCGGGGCCACCGACCTCGACCCGGCCTCGGTCGTTGGCGATGGCCTCGTGGAACAGTTCGTCCTGGCTCAGGCCGTAGCGGAGTTCGACACCGGCGAGACCGAAGGCGGTCTCGAGCTGGTTTGCGATGTCGACGGTCGTGGTCATGGGGGACTCCCCGGTCGCGTTCTGGGGTTACCCGTCGGCCGCCACCCACCCCGATGTGAGGTAGACAAGTGAAAGACAGGTGCTCTCTGCATCGTACGGTGTTGGCCCCGGGCTAACCCAGGCAGACCTGTGCACGAATCGAGATCACGCGTATCGTTTCGAGTGATCATCGGTCGATCGTCGACCGAACGTGACCGAGGAGGCACCCGCCGTGGCCGTCACCGCCTACATCTTGATCCAAGCCGCGGTCGGGGCCGCTGCCGACGTCGCTCGCGAGACGGGCGCACTCCCACAGGTGATCACCGCCGAGGTCGCGATGGGCCCCTACGACGTCATCGCCCGCGCGAGCGCGGACGACATGGATGAACTGGGCGGGGTCGTCGTGAACGCGATCGGGAAGGTCGAGGGTGTCGAGCGCACCCTGCTGTGCCCGATCGTCAACCTCTGATCAGAGGTCGTACTCGGAGAGGTCGGGCGTCTCCATGTCGGCTTCGGAGCCGATCATCAACGAGGTGGCCCGGCCCTCGTCGTTGAGCTCGAAGTTCACCCGCTGGCCCTGACGCAGCATCCGGAACAGCGACCCTTCGAGGGCGTTTTCGGCGAGATCGATCTCCTGCAGAGCGGTCTCCTCGATGAGGACGCCGTCGCCGGTACCGGGGTCGTAGCTCTTGATCACACCCTGCATGGGGCGCAGCGTACCGCGACCAAGGTCCCCCCGACGACGTCGGCCTTGTACGATCCCAGGCCGTGCCACTGAACGTCCTCGATGCCGCCGCACTCCGCCAGGTCGTGACCGTCTTCCGTGACGCTCTCGTCGATCACCGCGAGGCGGTGAACAACCTGAACGTCTACCCGGTCCCCGACGGCGACACCGGCACCAACATGTCGCTGACCCTGCGATCGGTCGTCGACGAACTCGACGGTGCCGACGCCGACATGGCCTCGGTGTGCAAGGCCATCGCTCACGGCTCGCTGATGGGAGCCCGGGGCAACAGCGGCGTGATCATGTCGCAGATCCTCCGAGGCTTCTCCAACACCGTCGCCGACGGCGATGCGGTCGATGCCCCCGGCTTCGCCGCCGCACTGGCCGCGGCCGCCGAAGGCGCCTACGGGGCGGTCGGCAACCCGGTCGAGGGCACCATCCTCACCGTCGTGCGTGAATCGAGCGAGGCGGCGGTCGCTGCGGCCGACGGGGGTGCCGACCTGCTTGGTGTGCTCGAGGCCGCCCGCACCGAAGGCGGCGAGTCGCTGCAGCGCACGCCGACCCTGCTCAAGGTCCTCGCCGACGCCGGCGTGGTCGACGCTGGCGGCTCGGGCTTCCTGCTCTTTCTCGACGCGGCGCTGAACGTGGTCGACGACCGCCCCCTGCCCGAACCCGACGTGCAGGCCCCGCCGGAGTTCGAGATCGAGCGCCCCGACGGCGACGATCACGAGAAGTCGATCGCCGACCTGCGCTACGAGGTCATGTTCCTCCTCGACGCACCCGACGAGTCGATCGAGGGATTCAAGGCTGCGTGGGCCGAGGTCGGCGACTCCATCGTGGTCGTCGGTGGGGACGGTATCTTCAACTGCCATATCCACTGTGACGACATCGGCGCGGCGATCGAGTGCGGCATCGACGTGGGCCGGCCCCACAAGATCCGGGTCACCGATCTGCTCGAAGAGCTCGAGGGCCTCGCCCACGAGGAGGACTGGGTCAAGGGTGAGCTGGGCGACGCCGAGCCCTCCGGGCCCCCCGTGCCGACGGCCGTGGTCGCGGTGGCGGTGGGCGACGGTGTCGTCTCGATCCTGAAGTCGATGGGGGTCCACGCCGTCGTCACCGGTGGGCAGTCGATGAATCCGTCGACCGCCGACCTCGTCGCCGCGGTGGAGTCGGTGCCGGCCTCCGAGGTCGTCATCCTCCCGAACAACAAGAACATCATCCCCGTCGCTGAGCAGGTCGACGCCCAGACGACTCGCACGGTCCGGGTGGTGCCGACCCGCGGGATCGCCGAAGGCATCGCCAGCCTGATGTCGTACGACCCACAGTCGACCGCCGCGGCGAACGCCGACTCGATGTCCAACGTCGCCTCCGGGGTGCTCGCGGGCGAGGTCACCCAGGCGGTTCGCGAGTCGACCTCCGACGCCGGCCCGATCGCCACCGGTGACTGGCTCGGCATCCGCCGCGAGGGCATCTGCGCAGTGCAGCCGACGATGGCCGAGGCTGCGATCGAGCTGCTCGACGTGATGATCACCCACGATCACGAGCTGCTCACCGTGATCGCCGGCGAGGACGCCGACGACGACACCACCGCCCGGATCGAGTCGTGGGTCGACGAACACCACGAGGACGTCGAGGTCGAGGTCCACGAGGGCGGCCAACCGCTCTACCCCTACTACTTCGGGCTCGAGTAGCCCGCTCGGAGGCGCGCCGCGTGCCGGAGGGCGATCCGCCGCTCACACTCCGGGATCTCGACCAGATCCCCGTCTCCCGCCTGCGCGGGGTCGGGGAGAAGAAGGACGCGGCGCTCGCCGGCGCCGAGATCCGCACCGTGCTCGACCTGCTCACGCACTACCCCCGCCGTCACCTCGACCGCACCCGAGAGGCGTCGATCGGTGATCTGCAGCCCGGCGAGGAGGCCACCGTCGTCGGCGAAGTGCGGTCGAGCCGGACCCGCCAGCTGCGCGGCCGTCGCACCCTCACCGAAGTCGTGATCGGTGACGGCGGCCATCAACTGCGGCTCACGTTCTTCAACCAGCGCTGGCGGGAGAAGCAGCTCACCCCCGGGATGAGCGTCCTGGTGCACGGCAAGTGCGACACCTTCCAGGGGCAGCGGCAGATGACCGGCCCGATCGTCGATCTCGTCGGTGATCAGACCGGCCGGATCATCGCCGTCTACCCCCAGTCGGAGAAGTCCGGCCTGCTCACCAAGGATCTCGCTCGCTTCGTCGAGGAGGCCGTCGCCCGTTGTCGGCCTCGAGGCCTCGACGATCCGGTTCCCGACTCGGTGCTCGACCGATTCGACTTCGTCGATCGCGCCGCGGCGGTGTTCGGCATCCATCAGCCCGAGTCGATGGCCGAGGTCAGTGAGGCACGACGACGCCTCGTGTTCGACGAACTCCTGCGGGTCCAGCTCGAACTCGTGCGTCGCAAGCGTCGCATCGAGCGGGAGACGGCCGGGATTCCGCACCAGATCGCCGGCGAGCTCACCGATCGTTTCCTGGAGCGGCTGCCCTTCCCGCTCACCGACGCCCAGCAGCGAGCCATCGGCGAGATCGGCGGCGATCTCGAACTCGCCCGCCCGATGCATCGCCTGCTGCAGGGCGACGTCGGCTCGGGCAAGACCCTCGTTGCCGTCCACGCCCTCCTCACCGCTGTGCAGGGCGGCTACCAGGGTGCCCTGATGGCGCCCACCGAAGTGCTGGCCGAGCAGCATCACGCCGGCGTCACCGCGATGCTCGGCGATCTCTCCGTGCCCGACCCGACGACGCTGATGGGCGATCGTCCGCTGCGGGTCGAGTTGTTGACCAATCGCGTCGCCGCCGGCGAACGGCGCAAGATCCTCGCTGACCTCGTCACCGGCAAGGTCGATCTGGTGATCGGGACCCACGCGCTCATCCAAGACAAGGTCGAGTACGCCTCGCTCGGCGTCGTCGTGATCGATGAGCAGCATCGCTTTGGCGTCGAGCAGCGGGCGGCGCTGCGCGACAAGGGCGACGCGGTGACAGCGCCGGACGTGCTGGTCATGACCGCCACACCGATCCCGCGCACGGCGGCGATGACGGTCTACGGCGATCTCGACGTCTCGGTGCTCGACGAGCTGCCGCCGGGTCGCACCCCGATCGTCACCGATTGGGCCCGTGACGACGCCGCCGAAGACGCGGTGTGGGACGTCGTGCGCGCCGAGGTCGCCGCCGGCCGCCAGGCCTACGTGGTGTGTCCGCTGATCGACGAGTCCGAGGCGCTCGACGTCCGATCGGCCGAGGACACCTACGCCGCCCTCCAAGCGGTCGAGCTCTCCAAACTAGAGCTCGGCTTGCTGCACGGGCGGGTCACGCCGGCCGAGAAGGAGTCGGTGATGGGTGACTTCCGGGCCGGCGACATCGACGTCCTCGTCGCCACGACGGTGATCGAGGTCGGTGTCGACGTGCCCAACGCGACCGTGATGGTGATCCTCGACGCCGATCGCTTCGGCATCGCCCAGCTCCATCAGTTGCGTGGCCGTGTCGGTCGAGGTCAGCACGCCAGCCGCTGCTTCCTCGTCGGGGATCCCACCACCTCCGACGGCGAGGCTCGCCTCGAGGCCCTCGTAGCCTCGACCGATGGGTTCGAGCTCGCGGAGGTCGACCTCGACCTGCGAGGTGAGGGCACGATCATGGGTGAGCGCCAGAAGGGGCGGAACGATCTGAAGCTCGCCTCGCTCCGGCGAGACAAGGAATGGGTGACGGCAGCCCGTGAGGTCGCCGTCGAGATCATCGATGCCGACGAGGAGCTCGATGACCACCCAGGCCTCGCCGACGAGCTCGATCTCCTGCTTCGCGACGACGACGCCGAGTATCTGATGAAGGACTGATCGACATGGCCGCCGAGATCCCCGCCGGCTTCGAACGCCACGTCAAGACCTCGCCGTTCACCGATCCCTGAGCCGGTGTACTCGGCCCGTCTGGCCGACCAGATCCGTCTCGGCACGGTGATCACCGAGCCGCACTGCAACAGCCGTGGGCTGGTGCACGGCGCGCTCCTCGCCGCCCTGCTCGACAATGCGCTGGGGCTGACGATCGGCACCGTGCTCGAGGCCGAGGGTCGAGATCGCTGAGCGTTGGGTCGGGTGTGCTGGCGTCGCCGGAGCGGGTCGTCGCCCGTGCCAACGCGACGTTCCAGGTGATCCAGCTCTGATCGACGTGCGTCGACCGGCGCGACGCTGGAAGACTCAGCCCATGGGGCAGCGCCGACCGAACGTCTTGTTCGTCATCACCGACCAGCAGCGAGCCGATCACAACGGCTTCATGGGCAACGAGGTCGTGCAGACGCCGAATCTCGACTCGATCGCCGCGCGGGGCATGGTGTTCGACAACGCATGGGTCTCGAATCCGGTGTGCATGCCGAACCGGTCGACGATCATGACTGGGCGCATGCCGTCGGCCCACGGGGTGATCTTCAACGACCGGTCGCTCGAGCTCGGCGCGTCGACCCACGTTCGCCAGTTCCGCGACGCCGGCTACCGCACTGCGCTCATCGGCAAGTCGCACCTGCAGCACGGCATGAGCCGCAACGCGGTGATCGAGCTCGAGAAGACCCCGACGATCGACAACGGCTATCCGAGCGGCTGGGACCAGCTCGAGCACCACGAGAGCTATGAGCACGGCGCCCCCGACTTCCCCGACGACTTCTACGGATTCGGTCACGTCGAACTCTCGATCGACCACGGCGCCCGAGTCTCGGGCCACCATCTGTTGTGGGCGCTCGACAAGGGCGGTCGCCGAGAGGATCTGCACGTCCCCTACGACGAATCGGCTCCCGCCGCCCGCCGCTCGGATCTGTGGTGGCAGATCTACGAGCCGCCCTACGGCGAGGAGTTCCACTCCACGGAGTTCGTCACCGAACGAACCGTCGCGTTCATCGAGGACGCCGCCGCCTCGGACGACCCCTGGTACGCATGGGCGTCGTTCCCCGACCCGCATCACCCGATGACCCCGCCGGGACAGTGGTTCGACCGTCACGACCCGGCCGACATCGAACTCCCGGCGTCGTTCGGCGATCCGCTCGAGCACGTTCCGCGCTTCCTTCAGCGGTTCTCCCACATCCCGGTCGAGAAGCAGTGGGGGTGGGTCGGTCCGCTCGGGGCGCGAGATCCGCGGCTGGTGCAGGAGTGCATCGCCTCGACCTATGGGCTGATCGAGTTCGTCGATCACGGCATCGGTCGCATCCTCGCCGCGATCGAGGCGGCCGGTCAGCTCGACGACACGATCATCGTGTTCACCACCGACCACGGCGACATGATGGGCGACCACAGTCTGATGACGAAGGGCCAGATGCACTTCCGCGGCTGTCTCCAGACGCCGATGGTGATCGCCGATCCCCGCCGGTCGGCCGGGCGGACGTCCTCGCTCAGCAGCAGCATCGATCTCGGTTCGACGCTCATGGAGCTGTGTGACGTGACCCCGCACGACGGGATTCAGGGTCGTTCGCTGGTGCCCATCCTCGACGACCCGACCGAGACGGTTCGTGACCACGTGTTGGTCGAGGAGGACTTCCGGCGGGCCTTTGCCGAGATGACCCGCATGCCGGCGAAGTCTCGGTCGCTCATCTGGGAGGACGGCATGAAGTACACCCGCCATTCCGGCAACCGCACCATGTTGTTCGACCTCGACGCCGATCCCCATGAGATGAACGAGCTCGGCCATGCCGATGCGTCGGCGAAGGCCCTGGCTGACGATCGCCTCGCCGATGCGTTGATGGAAGCCACCGACGACTCCCGCGGCGCGCCCGTCGGCTGAGCCGAGCGGCGTCGCCCGCCGTCAGGCGGTGAGTTCGTGCTGCTCGTGGTCGAGGGTGGCCCGGTGGGGCTGGGTTCTTCGGTGGCGTTTCGGGTCGCCGCGTGATCCTCGGTGGGCGTGGCCGTGGCAGGGGTGGCACAGCAGCTGCAGGTTCTCGATGTCGGTCGGGCCGTGCTCGAGCCATTCCTGGAGGTGATGCGCTTGGCAGCGGTCGATGGTGGCGCCGCATTCGGCGCAGCCCCGCGT
>JBCBYI010000183.1:0-8140 GCA_039815945.1 Actinomycetota bacterium | reverse complement strand
CTTCGTACCAGGTACGAAGTGTCGCCAACTCAGGCGGTGACGGACGCGAGGGCGTCGACCATGGCCTGGCGGGTGGCGTCGGGGGCCTCGCTCATCATCATGTGGCCGACCCCAGGAAGGGTCACGACCGTCGCGCCGGCGGTGGCGGCGATCAGATCGGCGGCCCGCTTCGGCGGCGTCATCTTGTCCATGGCCCCAAGGATGTACGTGACCGGACAGGTCACGGCCGCCGCGGCGTCGAGGGAGGTCGAGTAGGCGTTGCACGCCGCCATGTCGACACCGAGCGAATCGGGTCGGCTCGTGTCGAGCAGCGCTCGCGAGCCACCGATGTTCCACATGCCGGGCGTGGCGTGGCGGCCGATGTGGGCGGGCGAGCCGAAGCTCCACGACGACATGAGGTTCGACGCATGGGGCACGTCGTTGGCGGCGGCGTCGAGGAGTTCGGGATGGACCGGCATCGCCGCTGCGGTGCCGACCAGGACGAGCGACGCGACCGTCTCCGGGCGTTGAGCCGCCGCCTCGATACCAATGAACGTGCCCATCGAGTGCCCAATCACGTGGGCGGGTCCCATGTCGAGCGCCCCGATGGCGTCGGCGAGCCACGCGCCCATCTCCGGCACGGTCTCGATCGCCGGGCCCTCGGAGCCACCATGCCCCGGAAGGTCGATCGCGGCGACGCGGTAGCCGTGGTGGGCCAGATAGCGGGTCTGCAGCTGGAACACGGTGCGGTTCATGCCGGCCCCGTGGACGAGCACGACACCGGGAAGAGCCGGATCGTGGGCCCGCCCGCCATTGGCGTAGCGGACCACCTTGCCATCGAGCGAGAACTCCATCAGGCCCTACCGTTGGGAGATCTTCAGCGCGGTGCTGAGATCGTCGATGATGTCGCGCACGTCCTCGATGCCGACCGAGAGCCGGATGAGATCCTCACCGATGCCGGCCGTCTCGAGATCCTCCGCCGACAGCTGCTGGTGGGTGGTGCTCGCCGGATGGAGCACGAGGGTCTTGGCGTCGCCGACGTTGGCGAGGTGGCTCGCGAGCTTGACGTTCTCGATGAATGCCTTGCCGGCGGCCCGGCCACCCTTCACGCCGAAGCTCAGAATGGCGCCGGTGCCGTTGGGATACAGCTCAGCGGCGAGCTCGCGATCGGGATGATCCGACGCCGTCGGGTACTTCACCCACGAGACGGCGTCGTTGGCTTCGAGCATCTCGGTGACCGCCCGGGCGTTCTCGACGTGGCGGGCCATCCGCAGCGGGAGCGTTTCGACACCCTGCAGCAACTGGAAGGCGTTGGCCGGGCTCATCGCCGCACCGAAGTCACGCAGCCCCTCGGCGCGGGCTCGGGTGATGAACGCGGCCGGACCGAACTCGTCGGCGAACGAGATGCCGTGGTAGCCGACATACGGCTCGGTCATCGTGTCGAAGCGACCGGATGCCTCCCAGTCGAAGCGGCCACCGTCGACCAAGGCACCACCGAGGGCCACACCGTGGCCGCCGAGGAACTTGGTGACCGAGTGCATCACGATGTCAGCGCCGTGTTCGATCGGGCGGATGCAATAGGGCGTCGAGAAGGTCGAGTCGACCATCAGTGGCAGGCCGTGAGCGTGGGCGACCTCGGCCACCGCGGGGATGTCGAGCACCTCCACCCCGGGGTTGCCGAGGGTCTCGGCGAAGACGAGGCGGGTGTCGTCGGTAATCGCATCGGCGAACGCTTGAGGATCACGCGGGTCGACGAAGGTTGCGGTGATGCCGAGACGCGGCAGCGTGACGTTGAGCATCTGGTGGGTGCCGCCGTAAATGTTGCGGCTCGCCACGATGTGGCCGCCCTGCCCCATCAGCGTCACCACCGCGAGGAAGAACGCGGACTGGCCGCTCGCCGTGCACACCGCACCGACGCCACCCTCGAGCGCCGCGAGGCGTTCTTCGAGGACGGCCACCGTCGGGTTGGTGAGCCGGGAGTAGAGGTGCCCCGGCACTTCGAGGTTGAACAGCCCCGCCGCATGGTCGGAGTCGTCGAAGACGTACGACGTCGTGAAGTACAGCGGCACGGCCCGAGCCCCGGTCGTGGGGTCGGGCTGCTGGCCGGCGTGCAGGCTCAACGTGTCGAAACGCAGGAAATCCGGTTCGATCATCTCGGCTCGGTTTCGGTTGTCGGGGTGGGGGCGGTCAGGCCTTGGTGGTGATGGCGACCGGCACCGGCATCTGATCGATCGGCAGGTGGCACGTGATCTTGTGCCCACCACCGACGTCGACCACCGGCGGCTCGTCGACGTCGCAGGTGCCCTCGATCACGTACTGGCACCGGGTGTGGAACACACAGCCGGGCGGCGGATCGGCCGGCGACGGAATGTCACCATCGAGCGGAATGCGATCCTTGGCTTCGCCGTCGACCGACGGCACCGCTGACAGCAGCGCCTCGGTGTAGGGATGGATCGGCCCCTGGAACAGGGCGTCGGTCGTGCCGAGCTCCATGATGCGGCCCACGTACATCACCGCGATGCGATCGGCGAGGTAGCGAACCACACCGATGTCGTGGGAGATGAAGAGGTAGCTCGTGCGCTCGTCGCGCTGCAGCTGGGCCAGCAGGTTCAAGATGGCGGCCTGGACCGACACGTCGAGCGCCGACGTCGGCTCGTCGCACACGACGACCTCGGGATCGCCGGCGAAGGCGCGGGCGATCGCGACGCGCTGCTTGAGACCACCCGACAGCTGCCGCGGCCGCATGTCGAGATGGCGCTCGTTGAGTCGCATCGCAAGCGCGATCTCGATCGCGCGCTTGTCGGCTTCCTCGCCCTTGAGGCCGGTGAGCTTGGTGATCGAGCGGGTCAGGATCTGGCGGACCGTCCACGCCCGGTTCAGCGCCGAGTCGGGGTTCTGGAACACCATCTGGATGGCCCGGATCGACTCGTCGATGCGTTCGGTGGCCTTGCCCTTCATCTTGCGGCCCCGCAAGGTGATGGCGCCGCCGTCCTCGTCGGGGGCGTGCACGCCGGTCATCGCCTTGGCGAGGGTCGACTTGCCCGAACCGGACTCGCCGACCAGGCCGAGGGTCTCACCCTCGGCGAAGCCGAAGTCGACGCTCACGAGTGCCGGGATCTCGCGACCCCGCTGGCGGAAGGTCTTCGACACACCGTGGACGCCGATGATCTCCTCGGTGCCGACCTCGTGGACCGCGGCGACTTCCTCGGGATCGGGAACGTCGTCGATGCGGTCGGGGTGATGACAGCGGGTCCAGTGGCCATCGTCGGTGCGGTCGACGATCGGCGGCGCCTCCTGGCGGCAGACGTCGGTGGCGATCGGGCACCGCTCGACGTACACACACGTCGGAAGCTTGTCGCCGATCTGGGGCAGGTTGCCGGGGATGGCGAAGAGCTCGCGGTCGGTCTTGCGCAGCCCCTTGCGGGGGATCGAGCTGAGGAGGCCCTTCGTGTAGGGGTGGCTCGGGTTGTCGAAGACCTCCTCGACCGTTCCCTCTTCCACGATCCGGCCGGCGTACATCACACCGACTCGGTCACACATCGTGCGGATCACGCCGAGGTTGTGGGCGATCAGCAGCACGGCCGAGTTGAGCTCACGACGCAGGTTGCGAACGAGGTCGAGGACCTCGGCCTCCACCGTCGCGTCGAGGCCGGTGGTCGGCTCGTCGAGCACGAGGAGCTGAGGATCACAGGCGAGTGCCATCGCGATGACCACTCGCTGGAGCATGCCGCCCGACAGCTGGTACGGGTAGCGGTCCATCACCGACTGCGGGTCGGCGATCTGCACTCGCTGGAGCGCCTCGAGGGCGGCGACCTTGGCGTCGGCGTCGCTGAAGCCGATCACGGTGAACGCCTCGGCGACCTGATCGCCGACCTTGATGACCGGGTTCATCGCCTGCACGGGATCCTGGTACACCATCGAGGCGTGGCGGGCCCGGAACTCACGGAGCTCACCCGCCGACATGTCGGTGAGGCGCTGCCCGCCGGACGCGATGGAGCCGTTGGTGATGCGTCCGTTGCCGGGCAGGTACCGCAGCGCGGCGTAGGCGGTGGTCGACTTGCCGCACCCCGACTCGCCGACGAGGCCGTAGGCCTCGCCCTGCTTCACCGAGAAGGTCACGCCGCGGAGGACCTCACGCGGGGTGCCACGCACGATGTAGGACATCTCGAGATCGGTGATCTCGAGCGCCGGCGCGTCGGTGTCGATGGCCTGGGACTCGAGAGATGTGTCGGTCATGACTTGGTCGCCCTGTCGATCGAATCGGCTACGAGGTTCACGGCGATCACGAGGCTCGCGATGGCCAGTGCGGGGAAGATGGTCGGCCACCACACCTCGCCGACGATGCGCTCCCATTGTTCGGACACGTCGACGCCCCAGTTCGGCTCGGTGATGTCACCGGCACTGAAGCCGATGAAGGCCAGGGTGGCCACCGTGAACACGGCGTATCCGAGGCGGACGGTGAGCTCGACCACGATCACACCGGTGATGTTGGGAAGGATCTCCCGGGTGATGATGAAGAAGCTGCCCTCGCCTCGCATCTTCGCCGAGGTGACGTAGTCGAGTTGGGCTTCGGAAATCGTCGCCGCTCTCACCGTTCTCGCGATCGGTGCACTGAATAAGAGTGCGATCGTGCCGATGATCACCGGCGTCGACTGGCCGAAGGTGAAGATGACGAGGATCGCGGTGAGGATCACCGGGATCGAGAGGATGCTCTCGACGAAGCGGCTGAGCACCTCGTCGACCAGGCCGAGGTAGTAGCCCATCAACAAGCCGACGAGTGAGCCGACCACGATCGCGATCGCGGTGGCGACCGGGGCGACCACGAGCACGGGCTGAGCGCCGTGGATCACGCGGGCGAACACGTCGCGACCGATGGTGTCGGTGCCGAACCAGGCATCGCCGCTCGGCGGTTCGCGGATCAGCGAGGTGCCGTCGTCGAGGCGAACGGTGGCCTTCGGGTCGGTGTCGGTGATCAGGCCCGGGGCGACCGCTGCGACCACCCAGAACAACAGGATCGCCATGCCGATGATGAAGCCCGGCGTGCGGAACAGCACACGGCGCTGCTCCTTGGCGATCTGCTTGCGGGTCGCGACCGCCGCTTCCTCGATGTCTTGCGCGGAGCTGATCTCGCTGATCGCGCCCGACGCCGCAGGCGGGGTGCTCGGTTCGTCGTTGGTGAGGTCGTCGTTTCCGTCGGTCACGTGATCATCCTTCCGTGAGGACTCGAGCACGCGGGTTCATCCACGCGATGACGAGGTCGGCGGCGAGAGTGGCGAGCATGTAGATGATGGCGACGACGAGGACGCCGCCACGAAGCAGCGGATAGTCGGCGTCCTGTGCGGCGTTGAGGATGAGCTTGCCGAGACCGGGGTAGTTGAACACGATCTCGAGGCCGACCATGCCGCCGAACATGTAGCCGAGCTGGGTGCCGACCACCGCGACCGTCGGCTGGAGCGCATTGCGCACGACGTGCTTGCCGAAGACCTCTCGGGTGCTGATGCCCTTCATGAAGGCCGTGCGGGTGTAGTCGGCGTCGAGGGCGGCGATCGTGCCGGCCCGGGTCACACGAGCGATGTAGCCGAAGTACACCGTGAGGATCACCAGCGCCGGCAACAACAGGTGCTGGAGCTGGGTGAGGATGCCCGACCCGTCGGGCGCATCGGCTCCTACCTTGAAGAAGCCGAACGGCACGGCGAGCACCGTGAGGAAGATGACGCCCGCCACGAACTCCGGGATCGACGACAACGCCAGGCCGGAGTTCACGATCGTGCGGTCGATCCAGGTGTCCTTCTTGTAGCCGGCGACCAGGCCGCCGGCGATCGAGAGCGGAAGCACGAGGACCAGTGCGAAGATCACGAGCTTGCCCGACGCCCACAGCGCCGAACCGACGAGCCCCATCACCGACTCGCCCGGCTTGGTGAAGGAGTCCCCGAAGTCGAGCGTGAACACGCTCTTGAACAGCCCGCCCAACTGTTCGGCGACCGAGTCGTCGAGGCCGAGCGATTCTCGGACCGCCGTCAGTCGTTCCGGCGAGGCGGTGCCGCCGGCGATCTTTCGAGCCGGGTCACCCGGTGCGATGTTCGGAATCAACGTGACGATCACCAAGATGATGACCAACGTGATGAGCGACAGTCCCAGTCGCCTCAAGATGAATCTCGCCACCGGTTCCCCTCCCCTGGTGTTGAGTTCGAAAGGACATCAGCCCCGAGGTGGAGACCACCTCGGGGCTGATCCTTTCAGAGTGTTCTGCTTTACTTCCAGAAATGGCCGTCAGGCCTGGATCACGCCTTGGTGGCCTTCTGGAACTGCATGTGGCCGAGCGCCGTCATCTGCACACCGCTGACCGACGAGCTGTGGCCGCCCAGGTAGTTGAAGAAGAACGGGTACATGGCCGGACCGTCGGCGTGCAGCTTCTGCTGGATCTGGCCGATGGCCGACTTCTGACCGTCGACGTCGATCGCACCCTGGTATTCGGTGACGAGAGCGTCGTAGTCGGCGTCGGCGTAGTTCGACGAGTTCCAGTCACCATCGGTCTGCAGCGCACGGGTGAGGTAGATGTCGGGCACCGGACGGTGGCCGTAGTCGACGATGCCGATGCCGGCGGAGGCGCCACAGGGAACGCCGGGGCCACCGGTCTCGGGCTGCGAACCCCAGCTGGCGCCGGTGCACCAGAACTCGCCGTAGAAGTCCGAGTTCGGGGTGACGTTGACCTCGAGGTTGATGCCGGCCTCGGCGCAGTTCTGCTGGACGATGGCGGCGAGGTCGGGGACCTCGGCGATGTCGCCGACCTGCAGGGTGTCGCTGAGACCGTCGGGGAAGCCGGCGTCGGAGAGCAGCTGACGAGCCATTTCGATGTCACGCGGACGCTGCGGGGTCGCCGAATCGTCGAAGAACGGCAGCGTCGGGTAGATCGGGTGGTCGTTCGCCACGATGGCCTGGCCCTCGAAGAGGGTGTCGACCATCTGCTGGCGGTCGAGGCAGTAGCCGATCGCCTGACGCACACGCGGGTCGGTCCAGGGACCACCGGCGGGCAGCTGGGTGTTGAACCAGAGCTGACGGTGGTTGGCCGACGGCGGCGTGATGACGGTGAAGTCGTCGCTGTTGAGCAGCGAGGTGCCGTCGACGACCGAGAAGTTCTGGATGACGTCGATCTCGCCCGAGGCCATGGCGGCCACGGCGGTACCCGACGACTCGAAGCCCGAGAGGGTGACCGAGTCGAGGTTGATCGCGCCGCCCCACCAGTTCGGGTTCGGGCTGAACCGAGCCTCGAAGGTGTTGGCGTCGAAGCCGTCGAGGATCCACGCACCGGTACCGGCGGGCCGAGCGTCGAGCGTCGTGCCGTCGGAGTAGTCGGTCGGGGTGATCAGCGACTGCGGGTTGAAGATC
The DNA here is from genome assembly GCA_039815945.1 of Actinomycetota bacterium. Taxonomy (GTDB): domain Bacteria; phylum Actinomycetota; class Acidimicrobiia; order Acidimicrobiales; family Aldehydirespiratoraceae; genus UBA11606. The sequence goes on along the minus strand of JBCBYI010000183.1, from coordinate 775 downwards.
GAGACCAGCACGGGCAGGTTGCCGTTGGCCTTGTCGAGGTTGACGACGGCGGTGACGTCGTCGGGCGTCTCGACGGCGCCTTCGCTGACAATGCCGGCGAGACCGGCGCCCGCGACGACCATGCGGTCGATGGTGGCGGCGACGTCGGCCGAGGTGAACGGCGTGCCGTCCTGCCAGGTGACGCCCTCACGCAGGTTGAAGGTCCAGGCGGTGCCGTCGTCGTTGGGCGTCCAGCCGGTGGCCAGCGAGGTGGCGGCGATGTTGCCGTCGGGGCCGAGGCCGACCAGGTACTCGAAGCTCTGCGACAGCACCGAGTAGGTGCCGAGGTCGAGCATGTTGAGCGGGTCGAGGCCTGAGTTGGCGTCACCGAACTGGATGCCGGCGAGCAGGTCGCCGCCGGCAGCCGGGGCGGCGCCGGAGTCACCGGTGTCGCCCGACGAGTCGGTGGTCTCGTCGTCGTCGCCACACGCGGCGAGCACGCCACCAAGGAACGGCGCCGAGAGACCGAGAATCGTGCCACGACGAACGAAGTCACGGCGGTTGATGCGACCGTCGGCGTAGGCGTCGATCAGGTCGTTTTGGACTGCACCGACTCGGCGACGGTGCGCATCCAGCTTCTTGAAGTCCATTGGGTACCCCCCCAGGGTTGTGTGGTTGCCCTGTGATCCACTCCGGGTTGGTGCTCGTCGCCGAGCGTTCAGGATGGAGTTAGCCAATGGCTTTGGACCGCAGACGCTTCGGGACTATAGCAATCCGTACCGATCTGGCAATGCAG
>JBCBYI010000182.1:0-8158 GCA_039815945.1 Actinomycetota bacterium | reverse complement strand
GGCATTGTCGAAGCGCTGGACGCCGAGCGGCCAGAACCAGGGGTAGGGCCGGTCCTCGAGGTGGTGGTGGGTGAACAACAGCACCGGCGCATCGGTCGAGACCGCCTCGACGAGTTCGTCTCGTGATCGGTTCAGGCGGCCGTAGCTGTGGGTCGGCACGGTGGAGTCCGCGAGCACGATCCGCGCCCCGGGAATGTCGACGTGATGGACCGGGGAGGGGAACAACCCTCGGGCCTGGAGTTCGGTGGTGGCATCGAGCGAGTCGGGCTTGGCGACGGTGTCGTGGTTGCCCGGCACGGCGAGCACGGGGACCTCGATCTCATCGAGCAACTCGTCGAAGAGGTTCCACTCGTGGGCGTAGCCGAGATCGGTGATGTCACCCTTGATGACGATCAGTTCTGCGCCCCAGGCCTGCGCCTCACGAACAGCGGCGATGGCGCACCGGAGCGCGTACGGGCGTCGTGCGGCCGGCTCGCGAAACTTGCGGATCACGCCGAAGCGTTCCTCGCCGAGGTGGAGGTCGGAGATGGTCGCGATCTTTGTGAGGGCCGGGGTCGTCAACCGGGGTTCGGTGGTGATGAGGCGCTGGGCGACGGGGCGGTCGTCGATCGTGATGTCGACGATGGTCGCGGCGGCGGACATGAGACCGGAGATCTCCGCGGCGCCGGGCCGGCCGGCATCACCGAGGTCGACCGTCCGGGCGCCGTCGACATGGTGGACGACGGCACCGAGTCGGCCTTCGGGCAGGTGACGCCACGTGATCTGGGCCGAGGTGTCCTCGACGGCGAAGACCTCGACGTCGGCGAGATGGGTGAACGGCAGGACGAGGCTCACGCCTCGTCCATCGGCGGGTCGGACCGACCCCATGAGGGGTCAGCGTAGGACTGATGACCAAAGCCCGGAGGTCAGCCCGGCGACAGCAGCGCCTCGGTGAAGCGTTCGGCCTCGCGAACCCGGAACGCGGCGTTGATGCGTTGGCGTTCGAGGTGCTGATCGACCTGCTTGCCCGCCTGCGGGATCGGGTGGTCGTCGAGGAACGCACCCACCGCCTCGACCAGATCTGGCTCGTCGAGGGTCGTGATGCCCGAGAGCATCCGAGGGATCGAGTTCGACGGGAACCGCTCGTCGAGATCGTCCCAGTTCTCGCTGACGTAGGCCCAGACCCGCCGGGCGACGGGACGGACGCCCAGCGCTCGGGCGATCAGGTACGGCGCGTCCTGGGTACGCACGGTGCCGTCGCTGATGTCCCCCAGCAGCCGCTCGACGAGCTCGGGCGAACGGAATCCGGCGAGGGCCCGCTGGTTGCGGATCTCGGCGACCGGATCTCCCGCCTCGAGCCATGCCGTGCGAATCCGGTCGTACTCGGCTTCGCCACCGTGGTGGGCGACGACGGTGAGCGCTGCGGCGCCGAGGGAGGCGTCGGCGTGGTCGACGGCATCCGCGGCCGCGGCGATGACCTCCGGGTGGCTGCCGGCGGTGCCCAGGAGGCGCACCAGAGTGGCGCGCAGCTCGAGCGTGCGGTCGGTGTCGTCGGCTGCCGGTTCGAAGCCAATCGCGGCGAGCGCGGGGCCCGCCAGCGAGCGGATCGTGGCAGCCAGTGTGTCGGCGGCATCGCCGTCGACGAGGCGATCGAGACCATGGAGGCCGGTGGCGAGCGCCTGCCAGACGTTGAGGTCGTCCTCGCCGGCAAGGGCTCGGGCGAGGCGGAGGAAGTCAGCGGCGGCGAGTGAGCCGGCGACCGTGAGCGCCCAGGCGTCGTCGACGAGGCCGTGACGCTCGGTCGGGGTGCGGTCGCGGGGACCGTTCGTTTCGAGATCGACGAGCAGCGCCTCGTCGATCGCCGATCGGAAGAAGCCGGCGGCACCGGCGTTGACCGTGGTGGGCACGCCCGTGACACCGGTGAGCAGCATCGATCGCTCGGTGAGCAGCGCCGAGGTGGTGCCGCCGCCGTGGCGGATGACCAACGGCACCGACCAGGTGCGGTCGTCGGCGACGTCAGGATCGAGCGTGAAGGCCCGCTGCTCGATCCGCAGGCCGTGGGGCGTCGGGGTCGTGGTGATGATGGGGTGGCCCCCCTGGTAGATCCAGTCGTGCATCAGCGACTGCACCGGTTGCCCGGTGACCGACTCGAGCGAGGCCCACAGATCGGTGGTCTCGGTGTTCGCGTACGAGTGGGCGTCGAGGTACTGGCGCACTCCCTCGCGGAAGATTTCGGCGCCGAGGTACTGCTCGAGCATGCGGACGACCGATGCCCCCTTCTCGTAGGTGAGGAGGTCGAACATGCCCTCGGCTTCCTCGGGCGTGATCACCGGGAACTCGATCGGTCGGGTCGAGGCGAGCGCGTCGACGTCGAAGGCCGCCGATCGGGCGCGGGCGAACGTGTCCCAGACCCGCCAGTCGGGCCGGTAGGCGTCGCTGCAGCTGGTCTCCATGAACGTGGCGAACGCCTCGTTGAGCCAGATGCCTTCCCACCACTGCATCGTGACGAGATCGCCGAACCACATGTGGGCGAGTTCGTGATTGATCACGTCGGCGGCCCGCTGGAGCTCGGGCTGGGCCGCGTCGGCCGGGTCGATGATCAACAACACCTCGCGGAAGGTCACACAACCCAGGTTCTCCATGGCGCCGAACGCGAAGTCGGGGATGGCGATGAGGTCGACCTTGTCTGACGGGTACGGGATCGCGTAGTACGCCGCGAACCAGTCGAGGGCGGCGGCCGCGACGTCGAGGGCGAAGGCGGTGCGGTCGCCCTGCCCGGGACGGTGCACGACGCGGATGGGCACGCCAGCGGCATGGACCGGCTCGGTCGCTTCGAGCGGGCCGACGACGAAGGCGACGAGGTAGGTCGACATCACCATCGTCGGGGCGTAGCGGATCCGCCGGCGGCCGTCGTCGAGCACGGTCTCGGAGACCTCGCCGGTGTTGGTAACCGCCAGATGCTCGGCATCGACGATCAAGGTCGTCTCGAAGGTCGCCTTGTACTCCGGTTCGTCCCAGCAGGGGAAGCATCGCCGGGCGTCGGTCGACTGGAACTGGGTCGTCGCGATCGTGTGTTCGGCGCCGTCGTCATCGGTGTAGGTCGACCGGTAGAAGCCGTGGAGCTGGTCGTTGAGGATGCCGTCGAACGCGACGTGGACGGTGGCGGGTCCGGCCGGGAGTTCGCCGTCGACGCGCAGGGTCAGCCGCTCCGTGTCGTCGTCGAGGGTCGGTTCGGCATCGTGGCTCGTGCCGTCGATCACGATCGAGGCCGACCGGATCGTCAGCTCGATGCTGTTGAGCACGAGGATCGGGGTCGGCTCGAGGATGTCGACGTCGATCTCGACGGTGCCGGTGAAGGCATGGGCGACGAGATCGGGCGCCAGTTCGAGGCGGTACGCGGACGGGACGGCGAGGCGGGGGAGACGAGGGTCGGTCACGCAGTGGAGGCTATCGAGCGGTCGAGAACGACACCGGACCGTAAAGCGAACGACACCGATGCGTCGTCTGGGTCCCGTACCACTGGAGGGGCGGATTCATCCATCCTCTGAGATGAAAGGCGGCGCTCGTGGACGACGAGATGTTCGACGACACCTTCGATCCGGCTGAGTGGCCGGAGTCCGAACTCGACATCGACGACGAGGCGTTCGCGGCGGCGATAGCCAAGGGTCGAGAGCTCTCCGAAGCGGCCTGAGCTGCCGCTCGCCGAGCGCTCCGAGCGCTAGCCTGCCCAGGTTCACCTGCGGTCTGGAGCCTGTGTTGCGCGCGAACCCCGATCTTCCCCTCGACGTCGTCGGTGTGGGCAACGCCATCGTCGACGTGATCTCGACGGTGCCGGAGGACTTCCTCGACGAGCACGGCTTGGTCAAAGGCGCGATGACCCTCATCGACACCGACCGGGCCACCTCGCTCTACGCCGCCATGCCCCCGGGCATCGAGACATCCGGCGGCTCGGCCGCCAACTCGATGGCGGGGGTCGCGAGCCTTGGCGGCCGCTCGGCCTACATCGGCAAGGTCCGCGACGATCAGCTCGGCGAGGTTTTCGCCCACGACACCCGCAACGGCGGGGTCGCGTTCGACGTGCCGTTCGCGACCGAGGGCGAACCCACCGCCCGCTCGCTCATCCAGGTCACGCCCGACGGCGAGCGCACGATGAACACCTTCCTCGGGATCTCGGCGTTCCTGTCGCCCGCCGACATCGACACTGAGACGGTCGAGTCCGCGGCGATCACCTACTGCGAGGGCTACCTCTGGGACCGTGACGAGGCCAAGGACGCGATCCGTCATGCGATGGCGATCGCCTCCGACGCCGGGCGGATCGTGTCGTTGACGCTGAGTGACTCGTTCTGCGTCGACCGTCACCGCGACGAATGGATGGACCTCCTCGACGACCGGGTCGATCTCGTGTTCGCCAACGAGGCCGAGGTCTGTGCGATGTTCGAGACCGACGACTTCGACGCAGCCGCCCAGCAGATCGCCGGCATGGTCGAGGTCGCCGCGCTGACTCGGAGCGCCAAGGGTTCGGTCGTGATGAGCAACGGCGAGCGCCGCGATGTGGCGGCGACCCCGGTGGAGCGGGTGGTCGACGCCACCGGCGCCGGCGACCTGTACGCCTCTGGGTTCATCTACGGCCTGTCGCTCGGTGCACCGCTCGAGCGTTGCGCCGAACTGGGTTCGATCGCCGCCGGCGAGGTCATCAGCCACATGGGCCCCCGCCCGCACGCGCAGCTGAGCACCCTGATCTGAACCGCTGGCCTCGGCTCAGCTGAAGACTGCGTAGATCCCGACGCCAATCATCACGGCGCCGCCGCCGGCACGGAGTTGGCGCAGCCGATCCTCGGATCGGCCGAACCAGTCGCGAGCGGCGCCTGCGAGCACCGCCCAGAGACTGTCGGCCACGAGAGCGACGAGGGCGAACACCGTCGCGAACGACACGGCGTACGGGACGAGCGTGCCGGTGGTGGCGCCGTCCATGAACTGGGGGAGGGTGGCGGCGAGCAGGATCGCGAGCTTCGGGTTCGTGATGCCGACGACGAAGCCCTCGCGGATGTGCTGACGGCGGGCGGCGTGGCGCTGGTCGGCGTCGACGACCAACCGGTCGGTCGAGCGCAGCGCTCGAACGCCGAGGACGACGAGATAGGCCGCACCCGCGAGCCGGATGATGTCGTAGGTGCGATCCGATCGTTCGAGCAGCGGGACGAGACCAGCGGCGACCAGGGTGACCTGGATCGCGGCGCCCAGCGTGTTGCCGAGCACGGTGTCGAGCGCCGGCCGGCGGCCGAGCGCAACGCCTCGACCCACGATGAACGCGATCGCCGGGCCCGGGATCACCACGATCACGAGGGAGAAGGCGGCGAAGGCGACGAGATCGGCGACGGGCGGCACGGCCGAGACGCTACCGCTGCCTCGACCCCTTGACAGCTCGATAATAGTCGTTATTCTCGGGTCCATGGCCGCCACCGACGCGCTGCGTCCGACCGACGACATCACCGATCGCCTCCTCGGCGCGGCGATCGAGGTCTTCACCGAGCGCGGCATCGAAAAGGCCGGCGTGGCCCTGATCGCCCGCCGGGCCGGACTCACCACCGGCGCGATCTACAGCCGCTGGGAAGGCAAGCAGGAGCTCCTGCTCGACGCCCTCGACGTCGTCTTGATGCAGCAGATCGCCCAGCTCCTCACCGCCGGCCCCGACGCGAGCGCGGCCGACGTGCTCGGTTCGCTGGGTGCCGATCTCATGAACCGCGATCACGGTGGCGACGCCTTGATGCTCGAGGCGTTCGTCATGGCCCGTCGCGACCCGTCGTTTCGCGAGACGCTCCTCGCCCGTATGGCCGACGAGGAGTCGCATCTCGCAACCCTGATCGACAACGGCAAAGAGGCCGGCATCGTCGATCCCTCGCTCTCTACCCGCGCCATCCTCACGCTCTGCCAGGCGATCTCGTTCGGCTTCGTCGTGATGGGCGCCATTGAGAAACCGACGACCCAGGCCGATGAGTGGAACACCGTCATCCATCGCCTGATCACCGCCGCCCTGCCCGAACCGACCCCCGACCCCGAGGACGACCCGTCATGACCGACACCGCCGAGCGCAAGAACTTCGACGACGCCAACGACGTCGACCGCATCATGGAGATCGCCAAGGGGAACGACAATCCCCACGAGCTGATCCACCTCGTGCAGGACAATGCCGACGCGATCTTCACCTGGAACTACGACAAGGGCGAGCGGGCCAAGCTCGACAAGCTCTACGAGAAGTCGAAGACGAGCCAGTGGAATGCCACCACCGATCTCGATTGGTCGATCGAGGTCGATCCCTACGAGGCGCTCAACCTCCAGCTCGAGATGCAGATGGATCCGAGCAACACCGAGGATCCGTCGTCGCCGCTCTACAAGTGGAGCGACAAGGAATGGCGTGAGTTCGGCCTGCAGTCGGCCAAGTGGCGCCTGAGCCAGTTCATGCACGGCGAGCAGGGTGCGCTGCTGTGCACGGCCAAGATCGTCGAGACGGTGCCGTGGATCGACGCCAAGTACTACGCCGCCCAGCAGACCGTCGACGAGGCCCGCCACGTCGAGGCGTTCTCCCGCTACCTCAACGAGAAGCTCGACGGCGGCTACCCGGTCAACCCGCACCTGCGCCTGCTGCTCGACGACATCATCAACGACTCCGAGTGGGACATGACCTACCTCGGCATGCAGATCATGGTCGAGGGTCTCGCTCTCGCCGCCTTCGGCTTCATGCACGACCTCACCGAGGAGCCGCTGCTGAAGAAGATGCTCCGCTACATCATGAGCGACGAGGCCCGTCACGTGGCCTTCGGTGTCCTGAGCCTCCAGGAGGTGTACCAGGACATGACCCTCGCCGAGATCCAGCACCGCCAGGAGTTCGCCTTCGAGGCCGCCCTGCGCATGCGCGACCGCTTCCTCCAGCAGGAAGTGTGGGAACACATGGGTGTCGACAGCCGGGTCATGTGCGAGCGGCTGCTCAACGCCCCGGAGGAGACCAAGGTCTTCCAGCGGATGCTGTTCTCCAAGATCGTGCCGAACTGCCGCAAGCTCGGCTTGCTCGACGCCGGCGAGGGCTGGCTGCGCGAGAAGTTCACCGAGATCGGGGTGATCGAGTTCGAGCACATGCCCGACACGGGCGACGAGTTCATCGAGTACGACCTCGAAGAAGAGGACTTCGAAGCCAAGGCGCAGGCAATGCACGAGTCGGCCGCCGTCACGGCGATGGGGAACGGCGAAGGCTGATCCCGTAGCCTTCGGGCCATGGGATACACCTGCTTCGAGATCGAGGAGAGCGAGGGCGTCGCCCACGTCATCCTCTCGCGCCCCGACGAACTCAACACCATGATCCCGGCCTTCTGGTCGGAGCTGCCCGAGATCGTCAACGGTCTCAGCGACTCCGGCCGGGTGCGGGCCGTCGTGTTGTCCTCGACCGGCAAGCACTTCTGCGCCGGCATGGATCTCTCGGTGTTCACCGGCGGTTCCAACCTCGACGGCGACGACAGCCGCGAGGTCGGCCGCCAGCGGGCCAATCTCCGGGCCAACGTCCTCCACCTCCAGAACACGTTCAGCTGCCTCGAAGAGGCCCGCATGCCGGTGCTGGCCGCGATGCAGGGTGGTGTCGTCGGCGGCGCGGTCGACATGGTCACCGCCGCCGATTGCCGGTACGCCACCGAGGACGCCTGGTTCTGCATCCAGGAGATCAACATCGGCATGACCGCCGACGTCGGCACGCTCCAGCGGCTCCCGAAGCTGATCCCTGACGGCATCGTGCGTGAACTCGCCTACACCGGCGACCGTATGTCGGCCCACCGGGCCAAGGAGGTCGGCCTCGTCAACGAGGTGTACGCCGACCACGACACGATGCTGAACGAGGTGCTCGACACGGCCGCCCGCATCGCCGCCAAGTCGCCACTCGCGATCTACGGCACCAAGCAGTCGGTGCTCTACGCCCGCGACCACTCCGTCGCCGACTCCCTCAACCACATCTCGCTGTGGCAGTCGGGCATGTTCCAGCCGGCCGACATGATGGAGTCGTTCGCGGCCCAGCAGGAGAAGCGCGAGCCCGAGTTCGACGACCTCAATCCGGTGCGCCGGGGCCTGGCCTAGCTGTAGATCCCAGTGACGTTGGTCAGGTGAGTGGGTCTCCTTGAGACTCGGGGGTGCTGAAGCCACCCTC
>JBCBYI010000181.1:0-8211 GCA_039815945.1 Actinomycetota bacterium | reverse complement strand
GATCCACGCCTCCGGTCGGTGCCGGTGCGCGATGTCGGCGCCCGACCCCGAAGGTGAAACCCAGGACGAAGCCGACGACGAGTGAGACCGCCAGTGCCACGAACAACTGCGCCAGGATCGTCGTCATCACTCAGCCCTCGGGGTCCGGGGGGAGTTCCGCGACCAACGCCATCGCCGTGTCGATCGCCGGATCGACGCTCGCCGCATCGGGGTCGACGGTGATCTCGACCACGACGATCGGCGCGCCGGTCACCTCGCCGACTGCGTCGACCAGGGCCTGCTGCTGTTCGGCGTCGGGGACGGCCCCGGAGATGACGACCCCCTGGCCGTCATCGGTGCGATGCAGCGCGAGCGACGGTGGTGCCTCGCCGTCGGCGATCACGATCCAGGCTGCAGCCAGCGCGTAGAGCACGACGAAGATCGCCGCAATGCTCAAGAGCGCTCGGTTGGACCCGACGGGCCCGCCGGTGGTCGTCGCCATCTCGAAAAGGTACCGAGCGGTCGGTGACCGCTCGGCGATGCCTCACGCTCCGCGGCGCTCCAGCAAACGCTCGATCCAGCGCTCGTAGCTCTGGAGATCCTGGGCGCCCTGCACCGGCAAGACGTCGTCGAGCACGATCGTCGGCACCGCGGTGACGCCGCTCTCGATCGCCGAGTTGTGTTCGTCGATCACCGCCGCGGCGTAGGCGCGTTCGTTGTCGACGAGATGGGCGATGAAGCCGCCCGGGTCCACCCCGACGTTGGCGGCGAGGTCGGCGAGCACCTGGGCGTCGGAGATGGTGCGGTTCTCGGCGAAGTACGCGTCCATGAGTCGGCGGTGATAGGCGTCGGCCGCCTCGGGGGCGAACGCCTCCATGGCCTTCTGGGCGATCTGCGCCGGCATCGAGCCCGACGGCTGGGGGTTGTCGGTCGCCCAGACCGAGAAGGTCAGGGTCGGCTCGGTCGAGGCCGGCCGCAACCAACTCTTCGTGTACTCGACGAACCTGTCGTGCTTGGCGGGATCACCGCCGTCGTTGTCGGGGCGGAGGAGGAACGACTTCCACTCGACGGTGATCTGGTCGCCGAAGCGGGCCTGGAGCTGTTCGACGCGTACCGCGCCGACGTAGCACCACGGTCAAAGGAAGTCGGACCAGACGGTCAGACGCACGGGATCGCTCACGACCCTCACGGTAGTTCGACCCAGGGAGAAGGTCCCAGCTCTCACCCTCGACCTCAGGTCGAGGGTGGGGACCCTTGACCCGATCTTGATCCTCCCGAGAGGCCCCCTTGGCCAGGGCCACGCATCGTTCGACCCGTGACCGACGCCCTGAAACGGCGGGCATTCGGCGCCATTCCCCTCACCTCCGTAGGGGAACCACCCGTAGCAACCGGCGAGCCACAACCGACCTCGCTGGACAGGAAGCACCGATGAGGACCACAAACCCCACCACGATGCGCGTGAGCGCGATCATCGCCACGATCGCCATGCTCTTCAGCGCGCTGGCGATCACCACCCCTGGTGTCGCCAACGCCGGCATCGCCACCTTCTCGATGGAGCTGATCGGCGGTGAACGCACCGTCGGTTCCGGCGAGTACGTGCAGTACCGCTTCAGCTTCAGCTGCTCCGGCCTCGACAGCTCGTGCGGTGCGACCTCGATCACCGACGTGCTCGACAGCAACCTCGACTTCGTCGACGTGCAGGTCGGCGCCGGCTGGACCGGGGGCTACGACTCCGGCAGCCGCATCGTCACCATCTCCCACCCCGACTTCCTCGACGGTGCCGCCTCCGAGGCGACGATCACCGCTCGGGTCAAGTTCGGAACGCCGGGCGGGACGAGCATCCCGAACAACGGCACGATCAACTACGCCACCCCGTCGGGTGGCGCACCGGGCGTCGAGACCTCGGCGACCTACACGGTGAGCACCGCCGCACCGGTCGCGAGCTGGACGGTCGTGAAGTCCAAGACGAGCCCGTCGGGCAACCCCGCCCCCGACGGCGACGTCGACTTCCAGCTGTCGATGTGCGCCACCACCGGCCTCTCCAACATCGACCTCGCCAACGCGAGCCTCGTCGACACGATCCCGCCCGGGACCACCATCGTCGACGCCGGCGGTGGCTCGGTCGACGGTTCGACCGTGACCTGGAACCTCGGCACCATCGACGTCGCCAGCCTCTACGCCGGCACCGACGGCACCGGCCAGCGCTGCGTCAACCGAACCCTCACCCTCAACTTCCCGGCGGTCACCTTCACGTCGGGCACCGTCGCGACCAACAACCTCGAAGGTTTCGGTGACACCGGCTCGGGCGTCGAGTCCGTCGGCACCGACGATCTCGACATCGACATCATCCAGCCGGTCCAGGACGTCACCGTCACCAAGGCCGGTACCGGCGAGTCGATCCCGGGCAACCGCATCAGCTACACGCTGCGCTGGAACGCCACCGCGTCGAACGTCAACGTCGAGAACTTCGTCCTCACCGACAGCCTCCCCGCCAACGCCGACCTCTACGACATCCGCTCCGGCACCTGGAACGACAGCGACATCAAGGCCGACCTCGAGTACTCGACCAACGGCACCACCTGGACCGCGATCGGCACCGTCGACCACAACGACAACACGACCTTCACCGTGAGCGGTGGCGACATGCCGGTCGACGCCACCCACGTCCGTTGGGTCTTCTACGACGACTCCGGTGCGAGCCCGGTCTACGAGGTCGAGCCGACCTTCAACGAGAGCAGCCGCCCGCGCGTTCGCATGGACGTCCCCGGTGGCTTCTCCACCCCGGGCACCATCCAGAACTGCGTCACCCTCGACTGGGCGACCGGCTCGGACAGCGACTGCAAGTCCACGTCGATCATCGACCCGATCCCGCGGCTCGACGTCGCCAAGCAGCTGATCACCGGCGGCGACATCTCGCCCGGTGACGAAGTGCAGTGGGAGCTCCGGATCCGCAATACCGGCTACCTCGACATCGTCGACCCGGTGATCGCCGACCTCCTCCCGAACGAGCTCGAGTTCGTCACCTGGGATTCCATCAGCTTCGACAACAACGGTGCGACGAACCCGTCGGCCACCCAGCCCAACATCGAGGTCATCGACGACTACAACGGCACCGGCCGCACCCTGCTGCGCTGGACCTGGACCGACAGCCCGGCCGCTGGCGCCTACGCCTTCGGCGGCGCCGCCGCCCAGGCCAACGGCATCGACCTCGAGCCCATCAACTCGTGGGTCCGGGTGCGCTTCACCACCCGCATCGCCGCCGGTACCGCCCAGGGCGCCTACACCAACGAGTTCGCCGCCTTCTCGGTGACCGAGCCCCCGTGCAACGACACCAACGACAGCTCGGCCGACTCCAACGACCTCGACGGCGACGCCGACACCTCCGAGCCGATCTGCTTCGAGGACGACGGCTGGTCCGTCATCCCCGCTGCGGTCGTCTCGTCGCAGGCCTGGGTCTCCGCCGACGCCGGCCTCGACCACGTCGATCCGGACAACCCGACCATCTTCCCGAACCCGATCTGCCCCGACCTCGACGGTGCGACCCGCTACCCGTGTAGCGCCCGCACGGCGCCCGGCGGCACCTTCACCTACCACCTGCTGCTCGAGAACTCGGGCAACATCCCGCTCGAGGACTATGTCGTCTACGACATCCTCCCGTTCCGCAGCGACACCGGTATCACCGAAGTCCTACAGAACGTCCAGCGCAGCAGCCAGTGGATCCCCGACCTCGAGGGTCCGATCGTCCCGGCCGACGTCTTCACCTCTGGGGTGACCCACACCGTCGAGTACTCGATGTCGACCAACCCCTGTCGTCCCGAGTTGTCCGACGACAGCGACGAGAGCGGCTGGCAGATCAGCTGTGTCGACGACTGGACGACCAGCCCGGCCGACTTCACCCTCGTCCGTGCCTTCCGCATCACCGCGCCCTTCAGCGCGACGCCGTGGGGCGCCACCGAGCAGCTGAAGTTCGACGTGCCGATGCGGGCCCCGTTCGGCGCCGAGTACGACTCGGTCGCCTGGAACTCGATGGCCCACCGCGTCACCAATGCCGACACCGACAGCCGCCTCGGCGCTGCCGAACCCCGGATGGTCGGCATCATGGTGCCGAGCGCCGAGCTCGCCGAGGTCGACGATTTCGACCTCGCCCTCCGCACGACCGTCACCGGTCAAAGCGACGACCCGATCGGCGAGGGTGACACCGTCACCTACACGATCGAGGTCTTCAACCAGGGCAACGTCGACGCTACGAACATCGTCGTGACCGACACCGTGCCCGCCGGCATGACGTTCAACGCCGGCGGCGCCAACAGCGGCTGGACCGGTTCGACCGGTGCCGCGGCGCCGACCTACACGATCGCCTCGCTCGACGCCGGCGAGTCCACCACCATCGACATCAGCCTCGAGGTCGACGGCGGCACGGGGACGATCGTCAACCACGCCGAGATCAGCGCCGCCGTCGGTGGCACCGACAGCGACTCCACCCCGGATGCGCTGGAGAACGACCTGCTGCTCGACGACATCATCGACAACGACGGCACCATCGACGAGGACGACCACGACATCGCGTCGTTCACCGTCGGCGCCACCGTGTACCGCATCGGCAACCTCGTGTTCGACGACGTCGACAACGACGGCGTCGCCGACGTCGGCGAGAGCGGCATCGCCGGCGTGACCGTCGAGCTCTGGTCCGACGACGCGACCGCTGGTCCCTCGGCCGGCGACAGCCGAGTCGGGACGACCGTCACCGACTCGAACGGCACCTACGAATTCGTCGGCCTCAGCGCCGGGGACTACTACGTCGTGCTTCCCCAGGACGCCGGCCTCGACGGTTGGAACGCCGTCTCCGCCTCGACCGCCGACCCGAACGACGACGCCGACAACGACTCCAACGGCGCCTCGACAGTCGACGTCGCCAACGGCCCGTCGGGCATCGCCTCGGGCGTCGTGACCCTCGCCGCCGGTGAGCCGACCGACGAGGAGACCCGCTCGGGCTCCGGTGTCGACGACGACAACGACGCCTTCACCGACAGCCGTTCGAACCTCTCGATCGACTTCGGCTTCGCTCGCCTCCGGGTCGGCAACCTCGTCTGGTACGACGACGGCGCCGGCGACACCGATGGCGACGGCACCGCAACCTCCTCCGAGGACGGCATCAGCGGCGTGACCCTGCAGCTGTACGAGGACCTCGACGGCGACGGCCGCATCGACGCCGCCGATCCGCTGGTCGCCTCGACCACCACCGACGCCAACGGCGTCTACGGATTCGACGGCATCATGGCGAGCCAGGACTACCTGATCGGCATCCCGGCAGCGCAGACCGGCCAGTCCGCCGGCGCTGCCGGCTTCGACCTGCAGGACCTCGACTCCTCCTACGGGGCCACTGCTGCCGACAACAACGACCGCGGCGAGGCCGCCACGTCCTTCCAGGCCGTGTCGACCACCTTTTCGCTCGCCCTCGACGGCGCACCCACCGCCGAGACCGACGGCACGACCGGCGCCGACGCCGAGACCGTCGCCGACACCCTCGTCCTGGGTGCGGTCGACGAGAACTCCGACCAGTCGGTCGACTTCGGCTTCGCCGAGGAGCCCACCTACTCGATCGGCAACCTCGTCTTCGACGACCTCGATGCCGACGGCATCGCCGACGTCGCCGATCCCGGCATCTCCGGTCTCACCATCGAGCTCTGGAAGGACGACGGCGACGGCGTGGCCGACGACGAAGACCTCCAGATCAACACCACCACGACCGACGGCGACGGCCACTGGCAGTTCGTCGATCTCTCGGCCGGCGACTACTACGTGATCATGCCGACCGGGCAGCTCGACGACTTCCTCGTCTCGCCCAACGTCGTCACCGATCCCGACGACGACGTCGACAACGACAACGACGTCACCGGCATCGTCGACGTGAGCGGCGGCCCGTCCGGCTACACCACCGGCATCCTCACCCTCGGCGAGGGCGCCGACGCCTCCGACGAGCCGACCAACGAGCGGGAGCGCTCCGGCAGCTTCTCCGACGACGACCCCGGCACCGTGGTCCGTGACGATCGCACCAACCTGTCGGTCGACCTCGGCTTCTACCGGATCAGCCTCGGCAACCGGGTCTGGTACGACATCGACGCCAACGGCACCTTCGACTCGCTCAACGAGTCCGGCATCGCCGGTGTCCTCGTGAACCTGCGCAACGGCTCGACCGATGCGCTCATCACCACCGACACCACCGACATCAACGGCCGCTACCTCTTCACCGGCCTCACCCAGGCTGCGACCTACGTGGTCGAGATCGACGACTCGAACTTCGCCTCCGGCGGTGTGCTCGAGAACCTCGTCTCGGTCGACGGCGCCGTCGCCCCCGACGACGACATCGACGGCGACGACTCCGGCATCGACCCGGTCTCGGACACCGACGCCGTTCGCTCCGCTGCGGTCACCCTGACCGCCGGTGGTGAGCCGCTGTTCGAGACCGACGACAACGATGGTGTCACCGCCGACGCCAGCGAGAACCTGACCGTCGACTTCGGCTTCACCGGCCTGTCGATCGGCAACCGGGTCTGGTTCGACTCCGACAACGACGGCAACGACTCCGGTGAGACCGGGATCGAGGGCGTCACCGTCGAGCTACGTGACAGCGGTGACGACAGCCTCGTCGACACCACCACCACCGACATCGACGGCGAGTACCTCTTCGCCGGGCTCGACGCCGGCGCCTACTACGTGCAGATCCCGGCCTCGAACTTCTCGACCGGCGGTGCGCTCGTCGCCACCCGCTCGGTGCCCGACACCGTCGCCACCGACACCGACGGCGACGACGACGGCATCGACCCGGCCAGCGACGGCGACGCCGTGCGCTCCACCGACGTGACCCTGAGCCACGAAGGTGAGCCGACCGGGGAGTCGCCCGACAACGGTCTCGCCCTGGCGCCCGACGCCAACGAGAACCTCACCGTCGACTTCGGCTTCCACGGTCTCGCCCTCGGCGAGCGGGTCTACCTCGACACCACCACCGTCAACGGTGCCCTCGACACCGATCCCGCCAGTCCGGAGTTCGGCGTTGGCGGTGTCACCGTCGAGTTGCACGCCGCCGGCGACGACAGCCTGCTGGGCACCACCACCACCGACGCCCAGGGTCGCTACCTGTTCCTCGGCCTCGACGACGGTGCCAGCTACGTCGTGACAATCCCGGCCTCACAGTTCGCCGACGGCGCGCCGCTCGAGGGCTACACCTCGACCGTCGCCAACGGCGAGCCGGCCCCGGATCCCGACGGCGACATCGACGGCGACGACAACGGCCTTCTCCCTGGTGGTGGGGCGGGCGCCGACGTCGACTCGCTGGCCGTGACCCTCACCGCCGCCGGTGAGCCGATCGCCGACGACGACACGCTCCCCGAGGGTGCCGACATCGGCCCGATCGACGACGCCAACACCAACCTGTCGCTCGACTTCGGCATGGTCACCACCACGCCTCTCGGCGTCGGCTCCCAGGTCTGGAAGGACCTCGACGCCGACGGCACCGTGAACTCGGTCAACGAGGAAGCGGCCGGCGTCGCAGGCGTCACCGTCAACCTGCATCGTGACGACGACGGCGACGGCAACCCCGACCGGGCCATCCCGATGCTCACCACGACGACCGACAGCGGTGGCTACTACCTGTTCACCGGCCTCACCGCCGGCGACTACGTCATCGAGCTTCCCTCGACCAACTTCGAGACCGACGCGGTCCTCGAAGGTTGGCACTCGACGGGCGGCGTGCAGGGCGCCGGCGACCAGAACGACGACGGCATCGACCCGACCACGGTCGCCGGTGACGTCTACTCCGCCACCATCACCCTCGCCGCCGGCACCATGGCGACCGATGAGCCCGACAAGCCCGAAGGCGGCCTCGACTGGGACGGCCTCGGCGACGCCAACGTCGACCTCACCTGGGACTTCGGTTTCAGCACCCTGTCGATCGGCAACCGGGTCTTCTACGACGAGAACGCCAACGGCGTCTTCGACGACGGCCAGGACCGCGGCATCCCCGACGTCATCGTCGAGCTGTGGCAGGACTGGGACGACGACGGCACGTTCGAACTCTTCCAGACCACCAGCACCGTCGCGGGCGGCTTCTACGAGTTCGGCGGCCTCGCCACCGGCAAGTACAAGGTCGTCATCCCGGCCGTGAACTTCACCAAGGAAGACGCACACGCCCCCGGCAGCGGTCGCCTCGACGTCCTCGAGTCGTCGCCCGGCGCC
>JBCBYI010000180.1:0-8277 GCA_039815945.1 Actinomycetota bacterium | reverse complement strand
GTCAACATCAGCACCGACAAGGCCGCCGACCCGACCTCCGTCCTCGGCTACACCAAGCGGGTCGCGGAACAGCTGACGTCGTGGTTCGCCGCCCGCGAAGAGGGCACCTACCTGTCGGTGCGGTTCGGCAATGTGCTCGGCAGCCGAGGTTCGATGCTGGGCGCCTTCGAGAAGCAGGTCGCCGAGGGCGGTCCGATCACCGTGACCCACCCCGACGTCACCCGCTACTTCATGACGGTGCAGGAAGCCGTGCAGCTCGTGATCCAGGCCGGCGCCGTCGGCTTGCCGGGCGAGGCGCTGGTGCTCGACATGGGCGAACCGGTGAAGATCGTCGACGTCGCCAAGCGGCTCGCCGCCCAGGCCGATCGCCCGATCGAGATCGTGTTCACCGGGCTGCGCCCCGGCGAGAAGATGCACGAGGTGCTCCTCGGCCAGGCCGAGCTCGACGATCGCCACGCTCATCCGCTGATCTCGCACTGCAAGATCCCGCCGCTGTCGCCGTTGCGGCTCGAGGTGCTCGGCTCCGATGACCCCGACCAGCTCAAGCGGTCGGTGATCGAGCTGTGCCTCGTCTCGCCGACCGACGAGACCGTCACGATCTAGGGCGACCGTGGACGCCCTGATCCCGAGCGGCCCCCTGCATCCCGAGGATGCGATCGCCGCGCTCGTGGTGGGTGTCGTGGTCGGCCTCGTCGCCCGGTTCTCGGCGACCGGCCCGCTGCTCGTCGTCGCGGCGGCCGGCGTGACCTTCGAGCGCCGCCACGGTGGCCTGGGGGACGCGTTCGTCGACCGACCGTCGCCGCTGTGGGCGCTGCTCGGGGTGATCGTCGCCGCAGCGCTGATCGCGGCGATCGCCGAGCCGATGCGTCATCGGTCGGTGCGCGCCGCCGGTCTCGTCGCCGGTGTCCCGCTGGCCGCGGTGTGGGGCCTCGTAGCCGACACCGAGGCGCCGCTCATCGGTGGCATGGTCCTCCTCGGCGCGGTGGCCCTCGGGCTCGGCCGGCCGGGCGTCGCCGTGCTCGCGACCGCCGTCATCGCTCCGGTCGCCGCGCTCGTCGGCTCGGTCGGACGTCCGTCACAGTTGCTGCTCGCCCTCGTCGCCGCAGTCGGCTGGGCGGTCGTCACACGTGTCGGGCTGGAGATGCTCGGCTGGCGGCGCCGTCGTCAGCGAGCGGGCACGCCCGTCACGGTCGCACCGGCCGCGACATCGTCGACCACGACCGCGCCGGCGCCGACGACCGCCCCCTGACCGATGGTCCGGCCCGGCAGCACGATCGCGCCGCTGCCGAGGAAGACGTGGTCCTCCACGGTGACCTCACCGTTGAGCAGCACGCCGGGGGAGAGGCTGACACCGGCTCCGATCCGCACGTCGTGGCTCACCACACAGCCGGCGTTGACATGGCTGTGCGCGTCGATCACGACGTTGGTCGTGATCGTCGAGGAGTCGTAGACCATCACGCCGGCTCCGAGTTCGACGTCGGTGCCGACCGACGCCGTGGGGGCGACGAGCACGGCGCCGGGCAGCGTCTCGCCGATCTCGGCGGCGATGCGGGCGCGGACCTCGACGGACCCGATCGCGACGACGAACTCGTCACAGCGATCGGACAGTTCTGCGACGGGGTGGACGGTCTCGACGCCGATCCGGGCCAGCCGGTCGGTCGCCACGTCGCCGTCGTCGAAGAGCACGATGTCGGCCCAGCGCCCGGCGGCGAGCGCGACGGCATGGGCCTCGCGCCCGTGGCCGCCGGCACCGATGATGCCGAGGACGGTCATGGTCCCTCGACGGCCGCCAGCGGATCGTCGGCCGCGGTCGCGCCCGTGCCGTCGCCACTGACCATCGCGGTGGCGGTGCGAGCCAGGATCGCCAGGTCGGTCCGCACCGACTGGGTCTCGACGTACGTGAGGTCGAACTCGATGCGTTCGGGCCAGGAGAGATCGTTGCGGCCGTTGACCTGGGCCAGACCGGTGAGGCCCGGCCGCACAGCGAGGCGGCCCTGTTGACGGTCGGTCCACCGCTCAACCTGGTAGGCGAGGGTCGGGCGGGGGCCGACGACGCTCATCTCGCCGCGGGCGACGTTGACCAACTGCGGCAACTCGTCGAGCGAGAGACGACGCAGCACCCGGCCGGCGCTCGTGATGACATCGTCGTCGGGGACGATCGGGTTGTCGCCGACGGTCATCGTGCGGAACTTCAGCACCTCGAACGGCACCCCGTCACGGCCGACGCGTTCTTGGCGGAACAGCACCGGGCCGGGCGAGGTCGCCCGGACGGCGAGCGCCGCGACGGCCCCGAGCGCGAGCGCAGGAACGGCCACCAGCACGAGGATCGCCAGATCGACGATCCGCTTGCCGCGGTAGGGGCCCGAGCGCATCAGACGACGGTCCGCATCCAGTCGATCGTCTGCTTGAGGCCGATGTCGAGCGAGGTCGGGGTGATCGACGGGAACAGCTCGCGGATCTGGCTGTCGTCGGCCTGGGAGTGCGGGACGTCGCCGGCCCGGGTGGGCTGGAACTCCACGTCGATGTCGATGCCCATCAGCCCTCGCATCAACTCGATGACCGACAGCAGATCGGTGCGGGATCCGAACGCGAGGTTGACCGGGTCGTCGCTCGTGACCTGACGCTCGACGGCGTCGACGATCACCGAGGTGACGGTGTCGACATAGGTGAAGTCGCGGCTCTGGGTGCCGTCCCCGTGGACCGGCAGGGGCCGGCCGCGCAAGGCGGCGTCGACGAAGGCGGGGATGACGGCGGCGTAGGCGTGGCCGGCGGCCTGGAGCGGTCCGAAGACGTTGAAGAACCGGAACGACAGCGTCGGCAGACCGAACGAGTGGCCATAGGCGAGGGTGTAGGCCTCGGCTGCCAGCTTCGAGGCGGCGTAGGGACTCACCGGGCGGGTGGCCAGATCGACGTGCTTGGGCAGGATCGGGTTGGCGCCGTAGACCGACGACGAGCCCGCCGTCACGACCTGGCGCGAACCGTCGGTGCGAGCCGCCTCCAACACGTTCACGGTGCCGGTCGCGTTGGCGAGATGGGACGCGACCGGGTCCTTGATCGACCGCGGAACCGACGGCCGGGCCGCGAGGTGCACGATCGCGTCGGTCGGGCCGGCGGCCTCGATCATCGCCTTCTCGTCGAGGATCGACGCCTCGATCAGCCAGGCGTTCGTGCCGTCGAGGTTGCGCGGATCTCCGGTCGACAGATCGTCGTAGGCGGTGGCGACGTGGCCGGCCGCTTCCATCGCCCGGCACAGGTTTGCGCCGATGAAGCCGGCGCCGCCGGTGACCAGAACGTGCATGGGTCCTCCAAGACTCAGTGGTGGTCCATCGGCGGCGTTGGGTCGCTCATGAGCGATCCGGGCGGCCCTCAGAACAGTTCGATGTCGCCCAGGCTGAAACGGAAGGCGGCGGCGTCGGGCGCGGGGCGAGCGAGGTCGCGCAACGTGAGGTGGGGTCCGAGTCCGGGGATGGTCGGCAGGCGGGGCGCGGGGTGCGGCGGGGCCGCGAGGGTGAGCAGATGGTCGACCCCGTCGAGGCGACGGATCGAGCGGAACAGGCGTCGGGTCGCGGCGACCGACGGCGACGCCACCTCGGCGACCACGGCTTCGGTCGCCGGCCCTCGCCGACGCAGGCGGATCACCGCGATCGCCTCGTCGGTCTGGATCGCCCGGTAATGGAGCG
The DNA here is from genome assembly GCA_039815945.1 of Actinomycetota bacterium. Classification (GTDB taxonomy): domain Bacteria; phylum Actinomycetota; class Acidimicrobiia; order Acidimicrobiales; family Aldehydirespiratoraceae; genus UBA11606. The sequence continues at coordinate 4,597 of JBCBYI010000180.1, read as the reverse complement.
GCTCGAAGCCGTAACGCCACCGGAGATGCTCGGGCGTGCGGTCGGTCACGATCGTGTCGGCGGGGCGGCCGAGATCGGCGGCGACCCGGTCGATCGGATCGCCGGCGTCGAGCGGCAGGCTCCACTTGTGCGCCGCGGTGCGGGCCCGGGCGAGCCGCAACAGCGACCCCACGCCTGCGGGCGCGAACGCGGCCGGGAGCCGCCCGGCGTCGACCCAGCCCATGCGGAGATAGCCGGGTCGGCTCTTGTCGTTGGGCGTGTTGAACACGAAGTCGGTGCCGTCCTCGACGAGTTCGGCGACCGCCGCCTCGGTCAACAGGCGGAAGATCCCTTTGCGTTGATGGGCGGGGTCGGTGGCCGTGTCGACGGCGCGCACCGCCCGCACGCGTGTCTCCCCGTGGCGATACGTCCAGCGCATCATCGAGCGGAACCCGGCGAGGTCGCCGCCCGACTCTGCGACCCACATCGGCGATCGCCCGGCCGGGTTGTCGAAGTGCTTCCAGCGGAAGAAGGCCTCGTTCGGATCGGCCGGGTCCCAGCCGAGCGCTCGTCCGGCGACGTCGATGATCGCGGCGACGTCGTCGTCGGTCGCGGGTCGCACGCTCACCTCGTCGGTCACGGTCTCGACCCTAGGTCGTTCGGCTCATGGCGGTGCGGTCCGTGCCGATGGGACCCCGATGCGTTCTGTCTCCTCCGACATCGTCAAGGTCGCCGCCGGTGCGGTCGACGTCGTGCGCCCCGCCGCGTCGGGCCTCGTCGTGTTGATCTACCACCGGGTCGGGGGACACACCCCCGTGCGAGTCGATCTGCCGGCCGCCGTGTTCGACGACCAGATGGCGGAACTCGCCGCGACGACCACGGTGCTGTCGATCGACGACGCCGTCGCCGGGTTGCGGGCGGGTGAGGATCTCACCGGTTCGGTCGTCGTGACCTTCGATGACGGCACCGCCGACTTCGTCGACGATGCCCTTCCCGTCCTCGTGCGCCACGGTGTGCCGGCCACGCTCTACGTCGCCACCCACCATGTCGAGCATCGGGTCGACTTCCCCGACCACGGCCGGGTGGTGTCGTGGCAGGGGCTCGACGATGCCCGCAGCACCGGCCTCGTCACGGTCGGGAGCCACACCCACGCCCACGTGCTGCTCGACCGACTCGAGCCGGACGAGGCCGCTGAGGACCTCGATCGGTCGATCGGCCTCATCGAGCAGCGGCTCGGCTGCACCGCCGACCACTTCGCCTACCCGAAGGCCCTTGCCGCGAGCGACGCGGTCGAACCGCTGGTGCGGGCCCGATTCCGGTCGGCCGCCCTCGCCGGCACCCGTCCGAACCCGGTCGGGGCCGACGTGCATCGCCTCAGCCGCAGCCCGGTCCAGACGACCGACGGGTCCCACTGGTTCCGGCGCAAGGTCGCCGGCGGCATGCACTTCGAAGACGATCTCCGCCGGCTCGTCAACCGCCGGCGCTACGCAGGGGCGACGTCGTGAGCCGTCCCGTCCTGGTCCACCTGACGACCACCGACATGAGCCTCGACTGGCTCCTGCGTCCCCAACTCGAGGCGTTCGCGGAGGCCGGCTACGACGTGGTCGCCATGTCGGCGCCTGGTCCTCACGTTGCATCGCTCGAAGCGAGCGGCATCCGTCACCACGCGATCGAGTCGCTGACCCGGTCGATGGCACCGGGTCGCGACGCACGGGCGATGGTCGAGCTCTACCGGGCCTTCCGGTCGCTGCGGCCGACGATCGTGCACACCCACAACCCGAAGCCGGGCGTGTTCGGGCGGCTGGCGGCGCGAGCGGCCGGCGTTCCCGTGATCGTCAACACCGTGCACGGGCTCTACGCCCTCCCGGAGGATCGCCTCACCAAGCGGGCGGTCGTCTACGGCCTCGAACGCGTGGCTGCGGCGTGCAGCGATGCCGAGTTGCTCCAGAACCCCGAGGATCTCCCCGTGTTGCGCCGACTCGGCGTTCCCCACGAGCGCCTCACGGTGCTGGGCAACGGCATCGACCTCGACCGGTTCGACCCTGACCGGGCCGGCGATGCCCGCAGCCGGATCCGCGACGAGCTCGGCATCGCCGATTCCACCGTGGTCATCGGTCTGGTCGGCCGGCTGGTGTGGGAGAAGGGCTACGCCGAGGTGTTCGACGCAGCCGCTCGCCTGCGAGACGAAGACTGTGTGTTCGTGGTCGTCGGTCCGGCCGAGCCGGACAAGGCGGGTGCCGTCGACGCCGACGCCATCGCCGCGGCCGAGGCCGACGGCGTGCGATTCCTCGGCGAACGGACCGACATGGTCGACCTCTACGCCGCGTTCGACATCTACACCCTGGCCTCCTACCGGGAGGGCTTCCCCCGCTCGGCGATGGAGGCGGCCGCGATGGGACTGCCGGTCGTGGCATCCGACATCCGCGGCTGCCGTCAGGTCGTCGCCGACGGCGACACCGGTGCGTTGTTCCCCGCCCGTGACGGGGATGCGCTCGCGTCAGCGTTGCGCCGGCTGGTCATCGACCGCCCGTTGCGGATCCGGCAGGGCGTCGCCGCTCGGGTGCGGGCGATCGAGCACTTCGACGACCGTGACGTGATCGCCACGACGTTGCGGACCTACGACCTCGCGCTCGGGTCGGTGCCGGCCTTGGTCACCGCGTCGTAGATCTCGTTGATCTCGGCGACCGCCCGACGCGCCGAGAAGTGGGTCGCCCGCGCCGTCGCCGAGTCGGCGAGCGCCGCTCGCCGAGCCGGATCACGCGCGAGGTCGACATAGGCGGCCGCGAGCGCGACCGGATCGCCGATCGGCGTGATGACGCCCGCGTCGCCCACCGCATCGGGGACACCACCGGCCGCGGTGGCGACGACCGGCACGCCGAGCGCGAACGCCTCCATGACCGCGACGGGCAAACCTTCGTGGTGCGACGACAGGGTGAAGACATCCGCGGCGGACAGGATCCGCGGCGCATCGTCGCGATAACCGAGCGGATGGAAGCGATCAGCGATTCCGGCCGATCGGATCCATCGGTCGAGGTCGGCGGCCAACGGACCCTGCCCGACCGAGAAGAACCGCAGCTCGGGTACCTCGGCCAGAGCGAGCCGGGCCGCCTCGACGAGTTCGTCGAGCGCCTTCTCACGGCGGAGGTTCGCGACGCACACGACCAGCACGTCGTTGCCGGCGACGCCGAAGGCATCCCGGACGCCGGCCCGATCGGCCTCGGCCCGCACCGCCTCGAGGTCGACCCCGTGCTCGACTGTCGTGAGCCGACCCGGACGAGCGCCGCGCACGGTCGACGCGACGTCGGCGCTGACCGCGATCGTGGCCGCCTCCCGGCGGATGGTCAGCCGGTTCGCGAGTCGGGTGAGGCGATGGTGGCGGGGCCAGCGGTTGTGTTCGGTGCCGACGACGACCGGTCGGATCGACCGGGGGACGGTCGCGACGACGAGCCGCGTCACGGCCGCGACCGCGGGGGAGTGGACGTGCACGATCCGCGTGGGTTCGTCGACCATGAGTCGCCGGACCCCCCGCGACCATCGCAGCACGCCCTCGCCCAGACACACCGGGTGCACGCCGGCCGCCTCGAACTCGGGCACGAGGTGGCGCTTCTCGGGGACGACGTAGGCGACCTCGTGACGAGTCGGTGACGGGTCTGAGCGGACTTGGGTCAACAGGAGCCGCTCAGCGCCGCCCGGACCGAGGCCCTTGATCAGATGACGGACGGAGTCGGCTCCGCTCACGACAACACGCCACGCACAGCGTCGACGACCCGCTCGCGGTCGGCGTCGCTCAGCGCCGACCCCGACGGCAGGCACACGCCGCGGGCGAAGGCATCGGCGGCGACGTCGCCGCCGACGATGCGGTGATCGGCGAAGACCGGCTGCTGGTGCATCGGCTTCCACGCCGGGCGAGCCTCGGCGTCGACCGCGTCGAGCGCGGCGATGACCTCGGCCGGCCCGGCGATCGCGTCGTCGCCGAGCACCATGACGGTCAACCAGTGGTTCGGCACGCCTCGGTCGTCGATCGGGTTGAACCCGACGCCGGCGAGCCCGCCGAGGGACTCGACATAGACGTCGCGGTTGTGGGCCCGAGCGGCGAGCAGGTCATCCAGGCGTTCCAGTTGGCCGAGACCGATGCCGGCGAGGGGATTGCTGAGCCGGTAGTTGAAGCCGATGTCGGTGTGTTCGTAGTGCAGCACCGGCTGGCGGGCCTGGGTCGACAGGTAGCGGGCCCGTTCGGCGTGTTCGGCGTCGTCGGTGACGAGCATGCCGCCACCGCCGGTGGTCATCAGCTTGTTGCCGTTGAACGAGAACACGCCGTAGTCGCCGAAGGTGCCGGCCGAGGCGCCCTCCCAGGTCGCGCCGACCGCTTCGGCCGCGTCCTCGATCAGCGGGATGTCGTGGGTGTCGCAGGTGGCGCGGATGGGGGCGTGGTCCGCACACTGCCCGTAGAGATCGACGGTGACCACTGCGCCCACCCGCTCTCCACGACGCTGGGCATCGTCGATCGCCTCGGCCACGAGCGCCGGATCGACGTTCCACGTGTCGGGCGTGCTGTCGACGAAGACGGGCACCGCGCCGCAGTAGGTCACGGCGTTGGCGGTCGCGGCGAACGTGAAGG
>JBCBYI010000017.1:0-30583 GCA_039815945.1 Actinomycetota bacterium | reverse complement strand
GGACGCCCGATGATCGAGAGCATCAGGGCAAAGCCCTCGTCGAAGATCATCGGCGTCCACCGGTACCACGACAGGGCCTGCCAATAGCGAGGACCCCACGACTTGTCGCGGAGGCCGAGACCGTTCATCTCCCACGCCTCGCCGGCCGCACCGTCGACGCCGTCGATCTCGATCGTGCCGGTGACTCGAGTGTGCTGTTCGTAGTGCGCCTTGGCGAAGGAGTTCTGGGCGTCGGTCTCGAGCTCGGTGCCGTCGGCGTACAAGGGCTTGCCGCCGTACATGGGGGACACGCCGTGGACGTCGAGCCGGACCCGACACTCGACCAGCGGGTTCTCCCGGAACGCCTCTCGCGGATTGGTCATCTGCTCGGGTTCGTCGAGTACCACGACCGTGCCGTCGTAGCTGATCGTGAGGTGCTCGAACGGCGTGACCACTGCGATCTCGAGGCCGCCGGCGTGCATGGCCTCGTTGGTCTCGATCTTCGGGCGGCCGAACATGAAGCCGACCCGGCCGTCGGGGAGGTACAGGCAGACCGACATCTCGGCGTAGCCCTCGTTGACGCGGTTGCCGAGCCGGAACCAGGCGCCGAGCCCCTGCTCGAGGTCGAACCCGTTCAGGTACATCGACTCGTTGTAGTTCGAGGCCGCATCGGGTTCGTGGGTGTACTCGTCTTCGGGTTCGAGGACCGTCACGATCTCCTGGGACTCACGCATGGCGCCACCCTGCCTCACCGGCGACCCGGAGCGCTAGACGACCCCCGGCGCGAAGCGACCCGCATTGCTACCGTCCCGGCGTGCCGCTCCCGCCTCACCGCCACGTCACCGGCGAACGCCGACCGATCGAAATCCTGGTGTTCGTCGTCGACCCGGCCGACGTCGACGAGTTCCTCCGCGTCGACCACGAAGTCTGGACGCTCGGCGAGGCCGGCGAGCTCGACGGCGACGTCGTGCCGTTCTTGTCGAAGGAGGTCTGGCTCAACGACAACCGGCCCGGCGAGATCACCCTCGTCTTCGTCTGGCCCGACCAGGCGACCTGGGACGCAGTCGGCGAGACCGAACGCCAGGATCCGCTCATCGCCGCGTTCGATCAGCGCTTCGAACGGCCGTACGAACTGAGCCGGGAGATCCATCTCGAGGAGGATCACGGGATCCACCGGTTCAGTCGCTTCGAGCGGGCCGGGTGAATCCGTCGGCCGGACCGGAATCGTCGGGATCCGGCTAACCTCACCCCCCGTACTCCTCGGAGTACACGGAGACGTGGCCGAGCCAGGTTGAAGGCGCTTCCCTGCTAAGGAAGTAACGTCGCAAGGCGTTCGAGGGTTCAAATCCCTCCGTCTCCGCCAAGCCGATTCGCTGGTTGAGGGACGGGTTCGCCCCTCTACACTGGATCGGCGCCGCCCTTCGGGGTCGGTGAATCTGCGCCCGTAGCTCAGCTGGATAGAGCATCTGACTACGGATCAGAAGGTCGGGAGTTCGAATCTCTCCGGGCGCGCTGGACAAATCCCTCGCTTCGGCGGGGGATTTGCTGGTTTTCGAGGGTGGGCCGGGCACCGGGCACCGGGCCCCGAGGCCGCCCGAGCGGTACGGTCGCCCAATGGCCGCCATGACCGATCTCGCCGAGATGCTCCGCACCCTGACGGTGTCGGTGCGGCCGCAGCGCTACACCTTCGTCAGCACGCCGACCGGCAACGCACCCGCGCTCGGCGACGGGATCGAGGCTGTGATGCGCGAGGTCGAGGGCGACACGGTCGTCGCCACGGTCGAACGAGCCGAACTCGAGGGGTGGCCGTACGACTTCGTCGCGGCCTGGCTCACGCTCGACGTGCACTCAGCGCTCGAGGCGGTTGGGCTCACCGCCGCGTTCTCCGCTGCGCTCGGGGCGGCTGCCATTCCCTGCAACGTGCTCGCGGGGTACCACCACGACCATCTGCTCGTACCGGCCGATCGAGCCGAGGAAGCCGTGGCCGTGCTCGAAGCGCTCGGCGACCGCTAGGCGGTGGCCGGCGCCGGCTGGCTCTTGCGCAGCGACGCCCGGATCTCCTGGGTGATGAACACGATGAAGAACTGCAAGACCGAGAGGCCGGCCATGGTGGCACCGCCTGCTGTGTCGTAGTGGAAGCTGATCGCGAGGCCCAGGGTGACAGCGATCGCCCCGGAGACGATCGCCACGAACATGATCATCGGGACCCGCTTCACGAGGAGGAGGGCCGTGGCTGGCGGACCGACGAGCAGTCCGAACACGAGCAGCGTGCCGATCGCTTGGAAGCTGGCGACGATGCTCAGCGCCAGGAGCGAGAGCAGCACCGCCTGAGACAGGCCGGGCCGCATGCCGAGCGTGATCGCCTTGTCGCGGTTGAAGGTGAGCGCGAGGAACGGGCGGTAGAAGATCACCGACACGACGATCACGATCGCGGCAGCGATCATCTGGGTCCGGATGTCATCGGTGGTTACGCCCAGCACGTCGCCGAAGAGCAGGGCGGTGACCTCGATCGTGAACGACCGCGCCCGCGACACGATCACCACGCCGAGGGCGAGCATCCCGACGAAGAGCAGACCGATGGCGGTGTCTTCTCGCACCGTGGTGCGAGAAGACACCGCCGTCACCAGTCCGCTCATCACGAGGGCCGAGAGGAACGCACCCACCACCGGGCTGAATCCCCAGAGCACCGCCAGGGCGATGCCGGGGATCACACCGTGGGCCAACGCGTCGCCCAAGAAGGACAGCCCGCGTAGCACGACCCACGTGCCGACGATGGAGGTGGCGACAACCGCAACGAGGCTCCCGAGGAGCGCTCGCTGCATGAAGGTCGGTTCGAACGCCTCCGTGAAGAACTCGATCACCCGATCAGGATGCCAGGGCCTCAGCGATTCGGGTTGCGTTGGTGCGAACCATGTCGACGTAGGTGGCGCCTTCGGAGTCGCTGTCACCCAGCGACTCGGTGAAGAGTTCAACGACGGCGACGCTGCTGCCGACCTCGTCGGCGAGGGTCTGCGCGAGCTGATCCGACGCGGAAACGTCGGAGAAGATGGCCGGGACGCCCTCGTCGGTGATCAGCTCAGCGAGCTCGGCAAGATCACCGGCGCTGGTGCCGTCGAGGGTCGAGCCGCTCGGAATGATCGCACCGGCGACCTCGAAGCCGTAGCGATCGGCGAAGTAGCCGAAGACCTCGTGGTTGGTGATGAGGACGCGGTTCTCGGCGGGGATGCCGTCGATGAGCGTCGCGACCTCAGCGTCGAGCGCTTCGAGTTCCTCGTGGTAGGCCTCGGCCGCTTCGGTGACCGCGTCGGCGTCGATGCCCTCGACGTTGGCGATCAGGAACGCAGCGATGCCGTCGACGGCCGCGGCCATGCGAGCCGGGTCGGTGAAGAAGTGGGGATCGTCACCGCTGTGGTCGTGGCCCTCGTGATCATCGTGGCCCTCTTCACCCTCGTGATCATCGTGGCCCTCTTCACCCTCGTGATCATCGTGGTCGTCGTGGCCACCCTCGCCGACCTCGATCGTCGACACCGCGCTGATCGCCTCATACAGAAGAACGCCGTCGGACTCCGCGCCTTCGATCACGTCGAGCAGGCCCTCTTCGAAGTCGCTGCCGTTCACGATCAACGCGTCAGCGGTGCGCATGGCGTCGGCCTGCTGGGCCGAGGCCTGGAAATCGTGGGGATCAGCGCCGACCGGCATGATCGTGACGACCTCGATGGCGCCGCCGGTGAGCTCGGTGACGACATCGCCGAGGATGTTGGTGGTGACGACCACCGTGGGAAGATCACCCGACGCGGCGGTGTCGTCGTCGCCGCACGCGGCGGCGAGCATGGTGAAGGCCAGCAGGGCGGCGAGCAGCTTTGTGATTCGGGACATCGTTGGCTCCAGAAATGAGAATGACAATCGCTCTCGGATCGGGACACCCTATCTACGGCCGCCGCCCGTTCCCCATCGGAATGAGAATCGTTTCCGCCTAGCCTGGTGAACGTGGCCGCCGCCCTCACGATCCAAGACCTTGAGGTCCGCTACGACGACCACGTGGCCCTCACCGACGTGAGCCTCGAGCTGCCCGCCGGCAGCTCACTCGCCGTGATCGGCCCCAACGGTTCCGGGAAGTCGACGCTGCTCAACGCGATCGCTGGGATCAACGCGCCGAGCGCCGGGTCGATCTCGTGGCACGGCGACGCCCCCGCCCTCGTCCTGCAGTCGACCGCCGTCGATCGGAGCCTGCCGATCACGGTGAAGGACACCATCGGGCTCGGCCGCTACCCGCGGCTCGGCCTCCTGCGCCGCTTCAACGGCATCGACGGATCGGCCGTCGCCGACGCGATAACCCGACTCGACATCGCCGAACTCGCCGACAAGCAGCTCCACGATCTCTCCGGCGGTCAACGTCAGCGGGTTCTCGTGGCGCAGGGCCTCGCCCAGCAAAGCGATCTGTTGCTGCTCGACGAGCCGGTCACCGGCCTCGACATCACGTCGCGTGGCCTGATCCTCGATGTCATCCACGACGAGGTCACCCACGGCAATTCGGTGATCGTCACCACCCACGATCTCGACGATGCCCGCATCTGTGATCAGGTGCTGCTCGTCGATCGTCACGCCATCGCCATCGGCCCACCGGACGAAGTCCTCACCGAAGAGCACCTCGTGCACGCCTTCGGCGGCCGCTTCATCAAGGTCGGAGATCGCTTGATTCTCGACGACCCGCACCATCATCATCAGCACTGAGACACCACGAGCACTGAGACACCACGAGCACGGAGGCATCATGAGCACCGACGCCATGGTCGGCATCGACACCGAACTCGACGAACAGATCACGGCCCTGCTCCGACAGACCGATCAGCGATTCACGAAGGGCCGGCTCGCGCTCGTCGAGGTCCTGCTCTCTGGCGGCCAGCCGATGACCATCCCGCAGATCCTCGATGCTGACGAGCGGCTCGCCCAGTCGAGCGTGTATCGCAACCTGGTCGTCCTCGAGGCGGCCGGCGTGGTGACCCGCATCGTCACCAACGACGACTTCGCCCGGTACGAGCTGGCCGAGCACCTCACGCACCACCACCATCACCTGATCTGTTCGTCGTGTGGCGATGTCACCGACTTCGCGCTCGACGACAAGGCCGAGGCCGGCCTCGACGCCGCACTCACCAAGATCGCCGTCGCCGCCGGCTTCACCGTCGAGGCCCACCGACTCGATCTCGTCGGCGTCTGCAGCGACTGCGACTGAGCCGGCGAGACCGGCCCGGCGTCAGCTCTGGAGGGTGGCGCGCCCGGCGATCGTAACGTCGATCATCTTGGCGATCACGAGCGAGGGCATCTTGGCGACGCCGACGGCGGTGCGATCGATCGTGGCGGTGGCGGTGAACGCACCGCTCTCGCCGTCGACGGTGACGTCGTCGACGGTGAGGCTCACGGGGTAGGCCGTTCCCTTGATCCGCAGTTCGCCGGCGACGCGGTGGGCGCCGTCGACCGCCGTCGTGTCGGTTGCCGCGAACGTGATCGCTCGGTGCTGCTCGGTGTCGAGGAAGTCATCACTGCGGACGTGCTCGTCGCGCTTGTCGTTCCCGCTGGCGAACGAGCTTGCGTCGAGCGCCGCACTCACGGACTCGACCGCACCATCGGCACCGATGGTGATCGAGCCCTCGTCGACGGCGACGGTCGCGTCGACGGTGATCAGCTTGAGCTTCTTCACCGTCAGCGCGACGGAGGTGTCGGGCGTGAGCATCCAGGTGCCGGTGGGGAGGGTGGTGGTCATGGGGGATTCCTCGATCGCTGTTGTTGATGTGTCAGCAAAGCTAGAGGCAGTTTGCTGATACGTCAACCATTTCGCTACGATCCGGGCGATGACGGAACCGGAATGGCTCGACGAGCATGAGGGCCGCATGTGGCGGAGTTGGGTTCGGCTCAACCACGAGCTGACGACCGCGCTCAACGGTCAACTCGCGCGCGAGTCGGGCATGTCCGACGCCGACTACGCGGTGCTGGTACCGCTCTCGGAGGCTCCCGACGGGGTGCTGCGCTCCCGCGAGCTCCGCGCACAGATCTTCTGGGACCGCAGCCGCCTCTCACATCAGATCCGTCGGATGGAGCAGCGGGGTCTGCTCCACCGCGAGCCCTGCCCCGACGACGCGCGAAGTTCGATGGTGCACATCACCGCGTCGGGGCGAGCACTGATCGAGGCGGCTGCTCCCGGCCACGTGGCTGCGGCACGGCGTCATGTCTTCGATCATCTGTCCGACGACGACGTGGCGACGCTGACGCTGATCTTCGAGCGCCTGCTGGCCAGCACCCCCACCGACGCGGACTGACCTCCGAGGCCGACCCGCGTCACGCCGGTTCGATGTCGCGGCGAAAGACCGGGGTGTGGTCGGCGGGCAGCGGCTCGTTACCGAGGATGATGTCGGCGGCCTTCTCGGCGATCATCATCGTCGGTGCATAGATGTTGCCGTTCGAGACGATCGGCATGACCGACGCGTCGACCACCCGCAGGCCCTCGGTGCCATGGACCTTCATGGTGAACGGATCCACGACCGCCATCGGATCCGCAGCGAGGCCCATCTTGCAGGTGCACGACGGGTGCAGCGCCGTCTCGGCGTCGCGGGCGACCCAGTCCATGATCTCTTGATCGGTCGACACGGACGGTCCGGGCGAGATCTCGCCACCGTTGAACCGGTCGAACGCCGGCTGGTTGAGGATCTTGCGGGCGGTACGCACGGCCTCAGGCCACTCGCGCAGGTCCTGCTCGGTGGTGAGGTAGTTGAACTGGACGGCCGGCTTCTGGCGCGGGTCGGTCGACGTGATCTTCACCGTGCCGAGCGCATCGGAGTACATCGGCCCGACGTGAACCTGGTAGCCGTGGCCACCTTCCGGGGCCGAGCCGTCGTAGCGGACGGCGATCGGCAGGAAGTGGAACATGAGATTCGGGTAGGCCTCGTCGTCGTTCGAACGCACGAACGCGCCGGCCTCGAAGTGGTTCGACGACGCGGGGCCTTTACGGAAGAGCCAGGCGAGCCCGATGAAGGGCCGCTTCCAGAACTTCAGATGCGGCTGGATCGACACGGGCTCCTTGCAGGCGTACTGGATGTAGACCTCGAGGTGATCCTGCATGTTCTCGCCGACGCCGGGCAGATGCGACACGACGTCGATGCCGAGGCCTTCGAGGTGTTCACGGTCGCCGATACCGGAGAGCTGGAGCAGCTGTGGCGAGTTGAAGGCACCACCGCAGGAGATGACCTCCTTGGCCTTCACCGTCTTGGTCGAGGCGCCCAACATGCCGATGCCGAAGCGGCCCTGGCGGTACTGCACGCCGACGGCCCTGTTGCCCTCGAACAGGATCTTGTCGGCCTGGGCGCGGGTCTTGAGCGTGAGATTCGGGCGCTGCTTGAGCACCGGGTGCAGGTAGGCGCGGGCGGCCGAGAGCCGACGGGCGCGATGCACGTTCTTGTCGAAGGCGGCGAAGCCCTCCTGCTGGAAACCGTTGACGTCGTCGGTGCGGCCGTAGCCGGCTTCCTCACCGGCCTTCAGCCAGGCGTCGAACAGCGGTGTCTCGGCCGGGCCCCGCTCCATCGTGAGCGGACCGTCGTTGCCGCGCAGCTCGGCGCCCTCGTAGGCGTCGAGGTTCGGGCCGGCGCCAAGGCAGGTCTCCATGCGCTTGAAGTACGGCAGGCAGTGCTCGTAGCTCCACTGCTCCATGCCGGGGATACGACCCCACTTGTCGTAGTCCATCGGGTTGCCCCGCTGGAAGATCATGCCGTTGATGCTCGACGAGCCGCCGAGGACCTTGCCGCGGGCGTGGTACACCCGACGGCCGCTCATGCCGGGCTCGGGTTCGGACTCGTACTTCCAGTCGTAGAGGCGGTTGCCGATGGCGAACATCAGCGCCGCGGGCATGTGGATGTAGACGTCCCACTTGTAGTCGGGGCGGCCGGCTTCGAGTAGCAGGACCTCGTTGTTGGGATCGGCGCTCAGGCGGTTCGCCATCGCACAGCCCGCGGATCCGCCACCCACGATCACGTAGTCGTAGGTCTTGTCGTCGTCACTCATCGCCGCACCTCGGAAACCGTCCAGCTGGACGGTTACTCTACCGGCTCGTCGAGGAGGCGCGCCACCAGATCGATCACCGAGGCTCGCTCCTCCACCGACGGACGAGCCAGGCCGAAGAGGTCGATGAGCCACAGGCCATCACCGACGATGCGGGCCAACAGGCCGAGCGCCGGATCGAGTCCGTCGTCGTGCATCAGGCGCTGCTGCCAGGCCTCGAACACATCGGCCGCCGGGCCCAGTTCCCCGTCGCCTGCGGCCGCCGCGGCGAACACGGCGGTTGCGGCATCGGCCTGGTGCTCGTCGGGTCGACGCACGTACTCGAGATAGGCCTTGGCGAAGGCACCACGGCCCTCGCCCGCGGTGAGCTCGTCGAGACCCGACGACGCGTCGCTGAGTGTCTGCTCGAGGAGCCCGGTGACGAGCTCCTGTTTGGAGGCGAAATGGTGGAGCAGACCGCCTTTGGAGACGCCGGCCTCGTCGGCGACCCGGGCGAGGGTCATCGCCTGGATCCCGTCACGCCGCACGACGGTGGCGGCGGCGTCGAGGAGCTTCAGCCGTGTCTTGGCGGCACGAGCCTGTTGCGGTCGATCGCTCACTGGGGTTCGACCCTAGCCCTGGCCTAGCCTCGGCCCATGAGCCTCACCCCCGACGTCAGTTCGCTCGTCCCCACCTTCGACATCTCGAATCCGTCGGCCACCGAACTCGCTGCGGTCGATGCGGCGTGTCGCGACCACGGCTTCTTCTTGCTGGTCGGGCACGGCGCCGATCGACTCATCGCCGACATGTGGCGCGTCACCGCCGCCTTCTTCGCTGAGAACGAGACGGTGAAGGGCCCGGTGCGGCGCACGGAGGACAACCCCTTCGGCTACTGGGATCGCGAGCTCACCAAGCGCAAGCGGGACCACAAGGAGGTCTTCGACTACGCCGACCCGTTCGGGCCCACGGCCGACCTCAACCGATGGCCCGAGGGCCGGGTCGAGTTCGCCGAAATCCTCGTCGAGTTCTACGACACCTTCGCCCGCCTCGCGAGCGACACGCTCGGCGTGATCCGCGACGCGCTCGGTCTGGGTCGCGAGCACACCGCCGAGGAGCTCGGTTTCCTCGATGCCCGCACGTCGTCCGCGGTCCGCCTCAACCACTACCCTGTCGGCGATCCGGTGCCGGCCGATCAGCGCGACGGTCTCGCCGAGCTGGGCCCGACCGCGCTCGGCTACCACACCGATCCGGGCGTGCTGACGTTGCTCCTTCAGGACGACACCGGCGGCCTCCAAGCCGAGTCGACCACCCACGGCTGGATCGACGTGCCGCCGATGGCCGGTGCGATCGTCGTCAACCTCGGCGACGCCATGCAGGTCTGGACCAACGATCAGTACAAGGCCGCGGTCCACCGGGTCGTGCCGATGACCGAACAGAGCCGCTACTCGATCCCCTACTTCTCCAACCCGCCGCGCGACGCGACGCTCGAGCCGTTGGCCGCGGTCATGGCGGCCGAGGGCGTCACCGCCCGCTACCGGTCCTTTGGTTGGAAGGAGTACATGGCCGGTCGGATGGCCGACAACTTCGCGGACTACGGCGTCGAGGACATCCAGATCTCGGACTTCCTCATCGACGCCTGAGGCACGCGTCCCCGACATCGGCCTGGTCGAGTCGCATACAGTCCGAAACGTGCTGATCCCGGCGGACGAGCCCTGCCCACTTCCTGACGATCCGATTCTGGCGAGCGCTGCTCGAGCGGCCGAGGCAATCGGCCTGTGGTGCTACATCGTCGACCCCGAGTGGAACATCATCTACTACTCCAACCATCAGCGGCTGTCGTTCGGTCTTGGCGTCCAACTCGTTCCGGTCACCATCAATGTGAACTTCTTCTCGACCGAGTCGATCGACACGTCGATGGCCTGGCCGGTGGGGCCGGCCGAGGCGAGCTTCTTCGTCGACAGCCTCCGGGCCGTGGCGCCGATGATGCTCGCGGATTTCGGCTCGCGCGTCGCCGAACTCACCGAACGGCTCGATCCTCGTGTCGTCGACCAACTCGACGAACACGAGGCCTCCGACGATGAAATGAGAAGCGTGACCGGGGGGGCGACCGGTCGGCTCGACCGACCGACGTTCATTCAAGGCTCGATCACTCGTCTACGCGATCCCGAGGGCGCCACTCGCGGCACGGTCATGAGCTGGAAGCCGGCCGTGCCGATGACCACGCTCGGCGGGATGGCCTACGACAAGGACCTTGGCCACCTCGGACGCATGCAGCAGGTGGGCCAGGCCAAACGGCGTCCATCGGCGATCCTGTTCGGCGACCTGGAGGGATCGTCGGCGCTGTCGAAGACCATGTCGACCTCGGGCTACTTCAATCTCGTGCGGCGAATCATCAAGGTGACCGACCAAGCAATCGTTGATCACGGAGGAATCGTCGGGCGCCACGTCGGCGATGGCGTGGTCGCGTTCTTCCCGGTCGAGAGTCTCGGAAGCGAGAGCGCCGCCGCACAGGCGTGCATCGCCGCGGCGCGCGACATCAAGGCGGCGATGGCCGGGGTCGCGGAGCGATCGGGTCTCGATGAAGACGGCCTTGTCGTGCGCTTCGGGCTGCACTGGGGAGCCAGTGTCTTCATGGGCAGCATCAACACCGCAGCCCGCGCCGAGGTCACCGCGCTGGGCGACGAGGTCAACGAAGGGGCCCGCATCGAAGCATGCGCCACCGGCGGGCGAATCCTCGCCTCCAAGCCCCTGGTCGAGCGGTTGTCCGGCAACGACGGAGCCTCGCTCGACATCGATCCCGACCGCACCAGCTTCACCCAGCTCGCAGACCTGGCAACGGCAACAGAAAAGGCCCGGCGTGACGCCCCGGTGATCGCAGTCTGCGAACTCTGACCTCCTAGGGTGGCGCCGTGGAGATCCCGCCGATGCAGCCGGAGTCCGTACGGTTCGCTCCTGCTCGTGGTGGTCGAATCGCGTACCAACGCTTCGGCATCGGGAGCGAGATCATCGTCGCTTTGCCGCCCTCGGCCCAGAACATCGAGGTCGGCTGGGAGTGGCCGGGTCTCCGGATGATGCTGGAACGGCTTGGTTCGTTCTCCGATTTCATCCACTTCGACAAGCGCGGAACCGGCGCCTCCGACATCGCCCAGGAAGTTCCCGGTATCGATGAACGCGTCGACGACGTCCGGGCCGTTTTCGATGCCGAGAACGTCGACCGAGCGCATCTGTTCGCCCAGTCGGAGGGCGGGCCGTTGGCGCTGCTGTTCGCGGCCTCGTATCCCGATCGGGTGAAGAGCATCACCCTCCATGGTTGTGCCGCGGTGATGATGCCAGCGGAGTACGACCGCGAGGACCAGATCGCCCGACGCGAAGCGTTCGCCGCCGTGTGGGGAACCGACGAGTCACGCACACTCGAACTCTTCGCCCCTGACCACCTCGGCGATGAGGCCTTCGTGCAGTGGCATCGGCGCTACGAACGGTTCGCCGCCTCCTCCCAGGGCATCCGCGACCTTCTGGTACAGGTGATGGACTGGGACGTTCGTGACGTCATCTCAGAGATCGAGTGTCCGATCCTCGTGCTGCACCGGCGGGGCGACCCGGCCATGCCGTACGAATACGGCCGAGAGATCGCGGACCTGGCACCGAACGCCACCTTCGTCGAACTCGAAGGGAACGATCACTACGCCTTCCTCGGCGACCAAGGCTGGCTCGATGAGATGGAGCGCTTCGTCACCGGTCACGTGGCCGAGCGGCCTGCTCCAGCGCCGGCGCATCCCGAGGTCGAGATCGTCACGCTCGGTCGCTTCGCCGTCCTCGTCGACGGCGAGGAGATCTCAACGAGCGAGTGGGGGTCGAGGCGCGCCCGCACCCTGGTGAAACGGCTGGCGGCCTCCCGCGGTTGGCCCGTTCGTCGCGAGGAGCTCGCCGAGATCCTGTGGCCCGACGAACCCGACCCGAGCGTCTGGGGGTCCCGGTTGTCCGTGCTGCTCTCCAACGTCCGCCGCGTACTGCGCGGGGGCGTGCACGCCGATCGTCAGACCATCGCCCTCGATCTCGATGCGGTCGACATCGACCTCGTCCGCCTCCACGCCGCCGAGGACGACGACGCCATCATCGCGCTCCACACGGGACCGTTCCTCGCCGAGGAAGCGGCCGAGGACTGGCGTCGAGGCGCCCACGACGAGGCGCTCTCGCTCGCCCGACAGGCCGGTCACCGGCTCCTGTCGGCCGCGCTCGATCAGCCCGACCCCGCCGAAGCGACCCGTCTCGCCCTCCTGCTCCTCGCCTGGGACGAGGGCGACGCGATCGCGCACGACGGCGCCGTCGAAGCGGCGCAGCTCGCCGGTGATCCCGCAGCCGAGGCGGCCGCTCGCGAGCGCCGCGACGCCGCCTTCGCCTGATCGTCTGAAGGTTTCCGAAAGCGTGCCGCGGGACGGTGGCGCCATGAACAACAGCGCACTGCCCACCACCGACCAGCCCTTCGTCCTCAACTTCGGTGAGGGCGAACACCGCCACTTCCTCAACCACGTCGCCACGACCAAGATCGCATCGTCGGCCGAGGCGTCGATGACCGCCGTCGAGTTCACGATGCCGAAGGGCTTCGGGGCGCCGCTGCACGTCCACGAGACCGAGGACGAGATGATGATCGTGCTCGAGGGCGACATTCGCTTCACCAGCGGCGAGCACTCGTACGTCGGCACGGCCGGCGCCACCGCCTGGCTTCCGCACGGCGTGCCCCACACGTTCCAGGTGATCTCCGACGAGGCCCGGGCCATCGTCATCAGCGCTGCTCACGAAGGTCCGCTGCAGTTCGAGAACTTCGTCGGCGAGCTCGGTGAGCCGACCAGCGACCCCTTCATGCCCGAGGAGCGGCCCGTGGATCCCGAAGCGGTCGCCATGGCCGGCGCCCGCAACGGTCTGCAGATCCTCGGCCCCCCGCCGGCGATGCTGGTCTGAAGTTCAGCCCGGGAGGGCGACCTCGAGCAGTTCGGCCGAGTCGGCCACCAACCGATGCGCATGGCCGGCCGGGACGACGATCGAGTCGCCCGGCCCCAGCGTTGTCTCGCCGGCCTCGTCGGCGAAGGTGACCTCGCCCGAGCGCACGAACAGGAATTCGAACTCGCCGACGTGCGTGACGAGTTCGCCCGGCTCGCACGCCTGTGGCTTGACCAGCCGAGCCTCGGCGAGCCCGCCGGTGGCGGCGGCGATACCGAAGGGCTGGGCGATCCAGCCGTCTTGGCGCCACGGCTCCCAATCGCCGTCGCCATCGACATGGCGGACGAAGCGCTGGCCATCCCACTCGCGACCCGGGTCGCCGACGCCGTTCGGAAGCTCGAGATCGTGCTCGCGATGGGTGTCGTGCTCGGCCGGGCACCCGATCTCGACGACCTCGAGTTCGTCGCTCGATTCCAGCACCCGGTGGCGGATGTGGGGTGGCTGGATCACACAGTCGCCGGGATGCATGACGAACGGCTCGCCCTGATCCTCGTAGACGACCTTCACCCAGCCGGCGTTGCAGAAGATCAACTGGAAGCGAACGGCATGATGATGCACGTAGTCGGGCACCGGGCCGCCCTCGGTGATGGCGATGTGCGACGCGATGAAGCGGCCGCCGAGTCGGCTCGGAATCAGATCGCGGTACTGCATGCCCGCCCGACCGGTGCCGTGCTCGGCGTCGGCGACACGGGAGATCACGAGCTCGGGGACGAGGTCGGGAATCGCGAGCGGCTGCGGCTCGACCGTGATGACCGCCGCTTCGGTGGCGGTGACGTCGAGGCGCACCGACCGCTCGGGCCCGTCGAGGTCGGCCACCCGCGGATCATCGGCCGGCGAGATCGTGGCCAGCCGATAGCCCTCGGCCTCGAATCGCTCGATGGCCGCACCGAGATCGTCGGCCGGGATCACTGCTCGTTCGACGCTCATCGGACTACGTGCCCTGACGCTTCTGGATGTTGGCCCATTCGTCGCGCAGCCCGACCGTTCGGTGGAACCGGGTGGGAGTGGCCGACGGATCGTCGTCGAGATCGCGGGCGAAGTAGCCCAGACGCTCGAACTGCACGACCTCACCCGGGGCGATGTCGGCGATCGCCGGTTCGGCCTTGGCCTGCTTGATCGCCATCGACTCGGGGTTGAGCGACGCAAGCGGATCCTCACCGTCGGCACCCGGGTGCGGGTCGGTGAAGAGCCGCTCGTAGAGCGCGACGTCGACATCGAGCGCGTGATCGGCCGAAACCCAGTGGAGCGTGGCCTTGACCTTGCGGCCGTCGGGGGCCTGACCGCCGGCGGTCTCGGGGTCGTAGGTGCACAGCAGGCGGGTGACCTCACCATCGGGGCCGGTCTCGACCTCATTGCAGGTGATGAAGTAGCCGGCGCGCAGACGGACCTCGCGACCCGGCGCGAGCCGGAAGAACTTCTTCGGCGGGTCGAGCATGAAGTCGTCGCGCTCGATGAAGAGACGGCCCGAGAACGGCACGTCGCGCGTGCCGGCCGACTCGTCCTCCGGATTGTTGATCGCCTCGCGCGTGTCCACGATGCCATCGCTGCCTTCGGCAGATCCCCCAGGCCAGTTGGTGATCACGACCTCGATCGGGTCGAGCACGGCCATCCGACGCAGCGCGTTGGTGTTGTGATGCGTACGGACGAACGACTCGAGCAGCTCGATCTCGTGGGTGCCGTTGACCTTGGCGATGCCGATGTGGCCCGCAAAGGCACGGATCGCTTCAGCCGGATAGCCACGGCGACGCAGACCGCGGATGGTGGGCATACGGGCGTCGTCCCAGCCGTCGACGTGACCGTCCTCGACGAGCTGCAGCAGCTTGCGCTTGCTCATCACGGTGTGGGTGAGGTTGAGCCGGGCGAACTCGGTCTGGCGGGGACGACCGTCACCGACGCCGAGCTGTTCGAGGTACCAGTCGTAGAGCGGCCGGTGGCTGTCGAACTCGAGGGTGCACAGCGAGTGGGTGGTGCCCTCGATCGCGTCGGACTGGCCATGCGCCCAGTCGTAGGTCGGGTACACCTTCCAGCGATCGCCGGTGCGGAAGTGGTGCTGGTCGCGGATGCGGTACATCACGGGATCACGCATCTGCATGTTCTCGTGGTTCATGTCGATCTTGGCCCGAAGCACACGGGAGCCCTCGTCGAACTCACCGGCGGTCATGCGGGCGAACAGGTCGAGGTTCTCCTCGACGCTGCGATCGCGCCACGGCGAGTCGACGCCGGGGGTGGTGAAGCCGCCACGGTTCTCCGAGATCGTCTCGGCGTCCTGATCGTCGACGTAGGCGAGGCCCTTCTCGATGAGCTCGATCGCCCAGGCGTGGAGCTGATCGAAGTAGTCGGAGGCGTAGACGACCTGCTCCGGCTCGAAGCCGAGCCAGCGCACGTCCTCCTGGATCGCCTCGACGAAGCGCTCGTCCTCGGTCTCGGGGTTGGTGTCGTCGAACCGCAGCATCGTCGTGCCGCCGAACTCGTCGGCCGCGCCGAAGTTGAGACAGATCGACTTGGCGTGCCCGATGTGGAGGAAGCCGTTGGGTTCGGGCGGGAAGCGGGTCTGGACGCGACCGCCGTAGGGGCCATCCGAGCTGTGCTGCTTGAGCATCTCGCGGATGAAGTCGGTGCCTGAGTTGGAGGTCGGGCCGTCGCCGGCAGTCGCGTTCACCCGCTCAATCCAACCGGAGGCCAGGCCAACCGGCAACCACCGCTGGCCGCAACCTGGGACGGGACTGCTTACCCCGCCTAGAACGTCGCCCTCCCGATGCGCAACGCCGGCGTCGCCGCCCGCGACGCCAAAGCGAGGGCGATCGAGCTCCTCACCGACGTCGGGCTCGAAGAACGCCTCACCCATCGGCCCGGGGCGCTCTCCGGCGGCCAACAGCAGCGGGTCGCCATCGCTCGCGCCCTCGCCCTCGACCCGCCCTTCCTGCTCGCCGACGAACCCACCGCGCATCTCGACTACATCCAGGTCGAGGGGATCCTGCGATTGCTGCGCCGCCTCGCCGACGACGGCCGCACGATCATCATCTCGACCCACGACGAACGCATCCTGCCCCTCGCCGATCAGGTCATCGAGATGCAGCCGAAGTTCGCCTCCGGCTTCGACGGCGACCACGAGCCGGTCGAACGGAACCTCGCCGCCGGCCACGTGCTCTTCTCCCAGGGCGACGCACCCGACGACATCTATGTCATCGAGGCGGGCGAGCTCGAGGTCGTCCGCACTGCACCGTCGGGCGAGACCGTCATCGTCGCCCGCATCGGTCCGGGCGACTTCGTCGGCGAGATGGGTCCGCTCTTCGGACTGCCCCGCTCCGCGACGGTGCGAGCGACGACCACCGCCACCGTCATCGCCCACAGTCCGTCGTCGTTCCGCGACACGATCGGCGTCGATTCACTGAACGACGTCATCGCCGGTCGGGGCATCACCTGACGACGACGCCCTCGTCGACGAGCGTTGCTGCCAGACTGCGAGCCATGACGAGCGTGCGACCACTCGACGGCATCCGGGTGATCGACTTCTCACGCGTGTTGGCGGGGCCGTTGATCGGCCAGATGCTCGGCGACCTCGGCGCCGACGTGATCAAGATCGAACGTCCCGGCCACGGCGACGACACCCGGACCTGGGGGCCGCCGTGGAAGAACTACGCGACCGACGGTGAAGCCGACGATCTCGAGGCGACGTATTACATGTCGCTCAACCGCAACAAGCGCTCGATCGTGCTCGACCTCAAGGACGAGGGCGACGTGGCGTTCGCCCGGCGGCTCGCCCTCACCGGCGACATCGTCCTCGACAACTTCAAGCCCGGCGTCATGGCGAAGCTGGGCCTCGACCGAGCCTCGCTGGCCATGGACAAACCCGACATCATCACCGCGACGGTCACCGCGTTCGGCGCCGACTCGGCCGCGTCGGAGCTGCCCGGCTACGACCTGGCGGTGCAGGGCATGAGCGGCATCATGCATCTCACCGGCGAAGTCGAGGGTCGCCCGCTTCGGGTCGGCGTGCCGATCGTCGACATGCTCACGGGCTACAACGCGACCGTCGGCGTGCTCGCGGCGCTCCACGAGCGAGGGCAGACCGGGGTCGGTCGCCATGTCGAGGTGTCGCTGATGGACGCCGGCTTGGCCGGCCTGCTCAATCATCAGACCGGCGTGCTGATGGGCGGCCAGAACCCAGCCCGGGGCGGTAACCGCCACTACTCGATCGCACCCTACGAGAGCTACCGCTGCGCCGACGGAGACATCATCGTCGCGGCGGCCAACGACAAGCTCTTCGCCGGGGTGTGCCGCGTGATCGATCGCACCGACCTGATCGACGATCCCCGTTTCGATCACAACACGATCCGGCGCCAGAACCTCGAAGCGCTCAACGAGATCCTCGAACCTGCCTTCGCCGCCGGCACCCGCGAGCACTGGATCGCCCGTCTGCGCGCCGAGGACGTGCCGTGCGGGCCGATCAACTCTCTGCGCGAAGCACTCGAGTGGGCCGATGCGATGGGGATGGAGCCGATCTTCACCGGCGGCGACGACTACCAGGCCGTGCGCAACCCCATCCGGATCGACGGCGAGGTGATCACCGCAGGCCGCCGACCACCGCGGCTGGGCGAGCACACCGACGAGATCCGATCCGAGATCGAGACCTGGGACGGCGAGTCGTGAGCCGCCGCATCGGGCTGTTCACGATCCTCGTGCCCGACTACGACGACGCGATCGCGCACTTCGTCGACGACCTCGGGTTCGAACTCGTCGAGGACACGCCGCAGGACGGCAAGCGTTGGGTCGTGGTCCGGCCCGGCCCCGACGCGCAGACCGGCGTGGTACTCGCCGAGGCGACCACCCCCGCCCAGGTGGCGGCGCTCGGCAATCAGCTCGGTGGTCGTGTCGGCTTCTTCCTTCACACCGACGACTTCGAGCGCGACCATGCCCAGATGACTGCCGCAGGGGTGCACTTCCGCGAGGAACCCCGCCACGAGGTCTACGGCACCGTCGCCGTCTTCGAGGACAAGTACGGCAACGGCTGGGATCTGCTTCAGCCCGCGACCTAGACCGGCTGCTGTCCTACCCGGCCATCACTGCGACGATCGTGCCCGTCTCATGGTCGGTCACGAGCAGCCGCTCACCGTCGGCCACGAGGTGCTGAGGACGATCGAACCCCTCGGCGAGCAGCACCGACGGCTCGCCCGCATCGGCCGGGTCGGCCGAGACGGTGACGAGGCGTTGTTCGACCCACAGGGCGACGACGAGCTGGGTCGGATCCCACGGCGCCACCGCGATGCCGGTCGGGGTCGAGCCGGCCCCGAACACGGTCTGGGAGTTCGGAACTCCGGCGCACGGTTCATCGACACCGGATTCGAGGACCGGGCGGTTGTCGTCGACACAGGTCGGCCAGCCGTGGTCGGCCCCTTCGACCACCGCGACGATCTCGTCGATCGCCCGCCGATCGTCGTAGCTGCCGTCGGACATCTCGGTCGTCCAGAGCACCCCGGCCGCGTCGCGTGTCAGGGCGTAGGCGTGCTTGAACCCCCACGCCACCTGGGTGATCTCGCCGGTGGCGTCGATCGCCCAGATCGCCCCCGACGTGTCGACCGGGGTGCCACCGGGGCCGGTCGGGGTGCGGCGCTCGGTTCCCGACGTGTTGAACAGCAATCGATCGCCGTCGGCGGTGAGCGTGCCTTCCGAGCGGCCGTTGAACGCCATCTCCTCGGCGACGACGGCCCGATCGGAACCGTCGAGTGGACCGCGGGTGAGGCGGCGTTCCTCCATGATCCAGAGTTCGTCGGCGAAGACCGCCACGCCAGTGGGCTTCGAGAGACCTTCGACGAGCACGACCGGGTCGGCCGCCAGATCGGCCGGATCGAGGCGAAGCACCTGGCCGGTGGCGTCGGCTTCGCCGCCGTTGAGGACGCCGACGTACCACGCGTCGTCGGTGACGAACAGCTGCGTCGGACGATCGAGGCCGTCGACGATCGTCTCCACCCGCACGGAGTCGTCGTCGCCGCCACATGCCGCCGCGCCGATGGCGAGAACGACGACGGCAAGGAGCCGCCTCACGTCAACACGGCATCGGCGGCGGCACGGCCGGAGAGGAACGCCCCCTCGACCTTCGGGCCGGCGAACGCTTCACCGGCCAGCGCGATGACGGGATCCGAGCCCCACACGACCGTCGGCTCGGGCCAGCACTCGACGGGACCCGCGTAGCGCCATCGCTGGATCTGCACACCCTGGATCCCGTCGCGGTCCGCTGCGGGCCCGAGATGCGTCGCCGCGGCCTGGAGCGCACGCGCGAGCACCTCGTCGTCGGACGCCGACCACAGCTCTGCGCTGGTCTCGTTCGCGAGATGGATGGTGACCGCCGGGACCGGTGAGATGCCCTTGGCCTGATTGTCGGTGACGAAGGCGAGATCGGGATGGTCGGGATCGTCGTTGTGCTGTGAGCCACCGTGCGCGGCCAAGCCGGTCGGGGCGACCGACGGCGCCACCATCACCGCGATCGTCGGCTTGTAGTGGATGCCGGACAGCTGCTGGGCGAGTTCGATCGGCGGGAGCAGACCGCCGAAGGCCATGGTGGCGAGCGCCTGGGGCACGGGCGCAGTGTGGATCACGGCGTCAGCCGGGTGCGCCTTCAGTTCGTCGCCGAGTTCGAGGATCCGAGTGCCGAGCTCGGGCGTGATGCCGGCGTCGGTGGCGAGCCACTTGCACAGTGAGGTCATGCCCTCGCTCCCCCGCCAACGCGGGTAGCCGTCGGCGTCGCCGAAGCCCTTCGTCCACTCGACGACGGCGCCGGCCTCGACCGCGGACGCGACCGTCGCCGAGAAGACGTCGCTGCGGGTCGTGAAGAACTGGGCACCGTGATCGAACCGGGCCTGCCCGGCCGGCGTGTCCATCCGGCGCGACGCCATGCGGCCACCGACGCCCCGGCCCTTGTCGACGACCCGGATGTCGTCGAGCACCACGCCCTGCTCGAGCAGACGACGGGCGGCGGACAGGCCGGCGATGCCGGCACCGATGACGAGAACGCTCATGAGCGCAGTCTCGCGGACTCCGTGTGGCTATGGGTCGGTCGGGCGGCCCGCGCTCAGGGCAGGGTGAAGCCCTTGCGCAACGGCACGAGAACCACATCCTCGACGAAGCCGAGCCGGCCGTAGAGCCCACGAGCCACAGTGTTGGCCTCGCGGACGGTGAGATGGAGCGTGCCGGCGCCGGCTGCCCGCAGAGCGGTCGCCGCCGCCGCGACGAGCGCCGTACCGACGCCTCCGCGCTGGTGGTCGGGCTCGACGCCGAGGTAGTCGATGTAGCCGCTGCCGTCGGCCTGGATCTCAGCGGCGACGTAGCCGAGCACGGTGCCGTCGAGTTCGGCGACGAGACGCCGGTATCTGGCCTCCGACTCCTCGACGATCTGGCGGCCCGTCCGGTGGGTGTCGGGAAAGAGGCGGTCATGGAGGACGTCGATGGTGCCGAGGTCCGTGGGGCCGACGGGGCGGATCGTCAGATCATCGCGAACGTGACCGGTGATCGGGTCGTCGCGCAGATCGAGACCCAGCGAACCGGGATCGGCGGTGAAGCCGAGTTCTGCGCTCCACCCGATCAAGTCGACGAACGTCTCCGGGACGGCGAACTCCTCCTCGCCGATGCCGTCGGGCAGGCGAGCCGCGGCTGCCTCGTAGAGCGCGGTCGCCGTCGTCGGCCAGTCATGACCGTCGACGATTGCGGGACCGAGCCACCAGACGCGGCCGACCTCGTCGTCGGTCTCGCCGATCAGCCAGCCGACGACCTCACCGTCGATCTCGGCGATGGCCGACGTGGCCGTCCAGTCACCGAGCTCGTCCAGTTCCTCAGCGATCGCAGCCGCTTCGACCGACAGGTAGGTCAGCTGCCGATCCGGACGTGACTGCATCGCCGCGGCAAGCGAGGCGATGACGTCGAGTTCATCGGTGCGTGCGGGCCGGATCTCCATGGCCGCGAGTCTGTCAGCCGCTCGTCACGACTCGGTGGGTCCGGCCACGAGCGGATCCACGAGCCGCTCGACCCGATCGAGGATCACGATGGCGATCGTACGACTGACGTCGTCCCCGGGGCTGAAGGTCGTCGGACTGGTGCCGCCGATCAGACCCGCGCCGACGGCCCACTGCACGGCCGGTCGGAAGAACGCATCGTCGGGCACGTCGGCAAAGCCGAGCGAGGTGTCGCTCTCGGGCGACCCGATCGCCCGCCAGACGACGGTCACGAACGCGGCCCGTGAGATCGGGGTCGTGGCCCCCAGCGTCGAGGCGGACGTACCGCCGAGCACACCGTTGTTCACCGACCACGCCACCGCGTCTGCGTAGAACGCTCCGGCATCGAAGTCGTCGAACGTCGTCGGAGCGGGGCCGGGGTCAGGCCGACAGATGTACCGCCAGAGCAACGCCACCGCCGTGCCCCGGTCGGTGGCGGCCGACGGGTTGAACGTGTCTCCGGCGCCGACGAGACCGATGGCGACAGCCCAGTCGAGCGCGCGGCGCGCCTCGTCGTTCAGTGACCCCGTGTCGGTGAACGGCGCCGGGTCCAGCGCATCGGGGCGATCGTTGCACTCCACGGGTCGGGTGGCGACCGTGAGCGTGACGGTCGACCCGGGCTCGAGCGCGGTCCCGCCGACCGGATCGGACGCGAGAACCGAGCCGACGGCGTCGGTGTAGCTCTCCTGTTCCACGACGGCGACGACGAAGCCGGCGCTCTCCAAATCCGCGACCGACGCCGACCGTTCACCACCCGACACTGCCGGTACGGCGACCGTCGAGAGGGTGGTCGTGGTCGTCGTGGATGTCGTCGTCGCCTGGGTCGTCGTCGGTGGGGTGGTGGTCGTCACCGACGGCGCCGTCGTGGTCGACGGCTCCGATTCGCCGGCCGTCGGCAGTGCCGGGTCGTCGCCGGAGCCGAAGAGCAGGTATCCGCCGCCGAGTCCTGCGAGCACGGCGACGACGAGCCCGACGAGGAGGCCGCCACGTCGCCGACCACCGGACCGCTCGGCGGGCTGCGCGGGAGCGACGGATGGTATCGCCGCAGGGGCCGGCGCCGCAGGGGCCGGGCGGACCTTCGGTTGTGGCTCGGGCGGCCCGATGCGAGCGGCGATCGAGTCCCGAAGGTCCCAGAACATCGGCAGCTTCGGGTCGAGGGCGGCGATCTGGTCGAGCAGTTCGAGCGCATCGGCGTGGCGACCCGCCTCGCTCAGCGTCCGAGCGGTGAGCACCCACAGGTACACCGACAGCTGGTTCGCGTCGTCGTATTGGCGCGTCGCGAGCACGAGCTGAGCCAGGCCGTCGTACCGGAGGCCGTGGTCCCAGAGCGCGATGCCGAGGTTGGCGCGAAGCGACGGATCGTCGGGCAGACGCCGGATGGCGCAGCGCAGCACCTCGGCGGCCAGGTCGGGCCGACCGTGATCGAGGTGCTCGATGGCAGCGGCATAGCCGAGACCGCCGACCCAGCGCGACAGCACCGTCGTGGTCGACTCGTCGCGGGGCGCTGCAGCGAGCCACTCGTCGATGTCGAACGCCATCGCTCCCGGTTCGACGCGCTGGGTCTGCAGCGCCGCTGCGGTCGTCTCGCGCAACGGCAACGGCACCACCGGGAGCCCGAGTGTCTCGGCCAGTGAGGCGGTCGGTTGCACGAAGACGGTCACGTCGCCCCTCCGCCCCCGTAGGAGCGCAACATCGACTTCGTCGCGTCGACGAACTCCGCCTCGGTCATCCCGAGCTCGCGGAGCACGGTCGCGGTCGATCGTGGGTCGGCCCGGATCGCCACCGACGCACGGACGAGGGCCGGGTCGGCCATCGCCGTCCCCGTCCGCGACGCGACGTATTCGGCCCGGTCCACCGCCTTCGCGACCGACTTCACGTCGGTGTACTTCTCGGCGGCCTTCAGTTGCTGTTCGAGGAGTGGACCGAGTTCGGCCGGCGGGATCCGGGTCGGGTCGTGCCACATCACGTCGAGGTCGCCCCCGCCGATGTTCGTCGAGCTGAGTGAGCCGGTGTGCCGGAGACGCTCGAGTTCGTTCTGATCGATCAGCGCCTGACCCGACGTCGAGTAGCTGCTCACACCACCCCCGGAGCTGACCGTGTACACCTCGGTCGAGCCCTGGATGCTCTGGCGGGAGTGGGTGAACCCGGACGGGTACGAGTCCGATTGACCCGAGAACGAACCCATGCCCGAGTACGAGGCGTGGTCCATCTGCTCGCGGGTGAGCCGCCGCGCGGCGGCGACCGGGTCGTCACCGCCGTGCCGACCGAGGTGCGCCACCGCCTCGGGGAGGCTCACCCCGTTCCGGCGGGCGAACACCACCGCCGGGTCGGTCGGCGAGTTGAGCGCCAACTCCATCTCGACCTGGTGGAATCCGGCGAAGTCGCCCTGGAGACGCTCCGCGGCCTGCGCCCGAGTCATCCCCGGATGGCGCGACGCGAAGAGGTCGAGGTCGGCGTCGCTGAACACGGTGACGATCGTGCGGTCGGCATCGGTGACGACGGAACGGGCCGCACCGACCGAGCCGCTGTTACCGAGCAGGACCTGGCGCGGCCGGACGCCGTGCGTGCGCATCATGGTGTCGATCGCGTTCTCGGTGCCGACCCGGGCGGCCACCCCCGTGATCTCGTCGTGCATGGCCACCACGGCACCCGCCACTTCGTCACTGAGGCCGCCCGCCGCTTCCAGCGCTCCCATCCGCGCCATCCCCACGCCGTCCTGGAACAGCTCACGGGCCTCGGGAAGTTCTCGGAGCACCTGGTTGACCGGGACGCCGCGGGCTGCGGCTTCCTGCTGCGCACGAAGAATCGCGGCGTTGATCCGGTCTCGGGCGGCGAGGAGCTCGGGGTCGAGGACGTCGTCCGCGACGCGGGCCGCACCGAGACCGGCGTCGCCCGCCCGGGCCGCCCTCGCAGCAGCGGCCGCGTCCGACGCTGCGTCGATGGTGCGGCCGGTCTGGGTCGCTGCATCCACCGCCCGCGCGGTCGCGACGAGATCGTCGCCTCGCGACAAGATGCCAGCGCCCGACACTGCGCCGGCGATGTCGACGAGCCCCATCCCCAACGCGACGAGGCGTCCACCGAGCGTTCGTTCGCCGTCGACAGCGTCGGCGAAGTTTTGAACCGGCGACAACATGATCACGGTGTCGACCGGGTTGGTGGCCAGCACCCAGCCGACCTGGCCTGCCGTTCGCGCGCCGTTGGCGATGCTCTCGTGGCCGTCGCCGAAGCTGCCGCCACCGAGGGTCATACCGGCGACGTCGTAGATCGTCTCCAGTCCGGTCTCCGCAACGATGCGCCAGTTCTCGGGATCGGCCACCGCCTGGGTGACGTGGCGCATGCCATCCACGATCTCGCCCGGCAGCGCAGCGACATCGCGCCCGGCCAGCTCAGCGGTCTCGCGTGCGATCTGATCCCAGCTCGACATCGATTCGGCGAGCTGTTGCTCCGCCTCGGCGAGTTCGAGGTCGGCGAGCGTCTGGGCCCGTTCGTCGAGGTGCGTCTGCATGTCGTCGACCCGGCTCCAGCCATCGCGGATCTCCTGCATGAGTTCGTCGTTCTGGGCGATGCTGCGCTCGCCGAGGGCGTCGAACCGGTCGGCGACCCCCGCCTCGCTCATGTGTTCGTCGACGAACGACTCATGGCGCGCCGCCTGGGCCGCCGCTGCTTCGCGTGCCTCTGCGATCCGTTCGGTGACCTGATCGCGGGTGAGACGGCGGCCGTCCCACTCGAAGAGACCGTCGTCGTCGGGGTGCATCGGGCGTCCGAACTCGTCGGTGACCGGAGGCGGCGCGGGTGTCGCCTCCGCTGCCGGGCGTTCGCCGACGGAATCGATCAGGTCGTCCAGGCGGCCCCCTCGTTCCAGGAACGTGGTCGCGGCCATCGCCGACACGCCGAGTGCGCCGAGCAGTCCGAGGAGCGCAGCGTCCTCCTCGGACAGATCGTCGTCGGCCAGGCCCGCCGCAGCTGCCGCCGCTCGGGCCGCCTCCTGCACCGAACCGGGGGCTGCACCGATCTCGCCGTCGGCGAAGCGGTCGATCGCCCAGTCGGCGCCGTAGTCGTTGAGTCCGGCGAGGAAGGTCGCGATCGCCGGATCACCCGGCGTGCAGTGGTGACACCGATAGTTGTAGGTGCCCCACCAGGTCCGCACCCACAGGGTCGTGTTGGGACCGTCGAAGAAGGAGTAGTCGACGTCGATCGTGACGTAGTGATGATCCTCGGGGGCGCCGAGCCGATGAATGCTCGACGAAACGCAGGTCTCGTCCGCACCGGGGGCGACGGCGACGCCCATCGCGTCGATCTCGCACTGGTTCGAGTCAGGCGGAGCCGGCTGGGTCGTGACGAGGGTCAGGACGCGGTCGTTCGTGAACCAACGATCGAAGCCGGGGTCCCATTCGCCGCGCGCTGGTTCGGCGAAGTCGATCATCAACTCGTGGCGCTGATTTCCGCGGCCGCCCTGGCCGAACGAGACCGGCTGCACCAGCGCACCGTTGTCACAGACCTCGGCGTTCGGGTCGAAGTAGAGGTCGTTGACGGTTGCCGTGTCGACGCCGGGCAACGTGTTGACCGTGTCGAGTGCGGCGAAGAACTCCTGGCGGACCGGGCACCCCGAGATCGACGACTCCGGCGGTGGCGGGGCGGCTTCGATCGCACCCGCGATCGTGTAACCCGGCAGCTCGCACGGCGCCGTGAGCACGACGGGCGTGAGGGTGATCGAGTCGACGGACT
The DNA here is from genome assembly GCA_039815945.1 of Actinomycetota bacterium. Taxonomy (GTDB): domain Bacteria; phylum Actinomycetota; class Acidimicrobiia; order Acidimicrobiales; family Aldehydirespiratoraceae; genus UBA11606. Next base: position 4,880 of record JBCBYI010000017.1, on the reverse strand, counting down.
CTCCATCGCGGGTCGCCGCCGTGATCACCCGTTCCCCACCGGTCTCCTCGAGGTCACGTGTGTCTCGCCTCGCGGCGACCCGACGACCACATCGGGTCTCCTCCCCGCCGGCGAAGAACTCCTCCACCTCGGCGAACGGCGGCCGGGTGAGGTCGGTGCCGAATCGGAAGCTTCCCGGTTCGCCGTCGATGGCCCACGACTGGATGTCGGCGAGGCGGGCGGACACGGTCCGTTCCTCGATCTGGAGTTCGTCGTTGCGCAGGTAGCTGCGCACCCCGTCCGCCTCGTACTCGATCTCGCAACACACGCCGTCGGCGCGGGCCGCGAACGTGAACGTCTCGGTGATCTCGTAATCGGTGTCGACCGACACCAGGCTCGAGCCCTCGTCGGGAAGGGTCCATTCGGCCGTGCGTGTCAGCGGATCCGGGATGCCGTCGAACCCGGGCGGGACGGCCAGCTCGGCGGCGGGCTTCGCGTGGTTGCCGCCCCAGAGGCCGCCGTCGAGATCGATCGTGTTCCAGTCGACGAGATCGATCAGTGTCTGGTTGACCGCGAGCGGATCGACCCGCTCGACGCCGTCCTGGGCCTGAACGCCATCGTCGGACAACACCCCGACGACACCGAGACCGAGCGCGACGAGCACCAACGCTCCCGCGACGTTGACCGGTGCGATCGCGAGCTTCGGCCGACGGGCGACATAGAGCCCGATCGCGATCGCCGCCGCAAGTGCGGACAGGGCGACACCGAAATCCACGATCCGGCCGCGCTGAAGCAGGCCGGCGATCTGGATCGTGAGCACGCCGGCCCCGAACGCGAGGACCGAGATGCCGCTGCGCCGGCCATAGACGGTGTCGTCGCGGACGAAGACCTCGAGACCCCTCCCCTGGGCGAGGCCGAGCACCCCGCCGACGACCACCGCGCCGGCGATCAGCGCCACCGGGGTCGCGCGGGTGAGGATCACGACCGAGAGCACCCCCACGGCGACCATGGTCGCGATGCGGATGAGGTCGAACGTCGGCCGGACTCGCGTTGGTCGCCGGATCAGCACGACGCTCACCACGAGCCCGAGGATCGACACGACGAGGGCCACGATCGAAACGATCCGGAGCAGGAGGTCGACCGCGCCGTCGTCGTCGATCGCCTGGGCCTCGCCGGTCCCCGCAGCCGCCGTCTCGCTCTCGGCCGAGAGGCTGGTCGGCGTCTCGGTGTCGAGGGGTTCGGCGGCGAGATCGGGTCCCGGCTCGCCGAAGGCCGCTGCGAGATACGGGGGGAGCGGCGTGAAGACGTCTTCGAGCTCGACGATCGTCTCTCCGGCGCAACTCGATGCCTGGCCGACCACCTGGTCGAGCAGTCGCTGTGCGCCGATGCGGGCCGGCTCGAGGTCGGTGGGCTCGGCCACGCCAAGGGAGTAGCGCGCGATCGCCGCCGAGCCGTCGGCTCGCAACTGCCCGGATCCACCGACCGACCGCTCTGGGTCGCTGCACAGCCACGTCCCGACGTCGGTGTCGCTGAGGTCGTCGACCGTCCAGATCACGGTGAGTTCGATCACCGGGACGTCATCGCCTTGCAGCGTGCAACCGACTCGGTAGCCGTCGCCTGACGGGAACCAGGGATCTTCATCGGGCTCGTAGCCCTCGAGCTCGGGACAGGTGACCTCGACGCGCTCGACCGGACATGGTGGGGCCAGCGGGCGGGCCGACTGGAGCAGTTCGAGCGAGGCCGCCTCGAAGGTCGCTTGGTCGACACCGTCGGCGAGACTCCATGTGACCGCCGCGGCGAATGGTGGCGTGTCGTCACTGCCGTTGGCGACACCGGTCCGCCGACCGCCTGCGTCGGTCGCCGGCGGCGTGCCGCACGCGCCCCGTGTTCCCGGTCGGGACCAGCGGGCCTCCAGCCGAGCGGCGTCGCCGGGTTGGTCCGGAAGTTCGTAGGTGCACCGGCGATAGAACTCGAACGTCCCGGCGCTCGCGTTGCCCGACTCGATCTCGTAGCCGACGACCGCCGGGCACGTCAGGACGTCCTCGTAGTAGGTGAGCTCGTCCTCGGTCGGCTGCCGGTCGGGAGGCGACGGCTCCGGCGCCGCCTGAGCCGATGCCACGGCGGGCACCGAGAGCGCCGCCGCGACGATGAGCACGTGCCAACGTGCTCGCCTCGACGTCGTACCCACCACGGAGCCGACGGTAGTGGTCGGGTGGCGCGCCGTTCAATGGCGCGCCACCGTCGGGACCTATTCGGGCCAGGGCACCCCGTAGTCCTCGAACCACCAGCGGGCCTCACGGATGGCGTTGGGATCGGTGCGCAGCGCAGGATCCTGGTTGAGCTGCTCGGGGGTGGGGCCGATCTCGTCGGCGATCTCGCGCAGGGCGGGCTCGTCGAGGTCGTAGCACTTCACCGCATTGAGGCCGAGCAGGAGCCGCGTCTCCTCGATCGGGATCTGCTGGAAGTCGGTCTCGAGGCGGGGCTTGGTGTTGGGCCACGACCCCTCTGGGTGCGGATAGTCGGTGCCCCACATGAGCGCATCGACGCCGTTGACGTAGCGGCGACGCAGCTCGACCTTGCTCATGGTCGACGCGCCGATGAAGACGTTCTCGCCGACGTACTCCGACGGGAGGCGCTGGATGAGGCCGTGGGTGCGGCTGCTCATCTTCTTCACCTTCCAGTTGGTGCCACCGAACATGACGTCGGTCTTCCAGAGGAGGTCGCCGAGCCACCACGAGCCGCACTCGACCGGGGCGTACTTGAAGTTGGGGTACTTGTCGAACTTGCCCGACAGCAGGAACTGCCACAGCGGCCGGTGGGTCCAGAACGCGACCTCGAGCATGTACTGGGCCATGTTGTCGTTGTAGGCCTCGACATCGGCCTCGCCGGAGTGGGTGTGCACGACGAGTCCCGTCTCGTGACAGGCCTGCCAGATCGGGTCGTACATCTCGTGGCCGTACGACGGGGCGTCGTGCCACATGGTGGGGATCATGATGCCCTTGATGCCGGGCTTGTCGGCGAGGGCGTAGACCTCCTTCACCGACTCCTCGACGCCGTGGGTGATCGGCACGAGGGCCACGCCGGCGCGGCGGGGCGGGTTGCTGGCGCAGAACTCCTCGAGCCAGCGGTTGTGGGCGCGGGCGCCGGCCCACGCGAGCTTGGGGTCGGTGATAGCGCCCGCCTGCAGCCCGGCACCGAACGGCGGGGCTTCCATGCCGGTGACGGCGTCGCCGTCGGCGAAGATCACCTCACCGGCGATGCCGTCGGCGTCGAGGGCCTTGTCGCGGATCTCGGGGTCGTAGGCGCCCTGGAGGCCCCACTCGTTCTCCCGCTCCCACTGCTCGACGTACTCGCCGTTCATCTCTTCGACCATGGCGCGGTGCTCGTGGCGGCCCGCGAGCCATTCGTCGAACTCGGCGTGCACCGAGCTCTCGAGGTACTCGCGGTAGTCCTCTACGTACAGACCGGCGTGCGTGTCGGAGCTGACGATGATGTACGGGTCGTTGGACTGATCGACGCCTTCGAGTGGGTTCGGCATGTCTTCCCCTTCGGAGCACCGTTGCCATGACTTGCACGGTGTTCTAGTGTGACTTGCACAGTGTTCCAGAACGACGAACTCCATGCAAGGCGGGTGCCGTGACCGACGCCGCGATCAACACCGGCCGGCGGGCCGGCCTCGATCGAGCCGACATGGTCGCCGCCGCCCTGGCCCTCGTCGAGACCGAGGGGCCGAACGCACTCACGATGCGGCGTCTCGCCGCAGAGCTCGACGTCACCACCAACACCGTCTACTGGCACGTCGGCAGCCGCGACGAACTCATCACCGAGATCATCCGCAGCTCCGCGACCCGGCTCGCCGACCGCACGATCGACGGCACCTCGCCGCGCGAGCGGGTCACCGCGGCGGCTCGCCATGTCTGGGACAGCGCGCTCGAGAACCGAGCGATCACCTCGCTCGCCCACCAGACCGGCACCACCGCGCTGCTCGAACACCATCTCGAGCTCGCGCTCGTCCGCGAGATCGAGCGGGCGGGCCTTCGCGGCGATGCGGCGGCGATCGCCCTCCGATCGATCCTGTCGACCGTCGGCGGCTTCCTGGTCGGCGCACTCCGCGACGAGTCAGCGGTTGCCGACGACCTTCGCCCCGCCGCCCTCTGGGCGACGACGAGCGCCGACGTCAGCCGCGTCACCGTCGACGCCCTGACCCGACCGACCGACCACGAGACCGTCTTCGGCATCACGCTCGATGCCGTCGTCGCCGCCCACATCCCGGCCTGACGTTTCGTCGCGCCACCACACCAACGGGAGCATCGACACCATGACCGACAGCAGCGCACCCCAGGCCCGCCGCGGTGAGATCGCCGGTTGGCCCAAGCTGGTCATCACCTACCCGACCGAACCGGGCCGCATCGCCGAGCTGCTCCCGCCCGGCCTCGACGCCACCGGCGACGACACCGTCACCATCGGGATCTATTGCGTTCCGATCAACCAAGAGCCGGAGTACGGCGTGTCGATCAAGGTGCCGGCGAGCTGGCAGGGTGTCGAGGGCCAGTACAACCTCGGCATGGGCATCGATCAGGAGGCCGCGGTGCACATCAGCGCCGAGCGCAACGGCCAACCCAAGTTCCTGTGCGACATCGACTACTTCCGCCTCGGAACGCTCGTCGGTGCCCGGGCGACCCACCAGGGGTACACGTTCGTCGAGTTCGAGGGTCAGGTCACCGGCGAGGGTGAGCCGGCCCCGGAGTACACCGAGCACGAGTGGTGGACGAAGTACGCCCGCGAGATCGGCGGCGGCGAAGGCTTCGACTTCGGCCCGGTCGTGGTCGATGTTGCGACGACGATGGAGCCGATCCATGTCGAGACCGTCGCCGGCGAGCTCACCCTGAAGGACTCACCGT
>JBCBYI010000179.1:0-8292 GCA_039815945.1 Actinomycetota bacterium | reverse complement strand
CCCGCTCGCCGACGCCATCGCCGAGCTCAAGTACACGAGTCCGGAACTGCGCGCTGCCGCCCGGGCGTTCTTCGCCTGACTCAGCCGTCGCCGTCGCCGTCGCCGTCGCCGGTCCCGGGATCGTCGGCCGGCTCGGTCGTCGTGGTGGTGCTGGTGGTCGTCGGCACGGTCGTGGTCGGCGGCACCCAGTCGATCGTGTAGTTCACGAAGTCGTCGCGGTTGACGACGTCCTCGGTGTCGCCTTCCAGCGTGGGAACGAGGGTGCGAGCACCGTTGGAGAGGATCCGGACGGCGAGGACCTGGTTGTCGGGCGGAAAGCCCGTCGCGGTGAAGACGACCTGGGCGATCGCGTCGGCGAGGATCTGCGCCTCGACCGTGATCGGTTCTCCGTCTTCGTCGAGCGCGACCATGTCGATGATGGCGATCTGATCGTCGTTGACGAACGCTTCGACCAACTGGAACTCGCGCAGTGCGTTCGACCAGCCCTGCTCCTCCTCTTCTTCACTTCGCGTGAAGTTGTCGCCGAACAGCAGACCGATGCGCTGTTGGAAACTGGCGACTGGATCGATCTCGCGGATGACCGGCACGATCACGCTGCGTTCGCCTACGGCGGCGAGCAAGAAGAGCTCGACCGGCTCGCTGCGAGGACCGGGCTCCACGGTGGTTGTCGTGATGAGGTCCGAGCGGAGGGCGTCGGGAAGTTCCTCGGGGGCGATGATGGCGGCTTCGTCGTCGGTTGGGAGCGAACAGGCGGCGGCCGCGAGCATCATCGCCACGAGCGCCGCCAGCGGCCGCAGGAGCCGTCGCCGGTCGAACCTCATGCCCACTCCTCGTCGTCGGGGATGTCACCGATCGGGATCCGGACCGTGAAGCGTGCGCCTTCGATGCCGTCGGGGCGGTCTTCGACCCAGGTCGCGCCACCGTGCAGGCCGACGTGTTCGGCCACGAGGGCGAGGCCGAGCCCCGACCCGGTGCCCTGGCCGCGTCGCCCGCCGGCGCTCCCGCGCGAGAAGCGGTCGAAGATCACGGCCCGCTCGGCCTCGGCGACGCCCGGGCCTTCGTCCTCGACCGCGATGATCGCCGAGTCGTGTTCTTGCTCGACGACGACCCGAATCTCACCCGCCCCGTACTTGGCGGCGTTGTCGACCAGGTTGGCGACGACCTGCGCGAGCCGGCGCTTGTCGCCAGCGACGACGAGGTGATGGCGCTCACCGACGTCGACGACGACGTCGTAGGGGGAGTGGCGCACCGACTGACGGACGAACTCGACGAGATCGATCGGCTCGGCGTGCAGCGATGCGGTGCCGACGTCGTAGCGGCTGATCTCCAGCAGGTCCTCGACCAGGGCGGTGAAGCGGGTGACGTCGTCGGTCAGGAGGTCGAGGGCGGTCTGGTTGCGCTCGGTCATGCTGTCGCGGTTGTTGTTGAGCACCTCGACCGACGCGTTGAGGGTCATCAGCGGAGACCGGAGCTCGTGGGACACCTCCGACGCGAACCGTGCATCGCGCTCGATTCGATCCTCGAGGGAGCGGGCCATCCCGTTGAAGCTCGCCGTGAGCGACGCGAGGTCGGCGTCGGCGGGCGGGTCGAGGCGGGTGTCGAGTTCGCCGGCGGCGAGCGACTCGGCCGCGAGGCGGACCTCGGCGAGCGGCGTGAGGGCGCGGCGCGACGCCCACGAGCCGAGCGCGGCCGACAGGAGGGTCGCCGCCGCGCCCACGCCGAGCACGATGATGCCGAGGGTGTTGAGCACCGCCTCGACGTCGTCGGTGGCCGCGGCTTCGTAGTAAGCGGCGTCGGTGTCGGGGATCGGGATGCCGGTGACGATGAGGGGCCGGTCGTCGATGCGGATTCGCATGCGTCCCGCATTCCCGGCCTCGACGAGTTCGCGCAACGAGCTCGGCACCGCATCGGCGTCGAAGGCCTGGTCGAGGGCACGGGTGGCGTCGCCGACCTGGAGGAGCGGGAACGACCCCTCGGTGATGGTGAGGTTGTCGAGCAACACGCCGACGTCCTCGATCTCGGTCTCGGCGCCGAGGCCGTTCTCGACTCGCTGGGCGTTGCGCACCGCGATCGAGAAGGCCCGTTCCTCACGGTCCTCGGTGAGGTTCTGCCGGGCGAGGGTGAGCGTCGACAGGGCAATGGTCAACGACAGCAGCAGACCGCCGAGCGCGTAGAGGCCGGTGATGCGGGCTCGGAGCCCCAGCCGACCCCAGAGTCGCCGGATCACGACGGATCAGGACTGGAGCTTGTAGCCGAGACCCCGGACGGTGAGGACGTGGCGGGGGTTGGCGGGATCGGGTTCGATCTTGGTGCGGAGCCGGCGGATGTGGACGTCGACGAGTCGGCCGTCGCCGAAGTACCCGTAGCCCCAGACCCGCTCCAGCAGCACCTCTCGACTCAGCACGCGCCCCGGGTTCGTCGCCAGTTCGACGAGCAGCCGGAACTCGGTCTTGGTGAGATGGACCTCGTCGCCGCCGAGTCGCACGACTCCCTCGTCGGGGATGATCTCCAGATCACCGAAGGTCATCTGAGGTGATCCCGGCTCGACCGTGCGGGCCCGACGCAGCAGCGCCCGGATCCGGGCCGAGAGCTCCTTGGGGGCGAAGGGCTTGGTGAGGTAGTCGTCGGCGCCGGCCTCGAGCCCTGCCACGACGTCGTGGGTGTCGGCGCGGGCGGTGACCATGACGATGGGGACGTCGCTCGCTCGTCGGATGGCCCGGCACACGTCGAAGCCGTCGATGCCCGGCAACATGATGTCGATCAAGACGACGTCGGCCGCTTCACGGGTGAACGCGTTGAGCGCGTCCTCACCGCTCTCGGCCTCCTCGACCGTCCAGCCCTCGTCCTCGAGGGCGAGGCGGACGGAGGTCCTGATGCGCTCGTCGTCTTCCACCGTGAGGATCCGGGTACCCATGGGACGAGATGCTTGCAGATTCGCGCCCGGTGGGGGGTGCAGCCGCCGAAATCAGTCGGTGAGACCCAGCCGGGTGATCAGGTCCTCGAAGATCGTCGGCGAGCCACAGACGAACGGGCCCGCCGGTCGCCGATCGAGGGTTCGGCCGCCCGCTTCACGAACGAGCAGCCCGCCGGCGGCGACGTCCCAGTCGTGCACGCCGACCTCGTAGTAGGCGTCGAGACGGCCGGCCGCGACGCTGCAGCAGTCGATCGCGGCCCCGCCGAAGCGCCGGATGTCGGCGATGTCGGGCAGGAGCTCGCCGAGGAGTCGGGCCTGCTCGGCGCGGACCTCGGGTCGATAGTTGAAGCCGGTCGCCAGGACGGTGCGGGCCAGGTCGACCGGTTCGCTCACGCGCAGTCGTTCGCCGTTGCAGAAGGCACCCTCGCCGAGGACCGCGGAAAAGCGCTCGGACCGCACCGGGTCGTGCACGACCCCGACCGTGTCGACCCCGTCGACCCGCGCGGCGATCGCGACGGAGAAGCCCGGGAGGTCGCGGATGAAGTTGGTGGTGCCGTCGATCGGGTCGATGATCCACACCACGCCGGTCTCACTGGGCTTGTCGGCGCCCTCCTCGCCGAGCAGACCGTCGCCTGGGCGTGCATCGAGCAGGACCTCGACGATCGTCTCCTCGGCCCAGCGGTCCATCGCCGTCACCATGTCGGTCGCGCTGGATTTGGTGTCGATGCCGAGATCGTTGCGGGCATCGGGGGCCAGCAGGCCGGGGCCGACGACATCGGCCGCCGCGGCGGCCAGGGCCAACAGTTCGGCGGTGTCGACGCTCACGAGTCGTCGGCGCGGGCGGCCTCGACGGCCTCCCATTCGCTCATGGCCCGAAGCGTGAGCACGGCGACGATCGCGACACCACCGGCCGCGAGGATGGCCGAACCGACACCGACGACGCCAGCGTAGGTGGTGCAGCCGTCGCTGCACTGCAGATCCATCACCGCATAGCCGATCAGCCCGCCGCACAGGCCGGCGAGCACGATCGCCACCACAGCGATGATCCGAGCGAACAGCGGAGGCGCCGCAGTCGACGCAGCGCCGGTGGGGGAGGAACCGGGAGTCGTAGCCATCGCCTCAGAGTCTACCGACGCGAGGTTGTCCTGAACCGAGCCGGCGAGGTCCTAGAGTGCTGACTCCGTGCGTGCGCTGGTAGTCCTTCCGACCTTCAACGAGGCCGACAACATCGTCGAGGTCCTCCGCCGTCTGCGCGCCGCGGTGCCCGACGCGTCGATCCTCGTCGTCGACGACTCCAGCCCCGACGGCACCGCCGACCTCGTCGACGCCGTCGCCGACGAGATTGGCGACGTCGACGTGGTGCGCCGTCCCGCGAAGTCCGGCCTCGGCTCGGCCTACCGCGACGGCTTCCGCCACGGCCTCGCATCGGGCTTCGACGTCATGGTCGAGATGGACTCCGACCTCTCCCACGACCCCGCCGCCCTGCCGTCGCTCTTGGCGGCGGTGGCCGACGGCGCCGATCTCGCACTCGGCAGCCGCTACATCCCGGGCGGGTCGATCCCGGACTGGTCGTGGTACCGACGGGCCCTGTCGCGCTGGGGCAACCGCTACGCCGCGGGCGTGCTCGGCATCGAGGTCAACGACGCGACCAGCGGATACCGGGCGTACAAGGCCCCCGCATTGGCCGAAATCGACTTCCACACCGTGCAGGCCGACGGCTACGGATTCCAGATCGAGATGGCGTACCGGGTGCTCAACACCGGCGGGCGCATCGTCGAGGTGCCGATCTCGTTCACCGACCGGATTCGAGGCGAGTCGAAGATGTCGAGCCGCATCGTGGTCGAGGCGCTCGTGCTCGTCACCTGGTGGGCGTTCCGGGACCGAATCCTCAGGATCGGTCGCTGAACGCCGACGGGCAGGCCATGCGAACCCCCTCGGCCACGCTCGTCCCGCCGCGCCGCCTCGGCGGCCTGTTGCGACAGTCTCGGGTCTCGGCCGGACTCGAACTCGGGGAACTCGCCGCCGGCACCGGCCTGACCGTTGTCGACCTCGACGACATCGAGCACGGCCGCCGACTCGTCGACGATCAACTGTTGACCCGCCTCGTGGCGCTGTACGGCGTCGAGGAAGCCGGGCTGTTGCCCGCCCGCTCCCAGCTCGTCATCGATCTCGACGAGTCGCACGTCTCGATCGACGGCCACGACGTCGCCGTGCCGGGCGAACTCGTGGGAGCCGACGGGGTGCTCGCTCGCTACCTCGCGCTCGTGTACCACCTTCGCGAGTTGCCGCTCGGCACCAAGGTCGGCCTGCGCGACGTCGACGTCGACGTGTTGGCCACTGCGCTCGGGCTCTCGACCGACGTGGTCGAGCAGCGTCTGTTGGCCCTGATGGCCGACCAGGACGCCGTCGCTCGCGACCAACAGCGGATTCGGCGCCGGATGCTGATGCCGATCATCGGTGTGGTGATCGCCGCAGTGTCCTCGGGCGTGCTGTTGCTCGTCGCCGAGACCGACGACGCCGTCCAGAGCCCCGTTGCGACCGAGCAGTCGAGCAGCGGTGCGCTGTCGATGACGGGCGTCGCCCCAGCGAGCGCCGCGACCGACATCGGTGTCGGGGGCGCCGTCGAGGTGAACCCGACGGCGACCGACGTCGGCGACGCCGCCGTCGAGACGAACCCCAGCAGCTGAGCTGCCGAACCCCGCCGATGCCTGCCATGCTGGCGGCATGCGTCGATGGCAGGTCGCCGGAGGAATTCTCGCCGACAGCCGCGGGCTCCTGCTCGTGGCCAACCGACGGCGCAACGGCTCGATCGACTGGTCGACCCCCGGTGGCGTGATCGACGAGGGCGAGACCCCGCTGATCGCCCTGGGCCGCGAGGTCACCGAAGAGACCGGGCTGATCGTCCACGACTGGCACGCCCTGCGATGGACCGTCGAAGTCACCTTCGTCGACCTCGACATGCACCTGATGGTCGAGGTCCACGAAGCACGGTCGTTCAGCGGCGATCTCCGCTTCGACGACCCGGACGGCATCGTGCACGACGGCGAGTTCCTTGATCACCCGCTCGCCCACGACCGGGTGCAGACCGGCCCGGCCTGGGTGGCCGACCCGTTGGCCGAATGGCTCATCGATCCGTGGGCCGACCCCCGGCACTTCCGCTACGACGCGATCGGGGAACGGCCGAGCGACCTCCGAGCGGTCCGCCACGACCCATGACCGACGTCGCCTTCGAGGGCCCGCCTCCCGACGGGACCCTCGGCTTCGTCCACGTCGACATGGACGCGTTCTTCGTCTCGTGCGAGCTCTTGCGCCGCCCCGATCTGCGCCACGAGCCGGTCGTGGTCGGCGGAACCGGCGACCGCGGGGTCGTCGCCGCGGCGAGCTATGTCGCGCGCAGCTACGGGATCCATTCGGCGATGCCGACGAGTCGAGCCCGTCGCCTGTGCCCCCACGCCGTCTTCCTCCCCGGCGATCACGCCTACTACGCCGAGGTGAGCAGCCGGGTCATGGCGGTCTTCGCCGACGTCACCCCCTATGTCGAACCGCTGTCGCTCGACGAGGCCTTCCTCGACGTTCGCGGGGCGTTGCGCAACCGGGGCGCCGCCGTCGACATCGCCCGGGAGATCCGGCGCCGCATCCTCGATCAGGAGGGCCTGACCTGCTCGATCGGGGTCGCGACGGTCAAGTTCCTGGCCAAGCTCGCCACCGAGGAGGCCAAACCCCGGGCGAGCGAACGAGGCCCGATCTTCGGATCGGGGGTGCACGTGATCGAGCCGGGGCGAGAGCTCGCGTTCTTGCACCCCAAGCCCGTCCGTGAACTGTGGGGGGTCGGGCCGAAGACGGGGGAGCGGCTCGCCCGGATCGGTATCGAGACGATCGGTGATCTCGCCGCCCAGCCGCTGAGTCGGCTGACCACGGCGCTCGGCTCCGCGTCGGGCACCCACCTGCACCAGCTCGCGAACGCCCGTGATCCTCGACCGGTCGTGGTCGACCCCCGATCGAAGTCGATCGGCCACGAGGAGACCTTCCCCCGGGATCTCACCGACCGAGAGGTGCTCGGCCGCGAGCTCATCCGCATGGTCGACGCGGTCGCCACCCGCCTGCACACCTCTGGCGTGGTCGGTCGCACGATCCAGCTCAAGATCCGGTTCGGCGACTTCACGACCATCACCCGTTCGGCGACGATCGTCGAGCCGACCGACAAGGCGAACGTCATCCGCAGTACGGCCGAGTCGCTGCTGGCGAAAGTCGACGTGGATCCGGGGGTCCGTCTGCTCGGCGTGAGCGTCAGCCAGTTGGGCGAGCCGGTGGCCCAGCAGCTGAGTTTCGACGACGCCGCGGGGCCGGGTCGCAACGAGACCGACGACATCGTGGAGGCCATCCGGGATCGCTTCGGCGGCGATGCGATCGGTCCTGCGACACTCGCTCGCCCGGGTCGGCCGCTCGACCGGATGGTGCCGGGACAACAGCAGTGGGGGCCCGACGATCTCACCCGGTGAGGCGGGAGTCCTCAGGATCGACACCGTCGTGACGATGGCAATCCTGGACCCCCGCGTTGTTTTGGGGGTATGGGTTGTGCGAGACTGGCAGGACCCCACGAAGGAGCCGACGGTGCCGCTTTCCGAGGACGAGCAGCGCATTCTCAGCGAAATCGAAGATCACCTCTACGAGAGTGATCCTGAGCTCGCGCGCGAGGTCTCCCAGACCACGATCTACACGCACGCCTTCCGCAACCTCAAGTGGGCGACGTTCGGGTTCGTCGTCGGCACGGTCGCCATGGTCGCATTGCTCTCGACGTCCTTCGTGTTCTCGTTCGTCGGCGTGCTCATCATGTTGTTGAGCCTCCTGTGGGGCTTTGACAACCTCCACAAGCTCGGGCGCGCCGGCCTCGAGCAGATGACCTCCGGCATGCGCAGCAGCGCCGGCTTCAAGGACGCGTTCGGCGATGCCGGCGCCAAGATGCGCGATCGCTTCAACCGCCCCGAGGGCGAAGAGCAGGCCTGATCCGGCGCCCGGTACGCCGGGCGATCAGTTGAGCGAGATCGTCCTCGGGTCGAGGGCGTCGCCCCACCGCTTCGTGCTCGGCACCTGCGCTCGGCATTCCTCCGCGATGACGGTGGCGGCCCGACGGGCTTCCAGCGCGACCGGCACCGGGTCGACCGGGTCCGCATAGCGCAGGACGGTGACGGCCGACGCGAGCTCGTCGACGGGACCGACCGTTCGGTGATGCCGCATCGCCCGGGAGGCGAACTCGACCGGCGTCTCCGCCGGTGCCGCCACGATGCCGACGAGGCGCAGGGCATCGGTCGCGTCGTCCCACGCCAGTTCCGTGCGGCCGAGGGGGTCGCCCGCGACGCGGGCCTCACGGCGGCGGCGCA
>JBCBYI010000178.1:0-8327 GCA_039815945.1 Actinomycetota bacterium | reverse complement strand
CCTCGGCCCAGGAGATCAGCGAACGCGACTACGACGCCCGGGTACGCGAGGGCGCGGCCGGCGCGAACGTGATCACCGGCAACGCCGACAACATCGGTACCGGTGCCCCGTCCACCTCGAGTAGCACCTCGTCGACCTCCGGGCTCACCGACAACCCGCTCGTTCGCATCGCCCTCGGCCTCGGTCTCGGCGGAGCGCTCGGCGTCGGGTACGTGCAGTTCACCGAGCGACTCGACTCTCGACTGCGGCGCAAGGACGACGTCGAGCGCACGCTCGACCTCCCCGTACTCGCCGAGGTCCCGCCGCTCAGCCGCGGCGACCGCAAGCGCACCGACATCATCTCGGTAGCCGACCCGCGGTCTCGTTCGGCCGAGTCGTTCCGGGCGCTCCGCTCGGCGATCGACTACGCCCACGCGGTCGACAAGGAAGCGGGCCGGGCTCGCGACGGCGCGATCGTGGTGCTCATCACCTCGGGCGCCCCGAGCGAAGGCAAGACGACGACGATCTCGAATCTCGCCGCGGTCATGGCCGAAGGCGACCGGCGGGTCCTCGCGGTCAACTGCGACTTCCGTCGCCCGCGCCTGCATCGCTACCTCGGCGGTCCGACCGCCGCCCAGCGCCTCAACGTCACCGACGTCCCCGGTGTGCAGATGGTCACCCAGGTCACCCCGAACGATGCCGACGCGTCGCCGAGCGACGTCGTCGGTGCCCAGCGCCGGCTCGTCGAGCGGGCCCGTGACCGCTTCGACGTGATCCTGCTCGACACCGCCCCGATCCTGACGACCAACGACGCGGCCGAGTTGCTCGGCGTCTGCGATCACGTGGTCTTGGTCGTGAGCGCCGGCAACACCAAGGCCGAGGCGGCGGCCCGGGCCACCGAACTTCTCGAGCGGCGAGGCCGTCCCCCGTTGGGTGTCGCGCTGGTCGGCACCCGAGACGTCCCGAACTCGGCGGACTACTACTACAGCGACGACGACCCGTATCTCGTGCCGTCGTCGAAGACCAAGAAGCGTCGCCGCAAGGACGCCGAACCGGCTCCGGCCGAGGACGTCCCTGCCGAGGTCCGGACCGGCGGGTGAGTCCCGTGTCGTCCGAGACCGACATCGCCCCTCGTCACGCCTTCCCGCGGCCGAGCGAACTCGCCCCACCTCCGAAGTACGAACGGCTCGCCTGGGCCGGGCCGCTCGGTTGGGTCCTGGTGACGCTCGCGGCGGTTGCGACGGTCGGTGTCGCAGCGCTCGGCCGGGTCAGCATCGCCGGCGCCGCGCTCGTGCTGCTCGTGTTGTTCGGCTCGCGGCCGCTGCTGGTCCGCCTGTCGAAGAACCGACACGACACCGATCTGGAGAACGTGCTGCGGGTCGGTCTCGGCCTGAAGTTCCTCTTGGTTCTGCCCCGCTACGAGCTGCGCCAGGACTCGGTCGATTATCACGTGGTGGGCCGATCGCTCGCCGACAGCTTCCGCGACTTCGACTTCTTCGTCGATCCGGGCCGGGCCATCCCGGGCACCGGCTCGGTCCGCTACCTCACGGGACTGATCCAGTTGGTGACCTTCGGTGACGAGTTCGCCACGTTCGTCGTGTTCGCCCTGCTCGGGTTCCTGGGTCTCGCCTTCTACGTCCGGGCCTTCGTGCACGCGCTGCCGTCGGTCGACCCCGGCCGATACGCCGTCGTGTTGATGCTGTGGCCGAGCCTCGCCTACTGGCCGTCGAGCACCGGCAAGGAAGCGGTCGTGACCTTCGGATTGGGGCTCACCGCCTACGGCCTCGCCCGTCTCCTCACCGGTCGGTACCGATCGGCCGTTCCCGCGCTGGTCGGCCTCGCGATCACCGGCATGGTCCGCCCCCACGTCGCGCTGATCGCGATCACCGCCGCGGCGGCCGCGCTCATCTTGCACTCGCGACGCGATGCGACCAGCGGCATCGGGGTGCGTCTGGCGCTCGTCGCCGCGCTCATGGGTTTCGGGTCGGTGCTCTCGGATGCGGTGGAGCGACTGTTCCAGGTCGAGGATCTCAACGTGTCGAGCGTCAGCGCCGCGCTCGACCTGGCCAACTACCGCTCGGCCCAGGGCGGCTCCTCGTTCGTCGCGGCCCGGATCGACTCCGTCGCCGACGTGCCGTGGGGCGTGACGACCGTACTGTTGCGGCCGTTCCCGCACGAGGCGACCTCGGCACCCGGCCTCGTCGCCGCCGTCGAGGGTCTGGTGCTCGCCGTGCTCTTGTTCGGTGCGGTTCCCCGCCTGGTCGCCGCCCTGCGCCATCTGCGCCAGGAGGCCTACGTCGGCTATGTCGTCGCCTTCGTCGGCACGTTCGTGTTCTTGTTCTCCGCCCTCGGCAACTTCGGGATCCTCACGCGACAGCGCACGATGATGACCCCGCTGCTGTTGGTGCTGATCGCACTGCCCACGGCCCGTGAGCGGGTGCGCGCTCGTCGACTGGCGGCCGGCCGATGACTCCGCTCGCGGTGGTCACGCCGACGCCGAAGGCCGGGGTCCATGCCGGGCGGGTCGACGGGTCGGTCGTGCTCTTCAACGAACACGACCGCCGGCTGCACGTCCTGAACGAATCCGCCGACGCGGTCTGGTCGCGTCTCGCCCGACCGACGACGATCGGTCAACTCACCGACGAGGTCGCGTCGGTGTTCGGCGCCGACCCGATTGCGATCCGTGGCGATGTCGAGCGCATGATCGATCGCTTCGTGGCCGACGGTCTCGTCGGTGACGACCGCCGTCCCCGGCCCCGTGTGTCGATCCCGGCTCCGGCCCCGACGTCGCCGGGCGGTGATCCGTTCCGTGCGCTCGACACGTCGGTGCGGATCCACTCGTCCGACACCGAGGTCGCCCGCTGGCTCGACGACGTGGTCGCGCCGCTCCGTACGACACCGGCCCCGACGGTCACCGATGCGTGGATCGCCGTCGACGATCGAGGCGACGGCACCTGGGTGGTCGAGAGTTCGTCGGGCACGGTCGCTCCGGTGGGGAGTCGGGTCGGCGCCGTGTTGAGGGCCGTCTCGGAGATCAACGACCTGGCCGTCGCCAGCGTGCCTCACCACGCCGTGTTCCACGCAGGCGCCGTCGCTCGTGACGGACGAGCCGTCGTGCTCCCCGGCGCCTCGAACCGTGGGAAGTCGACGCTGACCACCGCGCTCGTGACCGCCGGCTTCGGGTACCTCACCGACGAGGCGGCCGCGGTCGACCTCCACGGTCGGGTCCGGCCCTTCCCCAAAGCCATCGCCCTCGACCCCGGATCCTTCGGCCTGTTCCCCGAACTCGCGCCTCGGTGTGAGGGGGCCCTCGCCGGGCGGATCGGACGACGCGAGTGGCACCTCGACCCCGCCGTGCTCGGGTCGGCCGCAGGCGCGGCCGAGGTGACGGCCATCGTGTGTCCCCACTGGCGAGCCGGCGCGACCACCCGCCTGGCCCGGGTGAGCGGCACCGAGGCGCTGCACACCCTGCTCGGGCAGGCCTTCGACTTCACGGCCGGCGGCGCCGATGTCTTCGCTGTTCTCGTCGCGCTGACCAACGACGTGCCGGTCTACCGGCTCGGCTATGGCGACCTGGATGACGCCGTCGCCGTGATCGACGAGGTGCTCGCCTAAGGCTTGCGCCGGGTGCGTCGCCGTTCGCCGTCGAGCGGCAGCTCCGTGAGCGGCGGCAGGCCCTTGCGGAGGCGTTTTTGTTCGTACTGGGCCTCGTCGGCGGCCCGCAGCAGTTCGCCGGGGCTGACGATCTCGGGCGTGGCGAACGCGATGCCGGACGAGAGCGAGCGGTCCGGGCCGGACTCGGCGAAGAGCCGGAGGGCCATGGTGGCGACGGGCTCGGCCGACAACATGCCGCCGCCGTCGAGAACGATGCAGAACTCGTCGCCGCCGATGCGACAGGTGGTCGAGTTGGCGACTGTGGCGGCCGCCTCGCTGAGCGCCTGGGCAGCCTCGACGAGCAAGGTGTCGCCGGCTGCGTGACCGCGGGTGTCGTTGACGACCTTGAGACCGTCGACGTCGCACATGATCAGGGCGACGTCTTGGCGGTCGATCGCACTGCGGTCGAAGATCGATGTGAGTTTCTCCTCGAGCACCCGACGGTTGCCGAGGCCGGTGAGGGGATCGCGCAGGGCGAGCTCTTCGAACTCGGCGATGCGTTCGGCTTGGGCCACTGCGGCCGCGACATGGGTCGCGACGAGGCGGAGCGTGGCGAGGTGGTCGTGGTCGAGCACGTTGCCCGCTGCGCGGGTGGTGGCCGACACGACCCCCCACACCCGGTCACCCATGACGATCGGCCACGACGCCTCGGAGCGCAGACCCCGCCGATGCAGCGAGATGACGCCCTCGTCGTCGGCGCGGCCTTCGTCGACGGAACGCACGAAGCCGTCGCCTGCGAACAACTGGGCGAGACCGGGCCGATCGATCTCGTTGTGGAATTCGTTGACCGGATAGCGCTCGATGTCGCCGGTGGCGCCCGCGTTCACGAGCGTCTCGAGCCGAGGTGTGCCGTCGAGTTCGGCTCGGCTGATGCTCACCGAGTTCGCCGACAGCGCCCGCTTGGCCTGCTCGGCGATGACCATCAGGACCTCGTCCATGCGATCGGCGGCGCGCACGGCGGCACCGATCGACACGAGCGCCTCGACCGGCGAGTCGCGCTCGGGCGGAACGAACCGTTCGAGACCGTCGATCACCTCGTCGAGCGTGGCCGAGGAGGGAAGCGGCTCGCCGGACTCGAGTTCGAGGGCGAACGCAGCACCGAGATCGGGATCGAGGGCGGTGCCGAGGAGTTCGTCGACCCGACGTCGACGGGCGGTCCAATTCGGGGCCTGGCCGGCGGCGGGATGGCCGACGAGGGTGGCGGCGAGGGCGAGCAGGCGAGCGGCCAGCGGGATGTCGGGGCCGCGGCTGCCGTGGGGCCCGCCGCTGCCGTCCCACCGTTCGAACTGGTGGCGCACTGCGTCGCTCGTGCCGGTGAGGCCGGGGAGACGATCGAGCATGGTGGCCGACAGCACGGCCGAGGCCGGGTCGGGCACGATGTCGACCGTGCCGACCGGGCGCACATGGGTCAACAAGATGCCGATCTCCGACATCAACGACCCGGTGATCGCGTCGACGCGGTCGTGGATCGGGGTGCCGGCAGCGACCGCGATGCGGTCGGCGAGTTGGGCGCGAAGGGCGGCACGACGGGCGGCCGGCCGGTCGAAGACCTCGAGCGCGCGGGCCAGCGCGGTGACGGCCGCTCGGGCGTTGCGATCGAGGGGCCGACCCCCGGCGTCGGTGCGCTCGGGCGCGTCGGGCAACAAAGGATCCATCGCGCCACTCACCTCCTCGCGCTCCGTCAGTCCACCGGCAACCGACCTTGGTCTAGCACGGACAGTAGGTCACGCAAAGTGTAGCAAACAACCACGCAGTGTGGTGGTGTGGGAGGTGGACCGTGGCCGCTGCGTGGACGATGTTCAGGAGGCGAGGAGCTCGTCGATGCGCTCGGAGAGGCCGTCCTCACCCAACGCACCGAGGCGGGCATCGAAGGTCCCGTCATCGTTGATGAAGACCCACGCCGGCTGACTGCCGATGTCGTAGGTCTCCCAGATGTCACCGTCGACGTCGGCCGCGTGGGCGAAGCCGTCGACACCGGTTTCGGCGACGAACGCCTCCATTTGCTCGATCCCGTCACGGCTGGCGACGCCGATGATCGTGGCTCGGCCTTCGTAGAGTTCTTGCACCGCTGCGACCGCAGGGGCTTCACGACGACACGTCGGTCACCACGGCGCCCAGAACCACAAGATCACGTCCTGACCTTGCAGATCGTTGGCGTCGATGAGCCCACCGCCGACGGTGTCCTCCACGAAGTCGTGGGGCCACATGGCGTTGGCGGCGTCGGTGGAGCCGGGCTCGACGGTGACGGCGTCGTCGGTGTCGCTCCCGGCGACGTTCGCACCGGCGTCGGACGAGTGGTCGGCGGTCGCGTCGTCGGTGTTCTCGGCGGAACCCGACCCGGCGGCGCCGGTGTCGTCGGCGGCCTCGGTCGTGGTCGACTCGCCGCTGCTGCACGCCACGGCCACGAGCGCGAGGACCGCGATCAGGCTCGGGAGTAGGACTCGGCGGCGGTTCAAGATCACGGGTGACAGAGTAGGGGGTCGACGGGCCATACTTGCGGTCATCCCCTGGGTCGAGACTGTTGGAGGACCGACACTCGTGAGTACCCGAAAACTCCTGTTGCTCTCGGCGCTGTGCGGCATGGCGATTCTGCTCGCGTCCGCGTTCCAGCTCTACCAGATCATCTCGTGACGGGCCGATAGGCTCGGCGCCATACCGAGGAGGTGAGTGCGACGGACGCACAACACGACGTCATCGTTATCGGCGGGGGTCCCGGCGGCTACGCCGCGGCGCTCTACGGGGCGGGGATCGGGCTCGACATCGGTCTGATCGAATACAACATCATGGGCGGCACGTGCCTCAACGTCGGGTGCATCCCGGCCAAGGAACTGCTCGAGACGGCCCACGTCTTCCGCACGGTCAGCCATGCGGCCGACTTCGGGGTCCAGGCCTCGGCGCCGACCATCGAGTGGGGCACCACCCTCACCCGCAAGCAGTCGATCATCGACCAGCTCGTCGGCGGCCTGTCCGGCCTGCTCAAGCAGCGCAAGGTCACCGTCTACGACGGCAAGGGTTCGCTCGGCGCCGACCGCACCGTCACCGTCAGCGGTGGCGAGTCCGGCGAGCTCACGCTGCAGGGCAAGGCGGTGATCCTCGCTGCAGGATCCACGACTCGCACCATCCCCGGCTTCGAGGTCGACGGCACCGTCGTCATGACCTCCGACGAGGTCCTCTCGATGCCGAAGCTGCCCGGCTCGGCTGTCGTCATCGGCGGCGGGGCGATCGGCTGCGAGTTCGCCTCGATGATGGGCGACCTCGGCGTCAGCGTCACCGTGCTCGAAGCGCTGCCGCAGATCCTCAACGGCTGCGACGCGGACGCCACCAAGGTCGTCGAGCGGTCGTTCAAGAAGCGCGGCATCACCACCCGCACCGGCGTCGCGGTCAGCGGCCACACGCCGAAGCCCGACGGCTCGGGCACCACGGTCCACTTCGGCGACGGCGAATCCCTCGAGGTCGACGCGGTCATCGTGTCGGTCGGACGTCGTCCCTTCGCTGACCTGCTCGGCCTCGACGCCACCGCCGTCGGCGTCGACGAGCGAGGCTTCGTCCAGGTCGACGAGCGCTGTCGCACCGCCGAGGCCGGCGTGTGGGCGGTCGGCGATCTCGTGAACACGCCGCAGCTGGCCCACGTCGCGTTCGCCGAGGGCATGCTCGCCATCCGCGACATCCTCGGTGAGGAACCGGCGCCGCTCGATCACCACGGCACGCCGTGGTGCATCTACTGCCATCCCGAAGTGGCGTTCGCCGGCCACACCGAGGCATCGGCCAAGGAGGCCGGCTTCGACGTCGTCACCTCCAAGCACCACTTCGTCGGCAACGGCCGGGCCAAGATCGTCGGCGACACCGAAGGCCTCGTGAAGGTCATCGCCGAGAAGCGTCCCGACGGCACCGGCGGCCGCATCCTCGGCGTGCACATGGTCGGCCCGTGGGTCACCGAACAACTCGGCCAGGGATACCTCGCCGTCAACTGGGAGGCCACCGTCGACGACGTGGCCGCCTTCATCCAGCCCCATCCGACCATGAGTGAGCTGTTCGGCGAGACCGTGCTCTCGCTCACCGGCCGTGGCCTCCACGGCTGATCCCCCACCAAAGACAGAGAGAGAAGCCCAATGGCCGACGTGACCATGCCCCAGCTCGGGGAGACCGTCACCGAAGGAACCATCACCCAATGGTTCAAGAACGTGGGCGACACCGTCGCCATGGACGAGATCCTCTTCGAGGTCTCGACCGACAAGGTCGACTCCGAGGTGCCCTCGCCGGTCGCCGGTGTCGTCACCGAGATCCTTGCGGCGGAGGGCGACATCGTCGAAGTCGGTCAGGTTCTGTGCCGCGTCGGTGATGGCGACGACGCGCCGACCGCGGCGCCGGCCCCCGAGGCGGCCACCGCCCCGGAGCCCGCTCCCGAACCGGCTCCGGCCCCGGAGCCCGCTCCCGCCCCGGTCGCCGAGGCACCCGCACCCGCACCCGCCCCGGCACCTGAGCCGGCGCCCGCTCCGGCTCCCGAGCCGGCCGCGGCGCCGGTGTCGGCGGCGACCGACGGGTTGATCCTGTCGCCTGTCGTGCGTCGACTCATCGCCGACAACGGTCTCGACGCGAGCCAGATCACCGGCACCGGCCTCGGTGGCCGGATCACCCGCAACGACGTCGAGCAGGTCATCCAGGCCCGTGCGGCCGGAACCACGCCGGCGGCGCCC
>JBCBYI010000177.1:0-8355 GCA_039815945.1 Actinomycetota bacterium | reverse complement strand
CTGGTCGGCGATGTCGGCCTGGAGGCCGGCGTCGAGCGGCTCGGTGCGGGCGTCGGTCTGGGACCAGACCGCTCCCCCGCGCACCGGCGTGAGTTCCGCGATGGCCGCGGCCGCCATCGCAGCGAGGACCGCGAGGTCGTCGGCGCCGGCGATGCGGGCGGCGACCTGCATCAGCTCCGGCGTTGCCGGATGCGGTTGAGCACCGTCGTGCGGTTGCGGTTGGCCTTCTCGAACACCTCGATGGCGTCGAGCTGGTCGTCGTCGAGCTCCGCCAGCAGCGGGATGACCTCGACTGCGGTCAGGTCGGCGTACTCAGCGATCGGCAGATGGTCATCGCTGGGGTTGTCGTCGGCGTAGCGATCGACCGCCGCCGAACCGGGTGCGAAGAACGCCTCGACCCCGGAGCGCAGGTCGTCGACCAGTTTCACCGCTTCGGACTGGCCGCGCCGCGCCGCAACCGTGCCGGCGAGACGAGTGAGCGCCACCTGGCCGCGGCCCCGCTCGGCGAGCTTCGGGAGCATGTCCTTGGCTTCGAGCGCGAGGCCGAGCGGCACGTAGACGAAGGCGTCGAGGAGGCGGGTGGTGACGTCGTCGGTGTCGTTGCTCATGACGGCCTCAGACCGGGCCACCGCAGTGGGGGCACTCGCCGTCGATCACCGATGCCGGATTCACCAGCAAGAAGCAGTGGGGGCAGGAGAACTCGTTCTCCTGGCGGGCCTGGACAGGCTCGGCGTCGCCGGGCGCGACCGCCGGCTTCTTGGCGGGCGCCTGCTCGTCTTCGTCCTCGTCGTCTTCGTCGTCGCCGGCGGCGATGCGATCCTTGAGGATTGCGTCGAGGTCGGCCTCGACGTCGTCCTCGTCGTCATCGTCGTCGTCATCGGCGGGACGGGCGGGCGTGGCGACGTCGTCCTCGTCGTCCTCGTCGTCCTCGTCGTCGTCATCCTCGTCGCCGCTGAACTCTTCACCGATGTCGTCGTCTTCGAGCTCGCCCTCGTCGAGTTCGTCCTCGTCGAGTTCCTCCTCGTCGAGTTCCTCTTCTTCGATGATTTCGTCGTCAGACATGTCGTACCTGAATTCGGGGGGTTGCGGCGGAGCATAGACACTCCGCCGGGCTGCGCAACGTTGAGTCGCGCAAATCCGTCGGTGACGGGTGCCACGGGCCGCGAGACCCCGGGATCATGGCCGAGTCAGCGCCGCTGGGCGTGGATGGCGAGCACGGCATCGGCGAACACAACCGCCTCGCTCGTGGGCCCATCGTCGAGGAACGACGAGAGGCCCTGTCGGTACGCGATGAGCGCCTCCCGGTCGTCGTCGGTGCGATCGCGCAGGTAGCGCACGTAGCGGGCCATCAGCCGCACCCCGTCCGATGCATCGAGGGGGTCGACATCGAGGCCGAGGAGCCGGCTCTCGATCAGGTCGACCTGGGCCGGCGTCAGCTGCCCGATGCCGAGGCGGCCGTCGTCGCCGGTGACCGACGGCTGCCAGTCCGACGCATGCCATGCGATCGCCTCGACCAGATCTCGGGGCACGCCATAGCTCTGCGACCATCGATCGAACGCTGCTGCGAGGGGTCCCGCCCCGTCGCCGCGGCTTGGTGTGGTGGTCAACGGCGCGACCGTCGTGGTGGCGGGCGGAGTCGTGGAGGGCGGGGCGGTGGTCGTCGTGGTCGTCGGCGCAGGGTCGGCGGGCGACGGTGCGGGCGCAGGCGACGGTGCTGGCGCTGGAGTCGGCTCGGGTGTCGGTTGCGCCGGGGTTGCGCCGGGGACCGCAAGGACGAGCGTGGCGCCGCTGCGGATGCGATCGGGATCGTCGAGATCGTTGGCCTCGACGATCCCCGCGACCGTCACCCCGTGGGCGCGGGCGATGGAGAACAGGGTCTCGCCGGGAAGCACGACGTGCGCGGTCGGGCTGGGCCCAGCCGGGCGGTCGGTCGCAGTGGTGGGTCCGGCGCCGATGCGAAGGGTCTCCCCCGCCCGGATCAGGTCGGGATCCTCGAGTCCGTTGGTTTCGACGAGCGCCGCCACGGTCGCGCCGTACCGGGCGGCGATGATCGACAGGGTCTCCCCCGCCGTCACGACGTGGCGACCGCCGTCGGCCGACGACGTCGACGAGCCCTCGAGCGAGAGCACCTGGCCGACCACGATCCGGTCGGGATCGTCGAGCTCGTTCCATGCGACCAGCTCGGCCACGCTCACGCCGTGGTCTTCGGCGATCTCGGAGAGGGTGTCGCCGGCCGACACGGTGACGCTGGTGGTCGCGAACAGGCACGCCGCGGCGAACACGGCGAGGGCACTGACGGTAGAGAAGGAACTGGGGGACGCACGACGAGCCTCCGACGGCTCCGCCCGCGCTGGTGTCACGGTAGCGGCCGGTCGGGGCCGCGCACAACGGCTCGGTCAGGCGCCGGTGCGCCCCTGCCGCTTCTCCTCCGCGCGCCGCTCGGCGTCGAGGCGGCCGAGGGTGGGTTCACCGGAGTGGTCGACGAAGGTCATCGCCTCGGCGACGGCGCGATGGCCGGCCACCTCGGCGATGGCGACGTGCATGCGCTGGCACACCCGACGGTACGCCTCGTGGCCCTGCGGGCTCGTGCGCAGCTCCAACATGTGGATCGCTTCTCGGGCGTTGAACTGCATCGAGTAGCGCACCCGGTAGGCCAGCGACACCGCATACGAGGCCTGGTCGGGGAAGTCCTCGTGAAGGAGGTCGTGCAAGGCGGCGGATCGGTCCATGACCGCATCGAACTCCGAGACCAGGCCGGCGGCGTCGACGGCGGGCGGGCGGACGAAGCCGTGGCGAGGCGACAACGGCTGCCAGTCGATCGTGAGCATGCGATGACGCTGGAGATCGCGGAAGGCGCCATAGTCCGACAAGACGTCGAAGCGGTAGTCGGTGCGCTCGAAGGCGCGCCCGGGACGCTGGCGCCGATTGGCTCGGGTTCCGACGTAGGCCCGAACCACGGCGACCCGCTCGTCGACGGTCATGTTGCGGACGCGGGCTTCGATCGCCCGCTCCGACAGCGACGAGTGCGGGTAGAGCATGGCCGAGACCATCTTGATCTCGCCGTCGGGGTCGAAATCGACGAGATCGACGACGTCGTCGGCGACGGGCCCCCCGATCTCGTCACCGAAGATTTGCTCGCTGAGCGCCTCCATCGACTCCCGGGTGTCGGCCATGTACGCCGAGGTGCGGACGCCCCGCTCGGGCAGATCGACCCGCTTGAGGAACGAGGGCACGACCTTGCGCAGCTCGGTGAGCATCAGGTCGGCGTAGGCGCGAGCCTCAGGCAGCGGGTGGGCTCGCATCCGCAACAGCAGCGCCTCGTAGGCCTGGCCGGTGCCGTAGATGCCGACGTTGGAGAGCGACGCCGCCGGCAACATGCCGCGGATGGCGTCGAGGGCCCGGGCCTTGATGGCCGAGCGATAGGCGAAATCGGAGTCGTTCGGATCCTTTGGCTGGGCGTCGCGGAAGAACTCCTGCAGCTGCGGGATCAGGGCCGAGTACGCGTCGAACATGCGGTCCATGTCGGCGACGTAGCGGGTGCCGAACTCCGAACTCAGCAACTCCGGATCGCGGTAGTAGCGGTAGCGGCCGCCGAGGCGCTGGTCGTAGGCGATGTAGCGGGTCGACTGCTCGAGGTACGACATCAGCCGTCCCCACTCGAGCACCTTGGTCAACACGTTGGACGCCTGCTCACAGGCGAGGTGCACACCGCCGAGCTGGGCGACGGAGTCGTCGCCGTACTCGAAGAAGACTTTGTCGTAGAGCTCCTCGGCCCGTCGGAGTCCGATCGTGGCGTCGATCGACTGGTCGCCCTCGATGTCGAGTTCGCCGACGAACTCCTTCAAGAAGAGCCGGCGCAAACTCAGCGCCGTACGCGAATAGCGGGCGAACAGGGCCCCCTTGACCACCTCGGGCAGGTTGACGAGGGCGAAGACGGGCTGGTCGAGGTTCGTGAAGTAGCGGCGGAGGACGTCGGCTTCCTCGGCGGTGAACTCTTCGGCGATGTAGACCGTCATCGGGTCGAGACTTTATGCGGTGCCCGGGAACGCACCGCGGATCGCGTCGCGGGTCTCGCCGCTCGCCAGACAGTCGACCAGGGTGAGCGCCATGGTGAGCGCACCGTCGATCACCGCACGGTCGCCGTCCTCACGGCCGGCGTAGACCTCGAAGTCGGGCGTGTGGATCGGGGTGCCTTCGGGCGCCGATTTGATCATCGGATGGATCGACGGCACCGAGTAGCTCACGTTGCCCATGTCGGTCGAGCCGACGACCATCGCGCCCTCGGCCTCGGGCAGCGGATGACGCCCGACGGCCATGGCGTTCTCGACGTAGAGGTCGAGCAGCGGATGGTTGTCGATCATGTCGTAGAAGGGCGGGTCGATCCACTCGTGATGCATCTCACAGCCGGCGCCGTGAGCGCCGCCGTGCAGGCAGCCGAGCACGCGTTCCTTGAGCGCCTCTAGCGAATCCATGTTGCCGCTGCGGACGTACCACTCGGTCGCCGCTTTCGACGGCACGATGTTGGGCTTGTCGCCGCCGTCGGTGAAGATCCCGTGGATCCGCTCCTCGGGGCGAATGTGTTGACGTAGCGCGGCGACGGCGTTGTAGCCGAGCACCGCGGCGTCGAGCGCGTTGCGTCCCTCGTGCGGGGCCGCAGCGGCGTGGGCAGCCCGGCCTGAGTACTGCACGTCGAGTTGCTGGATCGCGATCGTGTGCATCGTGCGCAGGTCGCGGTCGGCGGGGTGGACCATCATCGCCAGGTCGATGTCGTCGAAGGCCCCGCGGCGGATCATGAACTCCTTGCCGCCGCCCCCCTCTTCGGCCGGGGTGCCGAGGATCGCGACCCGGCCACCGAGGGCCTCGGCCACCTTGGCGACGGCGAGTCCGGCGCCCAGCCCGGCGGAACCGATGATGTTGTGACCGCAGGCGTGGCCGATGCCGGGCAGCGCGTCGTACTCGCACAGCACCGCGACGGTGGGACCGTCGGTGGTGCCGACCCGGCTCTCGAAGGCGGTGGGCATGTCGTAGGCGCCCCGTTCGACGCCGAGACCCTGATCCTCGAGCACCCCGGTGAGCACCTCGTGGGCGTGATGTTCCTCGAAGTTCAGCTCGGGGTTGGCGTGGATCGAGTGTGAGACCTCGAGGAGCGTCGGCGTGAGCCGATCGATCTCGGCCCGCACGATCTCCTTGGCCTCGGTGACGTCCATGGGTTGAATCTACCGGCTGGTCGACGCCGGGGTCCCATCAGATCCAGACGTCGACGGCGTCGGGTTCGAGGCGGACGCTCAGCGTGCGGGCGGCGCCGACCGAGCGACCGTCGAGGCGAACGGGGGTGGGTCGTTCGAACTCGTATTGCGCAGCGTCGACGCGACGGGTGGTGATGTCGGGATGGGGTACGTGGGTGCCGAGCCGGAGTCGGGAGCGGGCCCGCCACCGGTCGCCGAGCGACATCGAGGTCGTGTCGAGGGTGTCGAGGCGCCCGTCGCCCGGGTGGGCACGCGGCGCGATGTTCCACTCCTCCACGAAGGCGGCGTTGGCCACGACGAGCACCCGTCCCCGCAGCCATGACCGGCGGGCGACCAGATGATCCAGGAACCAGTGGAGCGTTCCGTCCACCAGCACGGCGCCGAGGTCGATGGTGACGTGCAGCGCCTCGTCGGCCGATGCCAGATCGGCCGTGGTGGCGCCGCCGAGCGTGCGGACCAGGTCGCCGCCGCGGATGCCGATCGGCGGCAGGGGCCGATTCGCTCGTCGCTCGGTGGCGATGGTCTCGATCGCCGCGGCGCTGTCGTCGACGATCGTGAGGTCGGCAGGAGGTTGGGCCCGCTCGCCCCAGTCGGCGCCTTTCTCGACGCTCACGAGGCCTGAACCGAGCCGGAGAGGGCCACGACCCCGCGATGGATGGCGTCGCCGGCGTGCCGGCCCGCCGACGCGGTGGCGGGATCGGTGGCGTTGGCGGCGAGTTGGCCGAGCAGGTCGGTGAGCTGCTTGATGTTGCGGACGAAGTCACCGGCCGTCATCTCGTCGTCGCCGCCCAGGAGGACCGCCAGCGACTCCCCGGCCGCCCACGCGTGGGCGACGGGCGCGAACCCGGGATCGGGCGAGCGGGTCTCGTCGATGCCCGCCCCGCGCTCGGCTTTGTTGATCGATGTCGACAGTTCCTCGAGCCGCCGGAACCGCTGCATGGCGGTCGGCGACGGGAACCACGGATCGGGCGGTGGTGTCGGGCTTCGGTGCTCATAGGTGAAACACGAGGCGAGCGAGGCGAGCTCGGGGGCGGTGAGCCCGTCGAAGAGTCCCTCGGTGAGGGCCTCGGTGATCAGCAGGTCGGCCTCGTGGTAGATCCCAGCGAGGCTCAGCCCCGACTCGGTCACCGCCCATCCGTCGAGATGGCCACGGTCGCGCAACACGTCGGTGACCGCATCGAAGCGCCGGGCGATCGACGCCTGGTCGCGCCGGGCGCGGCGTTCGAGCTGCGTGATCTCGGCCCGGGTGCGTTCGAGCGCGACCCGAGGATCGTCGCGTCGCTTTCGGCGTCGTTGTGAACGCGCCGACTGGCCGGCGCCGGACCGACGGATCCGGCTGGCGACGTCTTGGCGGTAGTCGAGGCGCTCGGGCGCCATCGGGAACGGCAGGTCGATCTTGCCGATCGTGTGGGGCGCCGTCTCGAGCTCCTCGAGGCTCCACCGGACTTCTCGGCTGCTCTCGTTGACCAGGCGGACCCGTGCCCGGCCCCCCTTGCGCCAGCTCACGCCGAGCACGGCGAGGCGCAGGCCGTCGTCGTCGACGACGAGGTCGCCGGGACGGAGCCGGCTCACCGCGTCGCTGATCGCATCGGGGCTGTCGGGACGAGGCTCTTGGAGCGGAGGCAATTCGGCGACGGTGGCGGCGAGGTCGCGTTCGCGGTCGCGCTCGCGGGCGAGGCGCTGTTCGAGCCGGGCGACGCCGGTGTCGGCCTGGTACTGGGCGAACGATCGGGCCAACAGCGCCCGGGCCGCCTCCGGCTCGAGGCGCTGGAGCAGGTTGGTTGCCATGTTGTAGGTCGGCCGGAAGGCGGAGCGCAGCCGGAAGCTCGAACTCGCGGCGAGCCCGGCGACCTGCTCGAAGCGTACGAAGGGCGACCACGGCACGATCGCGTGGCCGGTGGCGTCGAGGCCCCGGCGGCCGGCGCGGCCCGTGAGCTGGGTGAACTGGGCCGGGGTGAGCTGCTCGTGCGTCTCACCGGTGAACTTGGTCAGCTTGTCGATCACGACACTGCGGGCGGGGAGGTTGACTCCCAACGCCAACGTCTCGGTGGCGAAGACGACTCGGACGAGTCCCTCGGCGAAGCACTGCTCGACCGTCTCCTTGAATGCGGGGACGAGTCCGGCATGGTGGCTGGCGATGCCTTTTTCGAGCCGGTTGAGCCACGCACTCGTGTCGAGGACCGCGAGATCCGGCGCCGGGAGTCCGCTCAGCCGCTCGTCGGCGATGGCCCGGATGCGGTCCGCTTCGCTGGTGTCGGTGAAGCGGGCACCGGCCCGTTCGAGTTGTACGGCGGCCTCGTCGCAGCCCCGCCGGCTGAAGACGAACCAGATCACCGGCAACAGATCGTCGTCCTCGAGGTGGTCGAGCACGTCGAGCCGCGAGGGGGTGGTGAAGGGACTCTTGTCGCGCTTGCCTCGATCGTTGCGGCGGCCGCGCCGCAGATCGGGGTCGTAGCGATGGCCTTCGCTGTTGGCCTCGCCGTCGACGAGTGTGGGCAGGACGTGCAGGCGGTTACCTCGTCGGTCGCCGACGGCGTAGAGGTTGGTGAGTTCGACCGGCCGCTTGCGTTCGACCACGCAGCCGGTCTCGCCCCGGATCGAGGTGATCCAGCCGGCGAGCTCGTCGGTGTTGGAGACCGTGGCCGACAGACACACCAGCTTCACGTGGGGCGGCAGGTGGAGCATGACCTCCTCCCACACCGGGCCGCGGAACGTGTCCTCAAGATAGTGGACCTCGTCCATGACGACGAAGGCGAGATCGTCGAGATCGCGGCCCTCGTAGAGCATGTTGCGCAGGACCTCGGTGGTCATCACGACGACGTCCGCGTCGGCGTTGATCGCGTTGTCGCCGGTGAGCAGGCCGACCCGCGACGATCCGATGCGTTCGCTCAGGTCGCGGTACTTCTGGTTGGAGAGCGCCTTGATCGGGGCGGTGTAGAACGCTCGCCTGCGCTCGCTCAGCGCCCGGTCGATCGCATGTTCGGCCACGACGGTCTTGCCACTGCCCGTCGGCGCGGCGACGAGGACCGACCGCCCGGCGTCGAGGTGTCCGATGGCGTCGATCTGGAACCGGTCGAGGGTGAAGTCACGCCCGGACGAGGTCACGAAG
>JBCBYI010000176.1:0-8451 GCA_039815945.1 Actinomycetota bacterium | reverse complement strand
CGACCCCACAGCGCCCTCGGACACAAGACACCCACCCGCCGCCTCCAAGAGGCTGACTAACGCTGCTGGGATCTACAGCTAGGGCGCGGTGAAGTTCTCCGCGAGCTCGGCGAGCAGCCGCACGCCGAAGCCGGTACCGCCCCTGGTGATCTCGGCGTCGTCGCTGTCGGTGAAGGCCGGGCCGGCGATGTCGAGATGGGCCCACGGGATGCCGTCGGCGACGAACTCCTGCAGGATCAGACCGGCGGTGAGCGCCCCGCCGTGCGCCCCACCGATGTTCTTCATGTCGGCGATGGGCGAATCGACCTGCTTGCGGTAGTCGGCGGGCAGCGGAAGATGCCAGACCCGTTCACCGGTGGCGTCCGACGCCGCCTCGATCTGCTCGATCCACGACTCGTCGTTCCCCATGAGGCCGGCGATCTTCGGGCCGAGCGCCACCATGCACGCGCCGGTGAGGGTGGCGAGGTCGATCATGGCGTCGGGCTTGGCCTCCGAGGCGAGCGACAGCGCGTCGGCGAGGATCAGGCGGCCCTCGGCGTCGGTGTTGAGCACCTCGATGGTCTTGCCGTTGCGGATCTTCAACACGTCGCCGGGGCGAGTGGCGTCGCCGCCGAGCATGTTGTCGGTCATGGGGACGAACGCTCGCACCCGACAGGCGACGTCGAGGTCCTTCAGAACCGACATCGCGCCGATCACGGCCGCCGCGCCACCCATGTCGCACTTCATCGTCATCATGCCGGTGCCGGTCTTGATCGACAGGCCGCCGGCGTCGAAGGTGATGCCCTTGCCGATCAGCGCCAGGGTGCCCTTCGGCTTCGACGTCGGCGTGTAGGTCAACTCCACGAACCGGGGCGCCTGGGTCGAACCGCGGTTGACGCCGAGGAGACCGCCGAGCTTGCCCTTCTTGATCGCGGCCTCGTCCCACACCTTGGCGGTGAGGCCCTGCTCCTTGGCCATGGTCTGGGTCCGGCGGGCGAAGACGGCGGGGGTGAGGGTGCCGCCCGGCTCGTTGACGAAGTCGCGGGCGAGCATCTGCCCGCGGGCGATCGCGGCACCCCGGTCGAGCGCCGCCTGGTTCTTGGCGCCGGAGCCACCGGCGACCTCGACGGTCTTGAGCTTCGACGGCTTGGCGTCGGACTTGTAGGTCGTGAACGTGTACGTCGAGAGGGCGAGGCCCTCGACGAGCGCCTGACGGGCGGCGGCACCGTCGAGCTCCTACTGGGGACGCTCGACGCCGCGCTTGCCGTAGCGACCGAAACCGCGACCCGCGGCGGCGGCCGCACGGCGCAGCGTGTTGGTGTCGACCTTGGCGGCGGCGCCGATGCCGATCAGCACCTCGGTGCGCTTGCCGTCGGGGTGAACGTGCTTGTCACCGGCCTTCCCGGTGAAGCCGGCGGATTCGAGCTGGCCGTCCGGGATCGCGTCGACACCGGCCTCGACGGCATCGGTGGTGACGATGCGGACGCGGACCTTGGTGGCCTTGGGGACGGATCGGGTGGCGGTGAAGGTGATGGCCATCCGGGGATCGTAGCCACCCGATGCGGCGGGCCGGGTGCTGGGTCCGGCCCGCCGCGAGCGGTGGATCAGCCGGCGGGCGGGGTGAAGACCCCGAAGTGGTTGCCGTCGGGGTCCTGCAGGTTGGCGAAGGTGAGCCCACCGCCGCCCGGGACCACGACCGGCCCGATGAGGACCGAGCCGCCGAGCTCGGCCACCTTGGCGCAGGCCTCGGCGACGTCGGGCACCACGATCGAGAAGATCGCGTAGCGCTCGGGTGCGCCCTCCGGCGCGTGGGTGATGCCGCCCTGGATGCCGTCGCCGGCGGTGGCGATCCGGTAGGCGTCGCCGGCCGGGCTGTCCTCGAAGCTCCAGCCGAAGACTTCGGCGTAGAAGCGCTCCGAGGCGCCGATGTCGCCGGCGGCGATCTCGAACCAGCCGATCGGGTTGGCGATGGTGGTGGTCTGCATGGGATTCCTCCGTGTCGGTGTGGAACCGAACGATGCAGGCTCTCGGCGACACCCCCGTGTCGGGGTTTCCGACGATTCCGAGGAGTCGATCAGCCGAGCGGCGCGGCCCGTTCGACCAGCCAGGGCATGAACTCGAGGAAGCGCTCGGGGTCGCGCCACGGCGCAACCTCGTCGGTGCACGACGCGGCCAGGATCCGATCGAGGCGGAAGCGACGGGCGTCGGCCCGCAGACGGCACCATCCCACCAGGTACCAGTCGTCGTCGAGGGACACCACCCCGACCGGCTCGATGGTGCGGGCGCTCACCATGCCGTGGCGATCCATGTAGTCGAGCTCGACGACGAGGCCGTCGGTGATCGCCCGTTGCACCGACAGCGGCACGTCGGGCCGGGTGCGCGTGCGCGGCCGCCGATACCGCCGCACTCGAGCCGCCATCTCCTTGGTCTCGACCCGGGCCTCCTCCCCCATCGCCGCCATCACCTTGTGACGGGCCTGGCGGCCGGCGGCCGCGAAGGGCCCGGTCTCGTCGGCCAGGGCGATCGCGACGGCGAGCGCCTCGGCCGGGGTGAAATTCATCGGTGGCAGGGTGCCGGACGGGTCGATGACGTACCCGCCGCGCCGCCCGACCTCCCCTCGAATCGGAACGCCGGCCTCCTGCAGGGCGAGGATGTCTCGCTCGATCGTGCGGGTCGACACCTCGAAGATCCCGGCCAACTCCTTGGCGGTGCGCGAGAACGGGGCGCCGGCGCGGAGTTCTTCCACGAGCGCGTAGAGACGGTCGGTGCGGTTCACCCGACCAGCATCGCGAGGGGGTGTGACACCCTCGACGTCGGTCGGACGGCGTCGGTCCGACAGCGCCGGTCGCGACCGACGGTGACCGGTCAGTCGAGCGACGCGTACCAGCGCCGCAGCACCTCGAAGGCGAGCTTGCGTTCGCCCTCCTCGCTGACGAGGCCCTTGCGGTTGAAGCCGTCCTGCACCCCACCGAGCGGGCGCATCGGCGTGCGGAAGTCCTTGAGGATCCACGGACTCAGCCCGGCGCAGTCCTCGTTTGCCGCGATCATCTCGATCTGGGCCTCGTACACGGCGGCCTGGAACTCCTCGGTCCACATCTCACCGGCGTCGCCGCGCCGGCCGTACTTCGCACCGGCGCCCAGCTCGCTGAAGATGATCGGCTTGCCCCACTCCGACGTCCATCGATTCGACGCAATCTCGTCACGCTCGCCGTAGTACCAGCCGTAGTACTGGTTGACGCCGATGACGTCGACGAGTTCGCCGAGGGGATCGTCGATGTGGGTCTCGAGCCCCTTGCCGGGCAGGGTGAACAACGCGGCGGTGACGAGCCGGGTCGAGTCGAGGTCGCGCACCCGCTCGATCAACCGCGAGATGAAGGCGGTGCGTTCGTCACCGGGGAACGTCTCGTTGGCGACCGACCACAGCACCACCGACGGCCGGTTGCGGTCTCGGTACACGAGCTCGTCGGTCTGCTCCAGGGTGTTGGTGAGGGTCGCCTCGTTGGTCCAGTCGATGCCCCAGTAGACCGGCAGCTCGACCCAGACGAGCAGGCCCCGCCGATCGGCCTCGGCGACCATCGCCTCGTCGTGTTGGTAGTGGGCCAGCCGGACGAAGTTGGCGCCGAGGTCCTCGGCCCACTGCAGCAGTGTCGAGGCGTCGTCGGCACCCGAGGCCCGGCGACCGCCGGAGGGGCCCTCGGCGTGCAGCGAGATCCCCTTCAGGAACACGACCTCGCCGTTGACGACGATGTCGCTGCCCCGCACCTCGACGGTGCGGAACCCCATCGAGTCCACGACCCGATCCGAGCCGGCGGCGAACACGACCTCGTAGAGGCGGGGTTGGCGCGGATGCCAACGCTCGTGGTCGGGCAGGTCGGCCGGGGCCACGGTGAAGCGCTCGTTGACCGCCACCTCGAGCTCGAACCCGAGCTCGACGATCTCGACGGTGGCGGTCGTCGCGCCGTTGCCATCGACGTTCACCTCGCCGACCAGTGATCCGTCGGCGGCCATCGTGATCCACGCGCTCGAGATGAACTCGTCGGGGACGTGGACCAGATCGACGCTGCGGTGCAGACCGCCGAAGTTGAACCAGTCGGTCCGGGTGGCCGGCACCCGCTCGGGCGTGCGCAGACACTCGACGAGGACCACGAGCGAGTGCTCTCCCGGCGCCAGCCGACCCGTGGCCTCGAACGCGAACGGGCCGTAGCCGCCCTCGTGGGTGCCGAGTTCCTCACCGTCGAGATAGACCGTGCACGAGTGGTTGACCGCTCCGAAATGCAGGAAGGAGCGCCCCGTCTCCTCGTCGGCGGTGGTGAAGCGGCGGCGGTACCAGAGCGCCCCCTCGTAGTAGTGCAGCTCGGGAACCTGGGTGTTCCAGTCGCCGGGGACCTCGAGCTCCATCGCCGTGTCGAAGTCGTACTCGACCCGGTCGGCGGGATGCCGCGGCTTGAGATCGCGGAACCACCCGGCCCGGGAGGCCTCGCCGAGGATGTTGAACGACCCGATCTCGTACGGGTCGGGAATCGCCCGCCACCTGCCGTCGAGCGAGACGGTCTGCCCGGCCGCACGGCGGCTCGGGACATGACTCAGCGAAGTGGTTCCGGTGCTGGGCATCCCCGGAAGGTAGTGGTGCCGTCGTCGCTGCGCCGCATGCTCAACCGGCCGGCGCAGGGAGGTGTTGCTCGAGCGTGAGGGTCGGTTCGAAGAGGTCCCCGAGCTCGTCGATGCGTTCGAGCACCTCGGCCGTCTCGAACGAGAGCGGTTCGCCGTCGGCACCGTCGGCGACCTCGTCCCACGTGATGGGGGTCGAGACGGTCGGGCGATCCTTCGCCCGCATCGAATAGGGGGCGATGGTCGTCTTGTGGCGGGAGTTCTGGCTCCAGTCGATGAAGATCTTCCCATTGCGAGCGGCCTTCGCCATCGTCGACGTGATGCGGCTCGGCGCCCGCTGTTCGAGGAGCTGCGAGACGGCGAGGGCGAAGTTCGAACAGTGCTCGTGCTCGTGCGGCGTGTTGAGCGGCACGTAGAGCTGCATCCCCTTGCTGCCCGAGGTCTTGGCGAACGCCTCGAGGCCCACCGTCTCGAGGATCTCCTGGATCTCGAGCGCGACCTGGCAGCACTCGATGATCGTCGCCGGCTTGCCGGGGTCGAGGTCGAACACGAGCATCGTGGGCGACTCGATGTCGCCACAGCGAGCCATCGGAGCGTGGATCTCGAGCGCCGCGAGGTTGGCCGTCCAGGCGAGCGCCGGCACCGAGTCGATGCGGCAGTACTCGATGCCGCCGCGACGGTCGCCGGGGCCGAGGCAGGTGCCGACCCAGCCGGGGCGATGCGACGGGCACCGCTTCTCGAAGAACGACGGCTCACTCACGCCGTTCGGCCACCGCCGCTGGGTGATCCCCCGATCGGCGATGTGGGGCAGCATCGTCGGCGCAACCCGCACGTAGTAGTCGATCACCTGCGCCTTGGTGAACGCGACGATCGGATAGAGGATCTTGTCGAGGTTCGAGACCGACAGGCGCTTGCCGTCGATCTCGACGTGGACCCGCTCGGCTTCCGGCACCCTGCCCTCGAACCCGGATCAGGCCGACTTGCGCGCCCGCTTGGCGGCCTTCTTCGCCGACGTCTTGGCGCTCTTCTTCGCGCGCTTCTTGGCGGCCTTCTTCGCCACCGTGGCCTTGGTGGTGCTGCGACCCGACGCCGGGTGGCGGCCGCGGGCCTTCTTGGCCTCAGCGACCGATGCCTCGAGCGCGGCCATGAGGTCGATCACCTTGTCCGACGACGGTTGGACGGCCGGAACGATGTCGTCGCCGGTCTCCCCCGCTGCCTTGCGGTCGATCAGGTCGAGCACGCTCTCGCGGTAGGTGTCGGTGTGCTTGCCGGGCTCGAACTTCGCGTCGAGGGTGGCGATGAGCTGTTCGGCCATCGCCTGTTCCTTCGGATCGATCGAGATGTCGTCGAGCAGATCGAAGCCATAGATGTCGGCGGTGTCGACGACCTCGTCGGCGTACACCATCGTGCTCATCAACAACTTGCCGTCCTTGGGTCGCACCGCCGCCAAGTACTGCTTGGTGCGCATCACGAAGTGGCAGATACCGACCTTGCCGGCCTCCTCCATCGCGTTGGCGAGCAGCTTGTAGGGCTTGGCCGTCTGCTCGTCGGGCACGAGGTAGTAGGCGTTGTCGTAGAAGATCGGGTCGATGTCGACCAGGTCGACGAACTCGGCGATGTCGATCGTGCGCACGGCCTCGGGATCGAGCGCAGCCAGCTCGTCCTCGGTGATGGTGATGTAGTCGCCCGAGGGCAGCTCGTAGCCCTTGACGATGCGCTCGTAGGGCACCTCTTCGCCATCGGCGGCCGACACCCGCTTCTGCTTCACCCGGGCGCCGGTGGTCGAGTCGATCTGGTTGAAGCGCACCGTCTTGCGCGAGACGGCCGAGAACAACTTCACGGGGATGTTGACCAGGCCGAAGCTGATCGAGCCGCTCCAGATCGCACGTGGCATGACTCCACAGTAGCCCGCCTGTGGAAAACGCTCGCCACGATGCTCAGGGAGAGAGCAACACCCGGGCGACGATGTCTTGCCCGAAGCCGGTGAGGATCGCCAGGTACATGAGGCCGGTGGCGGCCATCACCGCGGAGTACTGGCGCTCCTTGAGGGCGAGCCGACACACCAGGATGAGCGCGCCGGTGCCGATCACCGAGGCGATCCAGAACCAGCCGAGCAAGCCGTTGTAGGCGTCGTCGATGTCGCCGTTGAGCACCGACCACATGCCGGTCGGGATCACGAACACGACCGTCTCCGGCACCCAGAGGATCTGTGCCCACTTGACCTGTTCGAGGATCGGCGCCCGGGCGAGACCGGGCTGCACGAGGTACCAGTGGCCGAGCAGCATGGCGTCGGACAGCACGCCGAGGAACAGCGCCGAGGTGACACCCCGCAGCACCGACAGCAGTTCGACGCCTTCGGCCGAGCCGGCCTCCCACGAGGCGACGACGACGGCGAGCATGCCGACGATCGCGGTGATCAGATCGAGGACCGGCGGGAACTCCTCGGCGGCCTTGTCGAAGCGTTGCTCCTCGCGGTCGATGCCGGTCATCGCAGCGACGCGAGCGCTGCGTCGCTCGACGACTTCACGCTGGCCGGCGACCCCGGCCGACTTCCGCGCGACGGAGACGATCAGGGCGAACGTGCCGACCGCCATGAACGCCATCGTGCCGATTTCACGCTCCCACGTCGGCGACGTATAGAACGCTGCGGTCAACGAGAGTGCCCCGAGGCCGAGGAAGGTCAGCCGCTGGAGCCATCCGTACCCAAGACCGACCTCGCGCCGACGGGTGGTGACCCACAAGAAGAGCCAGCCACCGGCGGCCCACTGCAGCAGGACCGTTGCGCCGTCGAGTTCGATCACCGCACGCCCATCAGAGTACGAACGCGCCGAGGGCAGCGGCGAGGAACAAGCCGAGCAGCGACGGGGCGAGCAGCCGCTTCGGCAACGCGCCGCTCTGGCGGGCGAGGACCACGCCCGCCATGGCGATCAGCGAGATCACGACGACGACGATGCCGAACACGCCGGGGTCGCCCGACCCCACGAGCAGGCGGCCGAGCACGGCCAGGCCGACGGCGGTCGTGATCACGTTCAGGGCGGGGCGCATCGAGGGCGCCGGGGGACGACTCATCCGAGGATGGCGAGATGGTGATCGGCCCGGTTGAGCGGATCGGGGCCGGCGTCGTCGGAGGCGACGATGTCCTCGAGCCGCATGCCCCACTTGCCGTCGATGTAGATGCCGGGCTCGACGGAGAAGGCGTTGCCGTGGGCGAGCGGCTGCGTGTTGCCCTCGACGATGTAGGGATCCTCGTGCGCCTCCACGCCGATGCCGTGCCCGGTGCGGTGCACGAAGTACGACCCGAAGCCGGCATCGACGATGCGCTCACGGGCGGCGCGGTCGACGTCTTGGCACGGGGTGCCGACGGTGGCGGCGCGCACGGCAGCCGCCTGGGCCTCGTGGAGCACGGCGTACGCTTCGAGGTACTCACGGTCGGGCCGATCGTCGGTCCAGACGTTGCGGGTGATGTCGGAGCAGTAGCCGATGCCGTCCTCGCCGATCATCGTGCCGCCGAAGTCGCACAGCACCGGCTCACCGGCCTGGATGACCCGCTCGCCGGCATGGTGGTGGGGGCTGGCCGCGTTCTCCCCGGCGGCGACGATCGCGAAGTTCACTCGGTCGTGGCCCTCCTCGAGGATCTGGCGGCCGAGTTCGGCCGACACGGCCGCTTCGGTCTGCCCGACCAGCGGGATCTCACCGCTCTGCAGGCGAGCGGCGATGCGGTCGACCGCAGCACCGGCAGTGCGCAGGCGGGCGATCTCTTCGGCGTCCTTGACCTGGCGGATCGGGCTGGTGATGGTCGACGCCCGCCGGAACGCGGTGGTGGGCATCTGGTTGGTGAGGTCGACCAGGAAGCCGGCCCACATG
>JBCBYI010000175.1:0-8520 GCA_039815945.1 Actinomycetota bacterium | reverse complement strand
ATACGCCCGGGAACATGACATCCCGATCGAGATGAAGCGGGGCAAGAAGTCGCCGTTCTCGATGGATGCCAACCTGCTGCACATCTCCTTCGAGGGGGGTCCCCTCGAGGATCCCTTCACCGAGCCGCCTGCCGAGATGTGGCGCTGGTCGGTCAGCCCCGAGATGGCCCCCAACGAGGCGACCTACATCGACCTCACCTACGAAAAGGGCGACATCGTCGCCATCGACGACAAGGCGATGACGCCCGCCGAGGTCCTCACCGAACTCAACCGCCTCGGCGGCGAGAACGGCATCGGGCGGCTCGACATCGTCGAGAACCGCTTCGTCGGCATGAAGAGCCGCGGCGCCTATGAGACCCCCGGCGGCACGATCATGCTGCGGGCCCACCGCGCCATCGAGTCGATCACGCTCGACCGTGAGGTCGCGCACCTCAAGGATTCGCTCATGCCGAAGTACGCCGAGCTGATCTACAACGGCTTCTGGTGGAGCCCCGAGCGCGAGATGCTCCAGGTCGCCATCGACCACAGCCAGGAGTTCGTCAGCGGCGTCGTGCGGCTCAAGCTCTTCAAGGGCAATGTCGACGTCGTCGGTCGCAAGAGCCCCCACTCGCTGTTCGACGAGAAGATCGCCACGTTCGAAGACGACGGCGGCACCTACGACCAGGCCGACGCCGAGGGCTTCATCAAGCTCAACGCATTGCGTCTGCGCAACCTCGCCCGCAAGCGGGCGCAGTCGTGAGCTCGACCCTCTGGCACGGTCGGTTCGCTGGCGGGCCGTCGGAGGCACTCCAGGCGCTCAACGACAGCCTGCCGTTCGACCAGCGCATGTTCCGCGAGGACATCGCCGGGTCGCGGGCCCATGTCCGCATGCTGTGCGACGTCGGCCTCTTCACCGAGACCGAGCGCGACGGCGTGCTCGCCGCCCTCGACACGGTCGAGCACGAGATCGAGTCGGGATCCTTCGAGTTCCAGGTCAACGACGAAGACATCCACACCGCCGTCGAGCGCCGGGTCACCGAGCTCGAGCCGGCCGGCGCCAAGATGCACACCGGCCGCAGCCGCAACGATCAGGTCGCCACCGACGTGCGCCTCTGGACCCGCTCCGCGATCGACGAGGTCATCGAGTTGGTCGAGCGGCTCCAGCGCACCTTGCTCGCCCAGGCCGAGGCGGCGGGCGACGCCTACCTCCCCGGCTACACCCACCTGCAGCAGGCCCAGCCGGTGGCACTCGCGCATCACCTCCTCGCTCACGGCTGGGCTCTCGCTCGCGATGTCGATCGGTTCCGCGACGCCCGCCGGCGCACCAACGTGTCGGCGCTCGGCGCTGGCGCACTCGCCGGGTCGTCGTTGCCGCTCGACCCGACGATCACCGCCGAGGAACTCGAGTTCGACGCGGTCTTCGACAACAGCCTCGACGCGGTCGCCGACCGGGATTTCGTCGCCGACACCCTCTACGCCTGTTCGATGCTCGGCGTGCACCTGAGCCGCATCGGCGAGGAACTCATCCTGTGGGCCTCGACCGAGTTCGGGTTCGTCACCCTCGACGACGGCTTCTCGACCGGCTCGTCGATGATGCCGCAGAAGAAGAACCCCGACATCGCCGAACTGGCCCGCGGCAAGGCCGGCCGACTGATCGGTCACCTCACCGGCTTTCTCACCACGGTCAAGGGGCTGCCGCTCACCTACAACAAGGACATGCAGGAGGACAAGGAGCCGCTGTTCGACTCGATCGACACGGTTCGACTCACCCTGCTCGCCCTCGACGGCATGATCTCGACCACCACCTTCAACGCCGACGCGATGGCCGCCCAGGCCGACACCCCGTACGCCGCGGCCACCGATCTCGCCGAGTGGCTGGTCGCTCAAGGGATGCCCTTCCGCGACGCCCACGCGGTCGTGGGGGAGAAGGTCCGCCGAGCGCTCGCCGGCGAGGGCTCGCTGGCCGAGCTGGTGGCAGCGGACCCGCAGCTCGGAGACGACGCCGCAGCCCTGCTCGAACCCGGCGTCTCGGTCACCCGTCGCACCACCCGTGGCGGTGGCTCACCGTCCGCCGTCGCCGACCAGATCGAGCGCTTCAGGGCCCTCCTCGAGGGGTGAGCCGCCTGCCGAGGTCGTTCTACGCCCGCCCGGGCACCGAGGTCGCTCCTGAGCTGCTCAACAAGGTCCTGGTGGCGCCTGGCGTGCGGGGGCGCATCGTCGAGGTCGAGGCCTACATGGGCTCCGACGACCCCGGCTCACACGCCTATCGGGGTCCGACCCGACGCACCGAGGTGATGTTCGGTCGGGCCGGCCACCTGTACGTGTACTTCACCTACGGCATGCACTGGTGCGTCAACGTCGTCTGCGGCGAGGAGGGCGAGGCGACGGCGGTGCTGCTGCGAGCCGTCACCCCGCTCGACGGCCTCGACACGATGCGGGCTCGGCGGCCGAAGGCCCGGCGCGATGTCGATCTCACCAACGGTCCGGCGAAACTCGCCTCGGCGTTCGGGCTCGATGGCGAGCAGGACGGTGTCGACCTGCAACGCAACCGCTTCGGCGTGCGGATCCTCGACGATGGCGTCCCGCCGCCGACCGAACCGGCGCAGGGGGTGCGGGTCGGGCTCACCCACGGCGCCGATATCCCCTGGCGGTGGGCGGTCCCCGACTGTGCGGACGTGAGCCGGCCGCGGCCGGCGATGCCGCCGACGTGAGCGAGCGTCGCCGGGGCTAGCCTCCGCCCATGCCCCGCTGGTTGACCGCCGACGCACCCGAGCTCGCCGAGCGCGATGACCCTGCGCTCGTCTGGGCGGCCATCGAACCGGTCGCCGACCCCGTGCTCGCCGATGAGCGACGCCGCATGCGCGAGCTCCTCGACACCAGGCCCGATCCGCTCGAACGCCACGAGCGTCCCGGCCACTTCACCGGGTCGGCCCTGGTCGTGCACGCCGATCTCGAACGCACCCTCGTGTTGTTCCACACCAAGCTCCAGATCTGGGTCCAGCCTGGCGGGCACGCCGACGGCGACGCCAACCTCGCCGGCGTCGCCCTTCGCGAGGCGACCGAGGAGACCGGCATCGAGGGGCTCGTGGTGTGGCCCGTCGCGATCGACCTCGACATCCACGAGGTCGATCCGCCCAAGGAGGATCCGCACCTTCACTACGACGTGCGCTTCGCCGTGCAGGCGCCCGCCGAAGCGGTCGTCGCCGCCAACCACGAGTCCCAGGATCAGCGGTGGGTGCGGCCCGACGAGCTCGCGGCGCTGGGCGCCGACGCCGGGCTGCAGCGGCTCGCGGCCGCCGGGCTCGCGTTGGCTCGGGCGAACGCCTGACTCAGATGTCGCCGGGCACGACGCACGACGGCATGTCGTTCACGTTGGCGAGCCCGTCGATGCGTCGCGTGTAGAAACCGCCCTCGACCCGTTCCTGGATGATGAAGGCGAGGTCACGGTCGTCGGTCTCGGGGGTGGCGTTCTCGAGTCGCTCGACATGGGCCCATCGGTCGACGAGGTAGCCCTCCTCCCAGTCGGCGAACCATGCGTCGAGGATGCGAAGGTCGTCGGGATCGGTGACCAGCGAGCGGAGGTCCTTGAGATCGGCCACCAGACGAGCGGTGATCTCGGTGCCCTCGCGAACACCGACAGCACGCTCCTGCGGGGTCTCGGCGAATCGGCCCGCGGGCAGCGCGTTGATCTCGTCCTGGGCCACCGCACAGATCGGTTCGGCCGCCTCCGCATAGGCCGGCGATGCGAACCGGTCGGGGTTGTCACGCGGGGCGAAAAGGTAGATCCAGAACCACATGGCGAGCAGCGACACGACGATGACCACGACGGCCACCCGGCCCCACGTGACGCCGGTCGTCTGCAGATCGGGGTGCTCGATCGGACCGTCGGTCACGAGTCGTCCTCTCCGTCGTCGCCGGCGCCGCCATCGTCGGGATCGGGTGGTGGCGGTGTCGGGTTGACCGAGATGGTCACGGTGACGATGTCCTCGCCCTCCTGGCCGGGGGCCGGATCCTGGGCCCACACCACACCCGCCGGCGGATCGTCGCCACCGTCGGGGTTGGCGACGGTGGCGACCGCGACCTCGAAGTTGGCGCTCTCCAGCACGGTGCGCGCCTCGCCCTCGCTGAGGCCGACGACGGACGGCACCGGGAAGACCTCGGGCGGCACGGCGACCTCAATCGTGATGATCGAGCCACCCGGCACGACCTCACCGGCCTTCGGCGACTGGCGGATGATCAGGCCGCGCGAGTAGCCGCGGGTCTCGATCTCGACTCGCTGGACGATCCAGTAGTTGGGCTCGTCCTGCAGGGCGGCGATGAACTCCTCGGTTGCCTCCTGCCCGAGCAGCGGCGGCACGATGGCCTCCTCCGGGATCTCGGGCAGGGTGGTGGTGGTCGACGAACCGGGCGGGGTGGGGAAGGACTCGGGTTCGAGCCCGGCCATCGCTGCGGTCATGATCTCGTGCCAGATGAGCGCCGGGAAGGTGCCGCCTTCGACCTTGTCACCCTGGAACTGGGTGCGCATGGGGATCTGCTCGTCGGGGTAGCCGACCCACACCGCGGTCGCGCGCTGGCGGGTGTAGCCGACGAAGGTCGCGTCGGCGTTGTTCTGGGCGGTGCCGGTCTTGCCGGCATCGGGGTAGTCGGGCAGGTCGGCTCGCCAGCCGGTGCCGCTCATGACGGTCGACAGCGACCACGTGAGCTGGTCGTTGACCGTCTTGTTGAGCACGGTGACGGGCTCCGGCGCGCTCTCGTAGAGCTGGGTGCCGTCGGCGTTGACGATGCGGGTCACCATAACGGGGTCGACCCGCACGCCGTCGCGGGCGAAGGTCGAGTAGACGGTCGCCATCTCGACCATGTTGACGTTCTCGGTACCGAGGATGGCCGCACACACGGGCTGGATACGGTCTTCGCCGATCCCGAGATCCTCGGCCATCTGCACGAAGCGGGGCGGGCCGATGTCGACCATCAGCTGGGCGTAGATCGTGTTGCGGGACCACTTGGTGGCGTCGGCCAGGGTGCGGTCGCCCTCGGCGCCGCCACGGACCCGCCACGTCGGGCCGCACACCGGCGGGTTGGTGATCTCGATGGGGGAGGTGGCGTCGTAGAAGCGGGTGATCGGGATGCCGATCTGCAGCGCGGCGGCGAGGCCGATCGGCTTCATCGACGAGCCGGCCTGGCGTCCCGGCCCCGAGGCGAGGTTGAACTTGGCGTCGTCGTCGCCGCCGAAGAAGTCGCGGCCGCCGACCATGGCGAGGACGTGACCGTCGTCGGCCGGGGTCACGCCCATGACGACGGCGGCAGCGTCGGGGTTGAGCGAGCCGTCGGCTCGAAGTTGAGGCAGGACCCGCTCGACCGCGGCCTCGGCCTCGGCCTGCAGGTCGAGGTCGACGGTGGTGTAGATGTCGAGGCCACCCTCGAACAAGAGCGTGATGCGTTCTTCACGGGTGGCGCCGAACGCAGGATTGCCGAGGAACCACTGCTTGACGTCCTCGACGAAGTGCGCCGCCGGATACTCCTCTTCGAGGATCGGCACGTCCTCGACGAGATCGATCGGCTGCAGCAAGGCCGTCTCGTACTCGTCTTCGGTGATGTACTCGTTGGCGTACATCCGCAAGAGCACGAGATCGCGTCGATCCCGGGCGGCCTCGTAGTTGATGTAGGGGTTGAAACGACCCGGCGCCTGGATCAGGCCGGCGATGGTGGCCGCCTCGACGATGGTGAGTTCGTCGACCTTGAGACACGCACGGTCGTCGTCGTCGAAGGCGCTCGTCTGTCGCTCACACGACGGGGGACCGAAGTAGGTTCGAGCCGCCGCCTCGACGCCGTAGGCGCCGTTGCCGAAGTACACCCAGTTGAGGTACTTCTCGAGGATGAACTCCTTGGTGTAGCGCTGCTCGAAGCGCCGGGCCATGAAGA
This sequence comes from Actinomycetota bacterium, assembly GCA_039815945.1. GTDB lineage: Bacteria > Actinomycetota > Acidimicrobiia > Acidimicrobiales > Aldehydirespiratoraceae > UBA11606. The sequence continues at coordinate 2,622 of JBCBYI010000175.1, read as the reverse complement.
TCTCCTCGACCTTTCGAGAGCCGGTCTGCTCAGAGCGGTCGAGGAAGACGTTGCCGACGTACTGCTGGGTGATCGTCGAACCGCCCTGCGCGATACCACCCGCGCTGACGTTGCTGCGGGCGGCTCGGAGGATGGCCTTGAGGTCGACGCCGGCGTGATCCCAGAAGCGTTCGTCCTCGATGGCGACCACCGCGTTCTGCATGAGTTCGGGGATCTCGTCGATGCCTACGTCGGTGCGGTTCTGCTCGCCACGCAACTCGGTGATGAGGGTGCCGTTGCGGTCGAACACCCGAGACGACTGGGCCGTCTCGAGGGCATCGATGCTGAAGTCGTCGCCGAAGAGGGCGTCGAAGTCCTTGGTCTCGACCGAGCACGACGTGGCGACGAGCAGTGCGGCCAAGAGCGCGAGAGTGAGTCGGCGCATAAGGAAGCAGTCTGCTGCAAAAGTGGCCGTGAACCACGGCACCCCCACGTATCGTTGGCCACATGACGACACCCCAGCAGGGCGCCGCGATCCTCGACGATCTGACGGCTCGCGGCCTGATCCAGGACACCACCGACGCCGCCGCCCTCCGGGCTCGGCTCGACGAGGGACCGATCACCCTGTACTGCGGATTCGACCCGACCGCCGACAGCCTCCACATCGGCAATCTCGTGCCGCTGTTGCTCCTGCGCCGCTTCCAGGATTTCGGCCACCACCCCATCGCGCTCGCCGGCGGGGCGACCGGCATGGTCGGCGACCCCTCGGGCCGGTCGGACGAACGCAACTTGCTCGACAGCGAGACGCTCGATCACAACCTCGCGGCTATCAAGGAGCAGCTGAGCCTGTTGCTCGACATCGGCCGGCAGGCGCAGCTGGCCGACAACCGCGACTGGATCGTCGAGGTCACCGCGCTGGAGTTCCTGCGCGACGTCGGCAAGCTCGTCACCGTCAACACGATGCTGGCGAAGGAGTCGATCAAGAGTCGCCTCGACGGTGAGCAGGGCCTCTCCTACACCGAGTTCTCCTACATGCTGTTGCAGGCCAACGACTTCGTTGCGCTGCACGACCGCGACGGCTGCGAGCTCCAGGTCGGTGGCTCGGATCAGTGGGGCAACATCACCGCCGGCATCGACATGATCCGCCGCAAGACGGGAGCACGTGCGCACGGTCTCACCGTTCCGCTCGTCACCCGCTCCGACGGCGCCAAGTTCGGCAAGACCGCCGACGGCGCGGTCTGGCTGAGCGCGGCCAAGACGCTGCCGTACGAGTTCCACCAGTACTGGATGCGCACCGACGACCGCGACGTCGAGCGGTTCTTGTTGCAGATGACCCTGCTGTCGGTCGAGCGCGTGGCCGAGATCATGGCCGAGCACGACGACGCCCCCGAGCAGCGCCAGGCCCAACGGGTGTTGGCCGATGAGGTGACGGGCCTGATCCACGGAGCCGACGAGGTGCGTCGGGCCAATCTCGCCGCCGGCGCGCTGTTCGGTGGCGGCGAGCTCGACGGTGAGGCGCTCGAGGCGCTGCGGGGCATCGTCCCCGAGACGCAGGTCGACGAGGCGGTGCTCGCCGGGGCCGAACCGGTGATCGAGCTTCTCGTCGCGACCGGGGTGTGTTCGTCCAAGGGCGATGCCCGGCGCACGCTCGACCAGGGCGGGATCCGCCTCAACGGCGAGAAGATCGCGGCCGGCGACGCGCCGGTCTCGGCGGTCGACGGGCGTTTCGTCCTCGTCCAGAAGGGCAAGAAACAGCGTCATCTGGCGGTTTTTGGCGTCTGATCGGGGTGCCATCCTTCCCGGTGTGACGCAGTTCACGCCTCGTTGGCGGCTGCGCGGGTTGTGGTGGGCCTCGACGCCGCTAACGTTCCGCCCGCTGCTTCCGACGGGTCCACCAAGACCCCGAAGAAAAACTTGCCGAAACAGGGTTGAAACACTCTGGGGAGGCCGGTAGCGTAGCAACTCGCCCCTTGCGGCAGCCGATAGGCAGCTGAGACGGGGGCACAGCAGAACGGCACCTCCGTTCGCCACCGAGCGAACAGCGTGCCCGGCACAGCAGTGCCCAACCCAGTGTTGGTGACTCAGTGTCGATTGCTCCTTGAAAACGGAAGAGACGGACGCAAAAGCGAGTGCGGGAGATGTCATACGTTTCGCGACGTACGACAATCTTCTGTCAATTCACAATGCCGACCCACTCAACGGGGTCGGCGAGCCAGTCGTCGGCATCGCCGGCGACGAACCGGCGACTGCAGTACTCATTGAGTGAGCGGTGGTCGGGTTTAGCGGACTGTTGCAGCCAGCGACGGTCCCGCTCTACGTACGCAAGACCCCCCACGCGAATCCTTCGGGATTTGGGGGCGACAGCACACCGATCGTGGAAGCCCTTCGGGGTGACCAAGATCTCGACGGAGAGTTTGATCCTGGCTCAGGACGAACGCTGGCGGCGTGCCTAATACATGCAAGTCGAACGAGATCCCGGAGCTTGCTCCGGGGGACAGTGGCGAACGGGTGAGTAACACGTGAGAAACCTGCCCTAGAGACCGGGACAACCGTTGGAAACGACGGCTAATACCGGATGCCTTCACATGGTCGCATGGCCGAGTGAAGAAATGCTCAGGCGCTCTAGGAGGGTCTCGCGGCCTA
>JBCBYI010000174.1:0-8589 GCA_039815945.1 Actinomycetota bacterium | reverse complement strand
CGCCGCCACGGCGAGATCCTGCCCGGCCGCCGCCGCTTCACCACCCCCGCCGACCACGAAGCCAACTACCGTCAGATGAGCACAGCCGACCAGGCCGTGACTCAATAACCAGAGCCTCTACGAAACCAGGGGCGATTCATACACCCCCTGAGCGATCATGACCCGATTCTTTGATCACGCGGTAGCTGAGACACGATGGCTGATTCGATTGGGGTGGATTGCATTCGCAGTTCTTCTTGTCGGGTGCGGCTCGAACGGGGCACCAGAAGCGGGTAGCGAATCTGGAGTCGACTCAGCTCCTATTGCCGATAGAGAAGAGCTGGCCACAACCACTGCGCCGGCACCAACGGAGCCTGCAGTTTCGACGACAACCCACCCACCAACGACGACGGGTGCCCCGTCGACGACGACGACCACGACGGATCCCCCGGCACCGGCAGGCTGGGACGTACCTGCGACGAGCGATGCGGTTCCTGCCACGTTCGTCGGGGTCACCGCCTCGGGTTCGTCGGCCCGCTTCAACACGAGTTCGGGGGAGATCGAGGCGGCGTTCGAGGCCGTTCCCTTCGACACGCCGAGTGAGCTGCGGGCGTGGTCGGTGCCGGGCTCGTCGGCGACGTTGCTGTCGAGCTGCTGCGAACCAGTCTCGGGCAACATCTACTCAGTCGAGGCCGCGGGCGAAGAACCGGAGCTCGTGTACGTCGGGCGCGTTGGTCGGCCGTCGCCCGACGGGTCTTTGGCGGTGGTGGTCCAGCCCACCCAGGGGCTCGCGATCGACGGTGGCGGAGGCTACGAGCGCCTTTTCGAAGACGACGACATCGACGGCACTGAGGCCGCATGGCTGCGCGACGTGCGTGGCATCGTGACGATGCGATCACGGTCCGCAGATGAACTGCCCGGCTCGCGTTCGATGATTGGTATCTCGCTTGCGTTCGGCACGCTCGCCGAAGCCCGTGCCGGCGAGCTCGAGGTGGTGGATCTCGGGATCGAACTCGCGCAGCCGAGCCTCGCAGCCGCGGCTGGCGACGTCGTCGTCGTGGCCGGCTGCAGCACGTCGGCATGCACGACGACCACCATCGTGGAGGTCGATCTCGACAGCGGTATCACGAGCAGCCGCACGGTTCCGTATCACCTCACCCTCGGTGGGTTCGATCCCAGCGGTCGTCACCTCATCGGCATCGATCGCACGAACGGCTCGCCGGTCGTGTTCGACGCGAACGACCCAACCGTCGAGATCAGGCCGGCCGTCCAAAGCCTGATCTGGGCAGCCTGGTAGCCAGCCCGAACGCTTCGGCCCGTACCCCAGATCGTCGGGCTACGTCGCCTCCGCTCCTGACGCATCACGAGCGCTCGACCGCTAGGTCCTGGAGGATGGACTACCGACTGATTCCTGCCCGGCGAAGGTCCTGGGTCTGTCAGATTCTTTGTGGTTGGTTTCAATCGGTCATCGCACAGGCTGGGCCTGAATCGATGGTGATTGGAGGTCCTTGGTGGGGGCGAGGAAGCGTGGTGTTCGGCTGAGTAGTGCCGAGCGTGCAGAGCTGCAGCGGCTGGTTGCGGCCGGTGAGACACAGGAGCGGGTCGCTGAGTTGATCGGGTGCGATGTGCGCACGGTGATCCGGTGGATCATGCACGATGGCGGGTTGCGGCCCTATCAGCGGAGGCGGTCGCCGCTGCGCCTGTCACTCGAGGAGCGTGAGCGGATCGTGGTCGGCCTCGCCGAGGGAAGGTCTGCTGCGGCGATGGCGCGGGAGCTGGGCCGGGCGCCGTCGACGGTGAGCCGTGAGATCGCTCGCAACGGTGGCCGTGGGGCGTATCGGGCCACAGTGTCTGATCGACGGGCGCTCGATCGGGCGCTGCGGCCGCGCCCATCGAAGTTGGCTGCGTGTCCGCGGCTGCGGCGTGAGGTCGAGCGGCGGCTCAAACAGCATTGGTCGCCGGAACAGATCTCGGCGCGGTTGCGAATCGAGTTCCCCGATGATCCTGAGATGCGGGTCTCGCACGAGGCGATCTATCAGGCGTTGTTTGTCGATTCGAGGCGTGCGTTGCCGCGCCAGCTGGCCAAACGGCTCCGTACTCGTCGGGTGCATCGCCGGCCGCGCGGGCGGCGCCAGGGCGGCCCGTTGCGCAACATGGTGCCCATCGAGAACCGGCCGGCGGAGATCAACCAGCGGACCTCGCCGGGGCATTGGGAAGGCGATCTGATCATTGGCCGTGGGGGCAGGTCCGCGGTTGCGACGCTGGTCGAGCGCCAGAGTCGCTACACGGTCCTCGTCGCCCTACCCGATGGCCGAACATCAGCGTCGGTGACCGCGGCGCTGACCGCAACACTCAACGCCATGCCGCGCCGATTGGCGGCAAGCTTGACCTGGGACCAGGGCAAAGAGATGGCCGAGCACGAAGCACTCTCGGCTGCCACCGGGATCCCGATCTATTTCTGCAGACCCTCGAGCCCGTGGCAGCGCGGCACGAACGAGAACACCAACGGGCTACTGCGCCAATACCTCCCCAAAGGCACCGACCTCGCGGCCGTCCCACCGCATCGTCTCCGGGCCATCGCAGACGAACTCAACGGCCGTCCTCGACGCACCCTCGAATGGATGACACCATCAGAGCGCTACGCCCAGATCAGTGCGATGACCGCATGAGCCCAACCACAAAGTTCCTGACAGTCCCAACCGAGGCGGAACGGCTGCTTGAAGACGCAAGGGCCAGCCTCGTTGACCCGGCAGAGACCATCGACCGCGCCATCGACTTCGTTCGTCGCAGCGCAAACGCCTATCGGCTCACCGACGACCGAGGCCGCCGAAGCCTCAACCAGGCATGGTTTATCGCAATCTACGTCGACGACGTGGCGACAGCAAAGCTCGCACCAGAACTCGAAGCGATACTTGACCCCGCACTGTCGACGCAGCTTGCGGAAGAGGCCACAGAAACAAGAATCGGCAACGATCTTCCCGCTTGGGACGCAATCGTGGCCGATCTCACCTCCGATGGCAGTTCGCCGGTCATTGGTTCGAAAGTTCAAACAATGGTGGGCCGTACTGGACTTGAACCAGTGACCTCTGCCGTGTGAAGGCAGCGCTCTAGCCAACTGAGCTAACGGCCCGGGAGATCGAAACGATACCGGCTCACTTCCCCGTCGCCGACCCCGACGCGTTGATCACCGGTGCGGCGGCTCGCCGCCGTAGTGCTTGAGTTCGATCGTGTTGCCGTCGGGGTCGCTCACGTAGAGACCCCACCCGTGGCCTTGTGCACCCCAGATCCAGTTGGGACCGGAGACAACCTCGAAGTCGCCGGACTCGGCGACGGCATGCAGGTCGACCTCGTCGGCGACCTTCATCGAGACGTGGTCGACGTTCTCGCCGTCGGGTTCACCCTGGAAGAGATCGATGACGGTGGTGGCGTCGATGCGCAGCGACAGGAACGGCACACTGCCCGCCCGCCATTCGGCTTCGCGTTCGGTCGCGAGGCCGAGCTTGTCGCGGTACCAGGCCAGCGACCGCTCGGGATCGCGAACGGTGAACACCACATGGTCGTGGCCCTCGACCCTGACGCCGCTCATGCCGGAAACGGGGCGACGAGATCGAGGGCGAAGAGATCCTCGGCCCAGGCGGTGAGTTCGACGGTGCGAAGGTCGTCGAGCTGATGGCCGACGATCTGGAGACCCAGGGGCATGCCGTCGGCCGTGAGACCGATCGGGGTCGTGCCGGCGGGGCGTCGGGTGACGTTGAAGGCGAAGGTGTTGCCGACCCACCCGAGCTCCTCGGTGCCGTTGATCAGACCGCCTCGCTGCGACACCGGCGTGTGGCCGATGACGGTCGGGGTGATCAGGGCGTCGAAGCCGGCCATCGCCTCCGCAAGCTGGATCGAGTTGGTTTGCGCCTCCTTGCGGGCCTCCTCGATCGAGTCGGGGGTGAGCCGCTCGTCGGCCATGAGCAGGATCCGTTGCAGGTCGGGCGTGACCGCGTCGAACGCGTCGGTGCCCATGAGCTCGCGGTAGGCAGGCACCATGCCACCGAAGAACAACAGCAGGAAGGGCGAGAACACGTCGGGCAACACCCCGTCGACCTCGACGACCTCGACGCCCGACGAACGGATCGCGTCGACCGCCTCGGAGGTGCGGGCCGCGACCTCGTCGTCGACGGTGGAGGTGCCATCGGTCGACGCGCAGTAAAGCAGTCGAGTCGGCGCGACGGGATCGTCGCAGGCGGCGCGGAACGAGTCGCCCGGGTGCGGCAGCGAGCGAAGGTCATCGGGGCTCGGGCCGACGACGACGTCGAGGGCGAGGGCGACATCGCGGATACGACGCGCCATCGGGCCGACGGTCGACAGGTCCGCCGCACCCATCGGCGCTGGCCCGTGCGGGATCCGCCCCTGGCTCGGCTTGAAACCCGAGAAGCCACAGACGGCCGACGGGATGCGGATCGAACCGCCACCGTCGGAGCCGGTCGCGAGCGGCACGAGTCCGCCGGCGATCGCCGCCGACGAGCCGCCGGAGGATCCGCCGGGCGAACGCTCGGTGTTCCACGGGTTGCGGGTCGGTCCGAAGGTCGGGTTGTAGGTGTCGCCGACGAAGCCGGCCTCGGGCGTGTTGGTCTTGCCGATCACGACACAGCCCGCCGCACGGAGCCGGGCGACCTCGGTGGCGTCGGCCGTCACCGGTGCGCTGTCGGCCAGATGGGCGGCGCCCCTGGTGGTGCGGAAGCCGACCGCGTCCTCGAGATCCTTCACCCCGATCGGGATGCCGGCGAGCGGGCCGATCGACTCGCCCGCGGCGAGGCGCGCATCGATGGCGGCGGCCTGGGCGAGCGCACCGTCGGCATCGACGGCGACGAAGGCGTTGAGCGTGCCGTCGTGGGCCTCGATGCGGGCCAGGGCGCTCTCGGTGAGGGCCCGAGCCGTGGTCTGACCGGCGGTGACCGCCGCCGCGAGATCCTCGACCGATGACGTCCGGACGTCCGCTGAATCGACCATGGTCCCGGACCCTACGACAAACGCTCAAGGCGGACCCGATCTGGTGCCGAAGACCCATGCATCTAGGCCATTTGGCCCCATTTCCCCGGAGTCCGCCGTGTCGAAACTCGTTCGTACGTTCACCCTGCTGTGTGTGTTGGCCCTGATGGGCGCAGCGTGCGAGATCGAACAGGTGGCCGACCCCGGGGTGACCCCCACGCTCGGTCCCGCACCCGAGACCGGCATCGAACGAAACGTCGATCCGCTCCCGACCGACCCGCAGGACCCGCCATCGACGGAGCCCGGTGCGCCGCCGGCCACGATCGCTCCTGCGCCGAGTGTCTCGGCTCCGCCGACGACCACGGAGCCACCGACCAGCGGACCCGGAACCACCGTGCCGCCGACCACGGCACCGCCGACGACCACGCCGCCGACCACGACACCGCCCACCACCACCGTGCCCGCCGGACCGGCACCGACCCCGCCGCCGCCCGTCGTCTCCGGATCGCCGATCTATTTCAACGACTTCGCCGCGGTCGACTCGAGTGACCGTCTCGATCAGTTCGTCTCCTACCGCGATGAGTTCGTGGTGACGCACACGGTCGGCGCCTCAGATCACGGAGTCGCCGACGGCGTCGGCTGCACGGCCCCCGAGACGACCCGCCCCCAGACCCGTGACAACCCCTACGACCACGTCTATCTGTGTCACCCGGGCGGCGATCCGCTGAAGGGCCACCAGATGGCGTACGCCATGGACACTGCCGGCTACGTGTTCGCCGGCGCACTCCCCGATCAGGTCTTCACCGGGATCCGTGAAGTCCGCGTCGACGTCAACACCACCACCGCCGGCTTCCGGAACTTCGTCGAGATCAAGGTCCTCCCGGCCGGCGAGACGTTCGTCAACGCCCTCCCCTGCGGCCCCGACATCCCCTGCAACGAAGGATGGGACTACGACGACGTCCGCGGCGTGAGCGCCGGCACGAACGTCCAGGAAGGCACCGGCCTGACGATCAACACACCGGCCGAGCCCGACGGGTACCAGTTCGATGGATGGGCCGGCGTCCCGGCCGACAACGGCGACATCGCCTTCCCGCTGTGTGGCCCCGGCTTCTGCAGCAAGGCGTTCGTGCACGGCGGCAACGGCAACATCCGAGCCCGCTACGAACACATCTTCCGCGACAACGGCGACGGGACCCTCTCGTTCGGCATCGAGCGAGCCGACGGCAGCTACGGGTGGGTGACGGCGCCCGGCGCGTTCCCCACTGGCGACGTCCGAGTGGTCATCTCGTTCCACAACTACACCGGTACCAAGGCCACCGAAGGCCCGGGCTTCGACGGCAACCTCTCACCGTCGCAGGGTGGGTTCACCTGGCACTGGGACAATCTGGCCGTGTGGGCGGAGTCCGCCGTGCCGTCGCTCACCTACTTCGGTGGACCGAACCCCGACGCGATGGCGACGCCGGATGGCTGCATCGCCTTCTCGCAGGGGCAGCGCAACACGCCGTGGCACAACGACATCCTTCCCCGGTTCGAGTGCGAGGACGGCGGGACCGAACTCGTCGCCTTCCGGGGACCGACGTCCGTCAGCCCGCTCGACGCACGCCTGGCCGGCCGTACCGTCGACGAGGCCTGGCACGACCATCTCGCCGGCGAGCACTCGGCGTTCTGCGAACTCCCGACCCGTCCAGCCACGAGCGCCTGATCGGGGTCGGCCCGAGGTGACTACCCTCGGGCCATGCCCCTGGTCGTCTGTCCGAACTGCGCCGAGGACGAAAACCTCGACGGACGCGACGTCGACGGCACCATCGAGATCACGTGCGGCACCTGCGGTGCCACGTGGGAACGAGATCTCACCACACGTTGCCCGACGTGTGGCCGCACCGATCTCCGCGACGCGCTCCAGGCGATCCTCGACAAGAGCCGCGGCACCCAACTGTCGATCCAAGGCATGCGGGTGGTGTGGCTCTGCCCCGACTGTGATGCGGAGAAGCTGCGCCGATGGCTCGACAGCAACGTGCCGCTGCCGCCCGACGATCTGCCCGTCGATCCCCGCTGAGTCACGAGGCGACGAGCGACGGGGCCGCCGGCCGTGCAGGCTCGAGCCGCATCGACAACCATGGGACGGTGACTCCCGCCGACCGCCTGCTCACCCACGTCGACCATCTCCGCTCGCTCGGGTTCGGCGAGCTTCAACACGACTCGCACGTGCCCTTTCTCAGCCATCTGATCGGGACGCGGCGCGTGCTCGCGTCCTGGGACAGCAGCGAGGCGCTGTGTGATGCCGGGCTGTTCCACAGTGTGTACGGCACCGAGTACTTCCAGCCGCCCGAGGGCACGCCGTCGGCCGAACGCGACGAGGTGCGGGCGCTGATCGGACACGAGGCCGAGCGGCTGGCCTGGCTCTGGTGCACGATCGAGCGAGACGCGATCGACGTCACCGCCTCGACGGTCCCGGATCGAACGACCGGAGCGACGATCGGCCTGACCGAGCGCGAGTTGGCCGACATCGCCACCCTGTGGGCGGCCGACACCGTCGAGCAGGTCGAGCGGATGAAGCCCGACGAGCGCGGCTTCGCTCACTCGCTCCCCGAGGTACTGCCCTTCGCTGCGCCGGCGGCGATCGCGGCGATGGAGCCGCTGCTCGAGCTCCTCAGCGCGCCCGGGTGAGCGAGACGACGAGCCGTTCGAGCGCGGCGATCCGAGATCCCTTCACGAGCACGGCATCGGATGCGCCGAGCGCGCCGAGGGCCGCTTCGGCTTCGGCGATGTCGTCGACGTGGCGGGCGCCGGCGCCGTACTCCGCTGCATCGACCGCGATCACGTCGATCCCCCGCTCCGTCGCCAAGCGCAACATCCGCTCGTGGTCGGCGACGCTCGAATCGCCGAGTTCGGCCATCATTCCCAGCACTGCGATCCGCCGCTCGGCCGGCACCCCCGCGAGCGCGTCGATGGCACCGGCCACCGACAGCGGGTTGGCGTTGTAGGTGTCGTCGATGACCCGGGCGCCCGACGGTGCCGTGTGCACGGCCATGCGCATCGGCGATCGGTCGGGCTCGGCGAGTCCGGCCGCCACATCGTCGAGCGACACCCCCAGTGGGAGCGCCGCACCCGCGGCGGCGAGCGCATTCGGGATCAGGTGATCGCCCTGGACGCCGAGCCGCACTTCCGCAGCACCCCACGGCGACACGAGTCGAAACGTCGGAACGAGGTCGTCGCCGACCACGATCGCTTCGGCCCGGATCTCGCCGGCGGCGCCGAAGGTGATCACGGTCGCGTCGGTGCGATCGGCCATCGCGGCGACGTGGGGGTTGTCGGCGTTGAGGACAGCGTGCCCGCTCGACGGCAGCGCCTCGACGAGTTCGCCCTTGCCGAGGGCGACCGCTTCGACACTGCCGAATTCGCTCGTGTGCGCCTTGCCGACCGCGGTGACGATGCCGACCGTGGGCCGAGCCGGCCGGCAGAGGGTCGCGATGTGGCCCACACCCCGTGCCCCCATCTCGATCACCACGGCCCGGGTGGCGTCCGGGGCGGCGAGGAGGGTGAGGGGGACGCCGATCTCGTTGTTGAACGAGCGCACGCTCGCGTGGGTCGGCCGATCCCGGCGCAGCACCGCGGCGAGGAGATCCTTGGTCG
>JBCBYI010000173.1:0-8667 GCA_039815945.1 Actinomycetota bacterium | reverse complement strand
GCTGCGACGGTGACCCTCGGCAAACCGGCCGGCAACCACGGCCCGGTCCGCCGCCGCCCCCTCGAGCACTTCGTCTACGACGGGGTGTGGGGCCAGACGCCGGCCTGGGCCGTCGACCCGCCCGGTTTGCCGAGGGTCACCGTCGCAGCCAGGAACACCTCGTCGGGGATCTCGAGCAGGGTGCGGAGTTGGGGCTCGACGGAGGCGTGCCACATCGTCACCACCCCGCCGAACCCGAGGCCGCGGGCGGCGAGCAGGAGATTCTGTATCGCCGGGTACACCGACGCTCCCTCGGTCGGGGTGGGCTCGCGATGGCGGATCAGGGTCGGCAGGATCAACGCGGGAACATCGGCGAGGCCCTCGACGTAGGCGTCCATGCTCTGGGCCATGCGGGCCTTCGGCGAGTCGTCGTCGGCGCCGCTGCCCTGTTCGTAGCCGTCGTTGCGGCGCTTGGCCGCCCATTGGCGCTGTGCACCCTCGGCGACGATCCGCTTCGCCTCGGCCGCGACGTCGCCGTTGGTCAGCACGATCATGCGGAACTGTTGCCGATTGCTGCCGGTCGGTGCGCGTGAGGCCGCGAAACACAGGTCGCGCAGCACCGACTCGGGGACGGGTTCGTCCGTGTAACGGCGAATCGATCGGGTCGTGGCGATGCCCTCGAGCAGGCCGACGGCGTCGTCGGGAGTCGGGATCTGATCGAGGCCGTCGGGGGTCGCCATGTCCCGACCCTAGGGGCCGCCGCCGTGGGCACGAATTTCGAACCGGAGGGATGGGCAGGGCTAGTGTCCGCCTCGATGCCGAAGCCGAAGGACGCGTTCATCCCGAACACTCCCGAGGAGCTCACCGCTTCGTGGGTGGGCGAGGCGTTGCGCGGCGCCGGTCAGGCCTGCACCGTTGACGACATCCGGGTCGAGCAGCTCGGTGGTGGCGTCGGCATGACCGGCCAGACCGTGCGGGTCCGGATCGCGGGCGACGGCGCCCCCGAGACGGCCGTGGCCAAGTTCGCCGCGAGCCAGGCCCAGACCCGCGGGATCACCGAGTCGTACGACTCCTACGCCCGAGAGATCCGCTTCTACCAGCGCTACGCCGATCGGGTTCCGGTCCGCACGCCGAAGTATCTCGGCGCCGACTATGACCCGGGTTCGCACGGCCAGCCCGGTCCGGGTGTGGTGCGGATCATCGAGTCGTTGCCGCTCGGCGTGAAGCGCTGGATCTCTCGCAACACGGTCAAGTACCTGCGGCCCACGAAGCGGCGCTACGCCCTGTTGATCGAGGACATGGGCGACGCCGGCTCGGTCTATGACCTGCACGAGCCCCCGGGCGACGATGAGTTGCGGGCTGCCCTCGAGGCGCTCGCCGGTCTGCACGCCGCGTTCTGGAAGTCGCCGGAGCTCGATCGCGACGATGAGACCTTCGTCCACATGATCACCTCGACGCCGACGTTGCTCAGCGACGTCGCCCGCACCTCGTCATTGGCGGTCGCCGAAGCGCGCTACGAGTGGTGCGGCCCAGCCGAGCGCGTCGCGCTCGATGCGGCCACGCGTCGCTTTCCCGAGAACGTCGTGCTCACCAACGAGCCGTGGGCACTCGTCCACGGCGACAGCCGCAGCGACAACTTCATGTTCTCGCCCGACGGCGAGGCGATCATCCTCGACTGGGCCTTGGTGTCGCGTGGCCACCCCGGGTACGACGTCGGCTACCTGCTGAGCAGCTGCCTCGACGCCGACCGCATCGATGCGCTCGGACCCCACGTCGAGCACTACCGTCAGGCGCTCGCCGCCCACGGCGTCGACTTCGATCCGGCCGAGCTGCGACGTGGCGTCGAGGCGGCCTACGACATCAACGCCGTATACCAGCTGCTCACCCTCACCGTGTTCGAGGGGCAGGGCGACAACACCGGCATGGAGATGGCCGACCTCTGGCTGCCCCGCGTCGCCGCCGGCCTCACCCACGACTGGTAGCCCACCCGGCAAGTTGGCGACACTTCGTACCAGGTACCAAGTGTCGCCAACGAGTGTCGCCAACGAGTGTCGCCAACTCAGGTCATCTTCGGCATGCCGTGGTGGGGCGGGACTTCGAGGCGGCCGATGGCGTCGGCTCGGCGGTGGAGCAGGTCGACGGTGTCACGCAGATCGTTCGTGATGATGTAGGTCCGGGCGACGGTGTTGTCGACCACCATGTCGCCCTGGGCGTCGAGATCGGCTTCCTGCACGTCGCGACCCGACTTCTCGAGCAGCGCCTTCATCTCGTCGAACGACATGCTCTTGCGGCCGGTGCCCTCGCCGACCCGCTGCAGGTGCTCGGGGCGGTTGCGCTGGGCGGTGAAGAGCCCGGTGCGCTGGAGGCCGCCGGCGGGGTAGAAGACCGACGCCCGCAGCTGGGTGCCCTCGGACTCGAGGTTGTGGTGCAGCGCCTCGGTGAAACAGCTCACCGCCGCCTTCGACGCGGCGTACACCGATGCGGTGGGAACGGGTGCGAAGCCGCCGTCGCCCGACGAGGTGTTGACGATCTGCCCGGGATGGCCGCCCTCGATCATGCGCGGCACGAACTCCGACGTGCAGATCGCGGTACCGAAGACGTTGACACCGAAGCACCAACGCCAGTCGTTGGGTTCCTGCTGCCAGGGCTTGCCGCCGCCACCCGAGGTCACGCCGGCGTTGTTGTAGAGCAGGTTGACCTTCCCGTGGCGCTCGTAGACCGCATCGGCCAACGCCCGCACCGAGTGCTCGTCGGTGATGTCGGCCTGGATGCCGATCACGTCGCCGTGCTCGCTCAGCTCGGCAACCGTCTCGTCGATCGCGGCCTGTTCGATGTCGGCGATGACGACGGCGGCCCCCCGGCGAAGCAGCGCGCCGACGATGCCCTTGCCGATCCCGCCGGCACCGCCGGTCACGACGGCGACCGAGTCGCCGATGTCGATGGCCTGCAGGTCGCGGGGTTGCTCGGTGGTGGTGGGCGCTGGGTTCGTCACCCTGCGATGGTCCCCGCTGGGTCACGAAGCGGTCAAAACCGCCGGGTCGACGCGTGCGGTGTCGGTGTCGCCAGGGCACGGTGCGAGGCGGGCCGGCTTCACGATCGTGATCGCGTCGCGGTCGCCGGTCTCGATACAGGTGGCGAGGCACTGGATGCGGTCGCTCGCCGTCGTCTTGTGGAACATCGGGAAGACGGCGTGGATCAGCGCACAGATGCCGGCGCCGATGGTCTGGCGGGCGAACCCCAGGGCGACCCGCATGTGCTGGAAGTAGGACTCCCCGGCGCTGTGCGGATGCTCGGTGAAGGGGTTCGTTGCCATGGGGCCACCGTACGGCACTCGACCCGCACGTTCTCTGCCGATTTTGGCCGAGAACGACCGCTTCATGAAAGAATCTCCTACAGAATCTAATCCGAGAAGGAGATCCATTGAATCTGGACGAGATCGATCGGGAAATCGTTCGCCTGTTACAGCGCGACGCATCGTTGACGGCGAGAGAGTTGGCCGAGCACGTGGGCCTCACTGCGACCCCGGTGTGGCGGCGGGTGCAGATCCTCGAACGTGAGGGGGTGATCACCGGTCGAGTCGCGCTCGTCGACCCTGACGCGATCGGTCTCGGCGTGACCGTCATGGTCCACGTCCGTACCAACGACCACAGTGCCGCCTGGCTCGAACGCTTCGCCGCGGCGATCGAGGAACTCCCCGAGATCACCGAGGCGTATCGGATCTCGGGCGAGATCGACTACACGCTGAAGGTGGCCGTCCCCTCGATCGACGCCTACGACGACTTCTACCGTCGGCTCATCGGCAAGGTCGAGCTCTACGACGTGCGGTCGGTGTTCGTGATGGAGGAGATCAAGCGCACCACGGCGCTGCCCCTCGATTTTCTGCCGGCCGACGGTCGCTGATCTAGGTTCGGATCATGCCGAGGATGCCGAGGATGCTGATCATGCCGAGGATGCCGATGATCTCCAGGAAGGCGACGTGACCGCCCTGACCGAACCGGGGGCGTGGACCTACGGGATCCAGCTCCCGATCCAGACCCTGACCCGCACCCTCGTCGACGAATGGGAGGACGCGGCGACGGTCGACGACCTCGTCGCCATCACCAAGACGGCCGACGAGCACGGTTACGGCTTCGTGGGTGTATGCGACCACGTCGCCATCCCCGACAACGAGTACGCCTCGAAGATGACCACGACCTGGTACGACACCGTCGCGACGCTGTCGTACCTCGCCGCTCACACCCGGAACACGCATCTGCTGTCCGTCGTGTGGATCGCCGCCTACCGCCACCCGCTGCAGACGGCCAAGGCGTTCGGCACCCTCGACCACCTCTCGGGTGGCCGGGCGATCCTCGGCGTCGGCGCCGGCCATGTCGAAGCCGAGTTCGAGGCGCTCGGCATCGACTTCCACACCCGGGGCAAGCGGCTCGACGAGACCCTCGCCGCTGTCCGGGGGGCGTACGCAGACACCTACGTCAGCCACGAGGGTGACTTCTTCTCCTACGCCGACGTCGGTGTCGCTCCCCAGCCGACGCAAGCCGAGCTGCCGATCTGGATCGGCGGCGCGGGGAAGGCGGCGTGGAAGCGCACCGGCCGCATCGGCGATGGCTACATCCCGATGGGGCTCCCCAAGGAGCAGTACCCCGAGGCGATCGAGATCATGCGGGAGGCCGCCGTCGCCGCCGGCCGGCCCGACGACGTGCCGCTCGACGTCGGCTACATGACCCCGTGGGGCTACATCCTCGGCGATCCGCCCGACGGCATCGGCGTGCACTGGCTGCAGGGTGGCGCCGAAGGTCTGGCGGAGGACATCCGGGCGGCCAGGGCACTTGGCTGCAACGTCATGCACCTCAAGTTCCGGGCTCGCGATGCCCAGGAGTACGCCGACTCCCTCGCCGCGTTCGCCGAGGTCGTCGTCCCGATGGTGGAGGAGGGCTGAGGGTGTCGGTCGAGCTGACGAAGACGATCTCGGTCCCCGACTTCGACCTCGCGTGGGACGTCTTCGGCGATGCCCCGGGACCCCCTCTGGTGCTGGTCCACGGCTACACCGGCTCGGCCCACGACTTCGCCCTGCACATCGAGGCGCTCGCCGACCATCGGCGGGTTTTCGTGATCGATCACCGGGGCCACGGCCGGTCGACCAACTCCCTCGATCCCGAGACGTACACGGTCGACCACATCGTCGACGACCTCGTCGCCTGGACCACCGGGGTCGTCGCCCCGGACGGCCAGCCGTTCGACCTGCTCGGGCACTCGATGGGTGGCCGGGTCGCGATCCGGTACGCCCTCACGCGGCGTGACCTGGTGCGATCGCTCGTGCTCTTCGCCACCACGGCCTGGCGGTTCGGGCCGCCCGACGAGGCGATGCGCGAGGTGATCCTCGCCTACCTGGAGATCCTGCGCGCCGACCGCCCGCTCCCGATGCCGGCGGCCGGGCCCGAGGACGACCTCATCGCCGCCACCGTCCCCGAAGCGTGGCAGGTGCGAAAGGCCGACCTCCGGGCCGGCACCGATCCGATGGCGGCTCAGGCGCTCGGCCGAGCGCTCTTCGACGATGGGCTCGAGCCGGTCGGTCACCAACTCGGCGACATCGACTGTCCGACCACGATCGTGGTCGGTTCGCTCGACGTCCCCTACGTCGACGACGGCCCTCGACTTCGCGACGCGATCCCGGGCGCCGAACTCGTCGTGATCGACGGGGCGTACCACTCGCCCCAGTTGACCCATCCCGCCGAGTGGCGCGCGGCGATCGAGGCCCACGTGCTCCGGGTCAGCTGAGCCTGGGTCGGCTGAGCCCGGGATCAGGCCGGTTCAGCCGACGGCGCGACGGTCGATGGCGGCCAGCCACGACCGGCGAATCGCGCCGCTGCCGAGGCGGATCAGCGCCCAGTAGCGGCCGAACCGGCGAGTCGAGGCCGCGTCGGTGCCGATGACGCGGGTCTCCGTCGTGACGGTTGTCGTGCCGTCGCCGTTGTCGATCGCACACAGATCGGCGACGGTGACTGCGAGATCGGGTCGGTCGCGGCGCCGGGCGAACTCGATGAACTCGTCAGGGTCGTTGAACCGCATCGGCTCGTTGGCACTGGCGGACCAGAAGCGTCCGGCGCCGCCGAAGTCGAGCGACGCCCGGCCGTCGACGGGCGCCTCGTCGCAGTGCAAGATCACGAACCCCTCGGCCGAGAAGGTCTCGAGGAATGCCCGCCGGCGGGCATCGTTCGCGATCGAGGTGGTGCTGCGGCGGCGGAGCCGGGAGGGCAGGGCTCGCAGGTTCATGAGGGGACCGAGGAGACGGATCTCGGCGGCGGTCACGTGGGTACAGGCGCGCCAGACCACGTCGACGGGCGCGTCGACGGTCCGGGTGTGGCGTTCGGAGAACGGGGCGTCGTCGAGCAGCGCAGAGGGAGACGTGGGGGTCGTGGGGGTCGCGGGGGTCATGGCGCCAGCGTACGCCTCGGATGAGACGATGTGTCAAGTTGGGTTCTCGTGTCAAATGCTGAATCTGTGGGCTATGCTGTCATTCCGATGGCCGCTTCTGCCCCCGACCCCATCGCGGGACGTACGCCGCTTCCAGCCCCGGACCTGCGTGCCCGCCGCCATGAGCTGACTCGCCGCGATCTCGTCGACGCCGCGTTCGATCTGTTCGGCGAGCGCGGCTTCACCCAGGTCACGATGGACGAGATCGCCCAGCGGGCCGGGGTGTCGCGGTCGACCGCGTACCGTCGCTTCGAGACCAAGGAGGACATCGTCCTCGCCGTCCCCGATCGGTGGCTCGAGGCCTACGACGCCGTGGTCGACGGTCTCGACGCCGCCGTGTCGCTCGAAGACGCATTCTGCGCCGGCGGCCTCGCCGTCGCCCGTCACATCGATGCGCACATCGACGTGGTGCGCGCCGCGTACGCCGTGCTCGCCGACGTCCCCGGCCTGGACTCCTCCGGTGTCGTGAACGCGCGGTGGCTCAGCCGGTTCGCCCGCCTCGCGGTCCGCCACGGCGGGGTCGACGACGCGACGGCGACCGTGCTCGCCGGCGCGTTCCTCGGTGCGATCGACTCGATGATGTACCGCTGGGCCTCGACCGGCGGGACGACGTCGGTCGTCGCCGCCGTCGAGCACACCAACGACGTGCTGCGTCCGCTGCTGCGAGCGCACAGCAGCTGACCCGGACCGGCCCCGCGCCGGGTCCCGTCCGATCGGCGCCCGATCAGCGCCGGATCAGGGCCGGCTCAGCGCTCGCTCAGCATGGCGAGGCGTTCCTGGTCGACGAGGTCGGCGTACTCCGGATGGCGTTCGATCCAGCCCGCGACGAAGGGGCACAGCGGCACGACCGGTTCGCCGGTCGTACGGATGTGGTCGAGTGCGAACCGCACGACCGCCGAGCCGAGGCCGAGCCCACCGACCGAGTCGTCGATCTCGGTGTGCACGAAGATCCAGCGTCCGCCTCGATGGCGATAGACGGTGAAGCCCCGCTCGACCCCGTCGACGGTGACGACGAAGCGACTTCCCGCCTCGTCGTGGTGGGTCTCGACGACCGGCGCACCGGCTTGCTCAGGCTGCTCGGCCGGGCCGGTCGCCTCGGCGGGCGCGTGGGGTCGGTTGACCCACCAGTCGGGGCCATGGGGGTGGTCGCACTCCAGCGCCTCGCGATCCCACTCGGCCAGATCGGCGGCCGCGGCGTGGGTCGACTCACAGAACGTCAGGAGCGCATCGGCAGGGTCGTCGGCCGCAGCGACGGCCGAGTACGGCAGGACGAATTCGCCGAGGGCGTCGAGCCAGAACGCACCCTCGGGACCGACGGTCGCGTCGGCGAAACCGTCCGGCGAGGGATAGGCGTAGGCGTAGAAGATCGGCTCGGTCTCGGCGTCGCCCGGCCAGAACCCGACGCTGGTCACCTCGTGGGAGTAGGCCTCGGCTGCGACGTCGACCGGGAAGTTCGGCAGCCCGCCCGGATGCGGCGGCGCGGTGCGGCCCGAGAATCGGGTGACGGCCAGGTCGAAGCTCCCCCAGAAGAAGTGGACCCGGCTCGCCTTGCCGAGATAGCCCGAACGGAACCGCTCGAAGACGCCGTTCGTCGACAGCAGGACCCGGTGCAGCGCACGGGCGTGGTCGTGGTCGAAGGTCGCGTTCTCGTGGTCGTCGGGGAAGGGCACGGCGTCGGCGATCTCGGACGGCGTGGTGTAGATCGAGACCGGCATCTCGATCTTGTCCATCAGCTTCAGCGTGCGCTCGTAGAACTCCGCCACCGACATGCCATCCTTGAGGTCGAACCAGGCGGGCTCGCCATGGGAGCGGATCGCCACCATGCGCTTGTTGCGGAGATCCATCGTGAGTTCGAACGCCTCGTCGCCGTGCGGGACGGTGCCGGTCGTCAAGCCGACCGGCGTGACGTAGAGGGCGACGTTCCAGGAGTGGTTGAGCCAGGGGCTCTGCACGAGCCGGATCTTGCCGATGACCTGTGTCCAGCGATGCAGGGTCGCGAGCGTCGGTTGCCAATCGACGGTGGGGAGGTCGGGCCAGGTGGGGGATGCCATGTCCCCGTCAACGCCGGGCGGGGGCCGCTATTCCGTGCCCTACGCTCGCCCCATGGCCGGCCGTTCCGGGATTTCGATCGTCGACACGATGATCGGGTTTGCCGCGCCCGCCGACGCCGATCGGGAGGTCCCTCAGGTCAAGGCCGCGCATCGCGGCTCGACCCAC
>JBCBYI010000172.1:0-8671 GCA_039815945.1 Actinomycetota bacterium | reverse complement strand
CCGCCGGATCCGGGTACCGACAACCACGTCTTGACGCGGGGCGGGAGGCGGCGACCGATCGCCGAGGCGAACGGCAGGCGACGAGCGAACCGGGCGACGCGTCGCAGCATGCGCCGGCGGATCTTGCGGAGCCACAGCTGGACGCGACGAGCGAGCAGGACCGGCGACTTCAGCACGAGGATGACGCCGTGGCCGAGCCGGTAGCTGGTGCTGGTCCGGATCAGGGTGAGGAGCGCTGCGGCTTCGTCGGCTCGGGTCTGTTCGGCGAGCCGTTCGGCCTCGAGCCGGGTGGTCTCCATCGACGCCTGCTGCTCGGCGGCGGCCAGTTCGGACTCGACGCCGGCCAACCGGCGCTCGAGGTCGGAGTTCGTGCGCTTCGCGGCGCGGGCCGACTCGACCGCCTCGTTGCGCTCGGTCTGCAGCACCGCATTGCGCCGCTGGACCCGGGCCTGGTTGGCGATGGCCTGCCCGAGCTCGCCCCGGATGACTGCGAGGTCGGCGATCCCCGAACGGATCTCGTCGAGCTCGGCATCGGTGGTCGGTGCCGAAGGCTCGGTGGTGGTCGTGCGCCAGTCGGGCTGGAGGCGATCCATGAGTTCGCCGCACTCCTTGTCGAACCCGGCGTGCTGAGCGTCGTCCCATTCGTGATGGGAGCGGACGCGATCGACCGTGTTGGCGCGCGTGTCGGCGATGCCGGGGGTCGAGGTGCGTGCGTTCAGGTGGGGGACGGTCCAGGCCACCGGCGAGATGTCGAGGAAGTCGGCGAGCTGGTCGAGCGACTGGCCGAGCGAATCGAGCCGGACGGTGGTCCACCGTTGAGGATCCAGCGCGGCGAGATCGGTTTCGATCAGCTCGTTGGTGCGCCGCCAGAGCCAGCAGTTCTTCTCGAACGGGGTGAGGTCGACCCATTCGTCCTCGGTCATCTCTCCGAGACGGTCGGCCCGCAGGCGATGGCGTTCCCAGGGGGTGTCGGCCACGACCTCGGCGTCGTACCAGCCGCGCTGATGGCCCGAGGCCACGACCTCACGGCCGTCACGCTGCAACCACACGAACCGTGCGTCGGGGAACGCCTCGGCGAGCGCCGGCACCGCCAGCGACAGGCGGTTGGCGCTCTCGCCGTACTGGCGGCCGTCGATCTGGCGCGGTCGGGTCTCGCGCAGCATCGCCACGAGATCCTCGGTGGCGAGCTCGCCGTAGCGCCAGGCGGCGCACTCCTCGATCAGGTACGGGACGGGTTCGTGCACACAGAGCGCGTCGGGGCTCTGGGACACGACGTTGGAGATCGTCCGGGATCCCGCTCGACCCGTACTGAGGACGAAGAACACGGCTCGCATCCTAGCGATCGACGCTCGGCCGAGGTCGCGACCTTGGTGGCGACCGGCTCGAGGTGACCTCGGCGGTTCAGTCCGGGGCCTACACTCCGGTCGGCGTCGGCCCCGCCGCTCGCCGCCGACGGGTGGGAGGTGACCCTTGGAACTGCTCGACGAACCACTCCCGGGTGTCCTCGACCTGCGAACCCGGGTCTTCGCCGACGATCGAGGCTCGTTCACCGAGACCTTCAGCCGCCGCACCATGGCCCGTTTCGGGCTCGACGCCGAGTTCGTCCAGGACAACGAGTCGTACTCGGCGGCGCGCGGCACGATCCGGGGCCTGCACCTCCAACTCGATCCCCACGCCCAGGGCAAGCTCATCCGGGTGCTGCGGGGCGCGATCCACGACGTCGCCGTCGACCTGCGGCCCGGCTCGCCGACCCATGGCCACCATGTCGGTGTCGACATCGAGGCGGGCGATCATCGGGCGTTGTGGCTGCCGCCGGGGTTCGCCCACGGCTTCTGCACCCTCGTCGACGACACGGTGGTCGCCTACAAGGTCACCGCCCTCTACGAGCCCGGCGCCGAACGCACCATCCGCTACGACGACCCGACGCTCGCCATCGACTGGCCGGTCGATCCCGCCGACGCGGTGCTGTCCGACAAGGACGCCCACGCGGCGTCGTTCGCCGCGCTTCGCGAGGAGGTCGGGGGATGAGGATCCTCGTCACCGGTGGTTGCGGATTCATCGGCTCGGCGGTCGTTCGCCATCTCGTCACCGACACCGAGCACGACGTCGTCAACGTCGACGCGATGACCTACGCGGCGACCCTCGGCAGCGTCGAATCGGTCGCCGCCGACGAGCGCTATCGCCATCTCGAGATCGACATCAACGACGCCGCCGCGATCGCCGACGCGGTGATGGACCACCAGCCCGACGCCATCATGCACCTGGCGGCCGAGAGCCACGTCGACCGGTCGATCGACGGACCCGAGCAGTTCCTCCAGACCAACATCGTCGGCACGATGCACCTCCTGCAGGCGGCGCGAAGCCTGATGCTCGCCCGGGCCGACGGCGGCGCCGACTTCCGGTTCCTGCACGTCTCGACCGACGAGGTCTTCGGCGCACTGGCCCACGATGACCCGCCCTTCACCGAGGCGACGCCGTACAACCCGCGTTCGCCGTACTCGGCCTCGAAGGCGGCCGCCGATCATCTCGCCCGGGCCTGGGGCGAGACCTACGGGGTGCCGATACTGGTCACCAACTGCTCGAACAACTACGGCCCTTTCCATTTCCCCGAGAAGCTGATCCCGCTCGTCACCCTCAAGGCGATCGCCGGGCAGCCGCTCCCGGTCTACGGCACCGGCGAGAACGTGCGCGACTGGCTCTTCGTCGACGACCACGCCCGCGCCCTGACCACAGTGCTGACCACCGGAACCGTGGGCGAGACCTACCTGATCGGCGGCAACGCCGAACGGTCGAACCTGCAGGTGGTCGAAGCGATCTGTGACCTGGTCGACGACCGGCTGGGCGTCGACGATGCCGGTCCACGGCGCCGCCTGATCGAGTTCGTCACCGATCGCCCCGGGCACGATCTGCGCTACGCGATCGACTCCTCGAAGCTCCAGGACGAACTCGGGTGGCGACCGACCGTGACCTTCGAGGAGGGACTCGCTCGCACGGTCGACTGGTACCTGGCCAACGAATCGTGGTGGCGACCCATCCAGGACGGCACCTACGCCGGCGGCCGCCTCGGGATGTCGTGACCCGCGTCCTCGTCACGGGCGGGTCCGGCCAGCTCGGCCGCTGCATCGCCGACCTCGTCGGCACGCTGCCGTTCGCCCACCTCGAGGTCGTCGTGCTCGACCGGGCAGGGATCGACATCACCGACGACGAGTCGGTGGCCACTGCGCTGCGCGCCCACGACCCCGACGTGATCGTCAACGCCGCGGCGTACACGGCCGTCGATGCCGCCGAGACCGACGTCGAGGCCGCCATGGCCGCGAACGCGCTCGGCGTCGAGCGGCTCGCTCGCGCCGGACGCCGACTAATCCACGTCTCGACCGACTACGTCTTCGACGGCTCCAAGGCCGGCTGGTACGTCGAGTCCGACCCGGTCGCGCCGGTGGGTGTCTACGGCACGACGAAGCGAGCGGGCGAACTTGCGGCCGAGGAGTGCCGCGACCATCTCGTCCTGAGGACGGCATGGGTGTACAGCGCCTACGGTCACAACTTCGTGAAGACGATGCTGCGGGTCGGCGCCGACCGCGACCACATCCGCGTCGTGGCCGATCAGATCGGGTGCCCCACGAGCGCCCATGACCTCGCCGAGGCGATCCTGCAGCTCGTCGACCACGAGGTCACAGGCACCCATCACCTCACCGGCACCGACGAAGCGTCCTGGCACGAGTTCGCCGTTGCGATCTTCGACCACGCCGGACTCGAGGTCGAGGTCGAGGCGATCCCGACGTCGGCGTATCCGACCCCGGCCCCCCGGCCGGCCAACAGCCGCCTCGACAGCTCGGCCATCGCCCACACCACCGGGATCCGTCTGCCCGGTTGGCGGACGTCGCTCCCGGCGGTGATCGAGCAGATCCGGGCCACGAGCGACTAGGACTGAGCCATGACCAAGGGCATCGTCCTCGCCGGCGGAACCGGCAGCCGCCTGCATCCGCTCACGCTCGCCGCGTCGAAGCAGCTGCTCCCGGTCTACGACAAGCCGATGATCTACTACCCGCTCTCGGTGCTGATGCTCGCCGGGATCCGCGAGATCCTCGTCATCACGACCCCGTTCGACCGGCCCGCCTTCGAGCGACTGCTCGGCGACGGCACCCAGTGGGGCATCGAGCTCTCCTATGCCACCCAGGCCGAACCCAACGGCATCGCCGAGGCGTTCCTGCTCGGCGAGGACTTCATCGCCGGCGATCCCTGTGCGCTGATCCTCGGCGACAACCTCTTCTACGGCGGCGGGCTCCCCGATCAGCTCGCCGACGCGGCCCGAGCCGGCGCCGGTGCGAGCGTGTTCGCCAAGGAGGTCCACGACCCGGAGCGGTACGGCGTGGTGGAGTTCGACGACGACGGCCGGGCGGTCAGCATCGAGGAGAAGCCCGCCCAGCCGCGGAGCACCTGGGCGGTCACCGGGCTCTACTTCTACGACGGTGACGTCGTCGAGATCGCCAAGGCGATCGAACCCTCCGCCCGAGGCGAACTCGAGATCACCGCGGTCAACCAGGCCTACCTCGACCGGGGCGACCTGCGGGTGGTGCCGATGGGGCGCGGCATGGCGTGGCTCGACACCGGCACGTTCGGTTCGCTGGTCGAGGCGTCGGAGTTCGTTCGGGTGCTCGAGACCCGACAGCGCCTCAAGATCGGCTCACCCGAAGACGTCGCCTTCGATATGGGCTTCATCACCGCCGAGCAGCTTCGCGACCTCGCGCTGCCGCTGGTGAAGTCGGGCTACGGCGTCGGTCTCCTCGAGCGAGCCGAGCAGGCGCTCGCCCGCGACGCCGACGGCTGACCCCCAGCCGCCTCAGCGCGACACGAGACGGCGGCCCCGGCGGGCGATCCCCAGGAGTCGGGCTCGGACACCGTGAGGGATCCGACGCCGGAGCCGGACCAGCGCACCGGCTGGCGGCGATGCCGGTGCCGCAGGCCGGCTTCGATTCGTCGAAGGCGCACGGGTGCGAACGGCGGTGCCACCGTGCTCGGCGGCGGTGAGGCGAAGCGACGACGCCGGGGCGGGAGCCGGACCGTGCCACTCCTCCATCATCGCCCACGGCATGCGCGGCCGATCGAGCAGGATGCGGTCCGGGCCGGGGAACGCCTCGAGGACGTCGGCGGCTTCGAAACGGCGAACGTGGCTCCGAGAGATCGGCTCGGGCTCCTCGTAGGGAACACTCATGATGAGCTGACCGCGACACACACGGCGGAGCTCGTCGATCCCGGCCCAGAAGACCTCGGTCGGGACGTGCTCGAGGACTTCCATGCAGGTGACGACGTCGAAGTGATCGTCGGGGTACGGCAGCGATGCGACACCGTCGCTCGTCCGTTCGATCCCGTCGTAGAACTCGACGTACTTGCGGAACGTGGTGGGATCCGCCCCCCGGACCTCGTCGAACCAGCCGGTCGCGGCGACCGCGTTGATGAACTGTCCGGCCCCCAGACCGATGTCGAGGAACCGGCCGCCGGGTCGCAGCGATCCCAGCACGAAGCTGATCCGGTACCAGTCCCCGTCGTGGTACCAGCCGCCCTTGTCGTCGGGATCCTCGCCGTAACGCTCGATGAACCGGCGCTGGACCTCGGCGACCTCGTCACGGATCGGGACGTTCGCGAGCGGCACGTGGGATCGGAACGGGGAGGCGGGGACGGCACCGGACACGGCGCGACCCTACTTCCGCTCGGTGGTCCGCCGCCCTCGTTCGGCCTCGCCGAGCCGTCCCAGCGAACGTGACCACCACTCGAAGCGACTGCGGATCCGGCTCCCGAGACCAAGCGTCGGAGCCGCGCCGTCGCCGAGCCGGGTGAGATCGAGTGCCGCCGCGGCCAGGTGGCGACGCCCGGTTGCCTCGGCGGCCACAATCGGGTCGGGCGTCGATCGATGGCGGCGCAGGGCACGAGTCGTGGCGGCGACGAGATCACCGCGACCCTGACCCTCGACCCGAACGACGTCGACGCCCGGTGTCGAGAGCTGTTCGAGGATCCGGACGAGGGTGCCGGCGCCCCAGGCGACGTCCGGTGGGGCCCAGACCTGCGCGAATTCGGCAGAGAAGGTGTCGGGCGCGGCGGGGCCGCCCACCACGTCGACCACGACGTCGGAGCCGTCGATCGCACGGATTCGCTCCACCGCAGCCACGACCGCAGTGTCGTCGATGTCGCCCACGATATGGACCGCCGCAACGGCCACGACCGGCAGGTCGGCGGCGACGGGATCGGGTCGCGGCGGCCGGTTTCGATCGATCGGCACCAACGACGCGAGCACGGGGCGACGGTCGGTGTCGGCCCGGGCGGCGCCGCGTCCCCGCAGGGTCGCCGGGCCCTGATGCCACGCAACCGCCTCGGCCTCGGGGACGAGCACGGCACCGTTCGTCATCAACCGGTAGCCGAACTCGGTGTCGCCGATGCCCCGCACCGCGATCTCGCGGAACCCGCCGATCTCGCGGAAGCGCTCCCGGCGCACGGCGAGCACGGCCCCCGTCACCATCCGGTACAGGTCGACGTCGTCGATCGTGAACTGCCGGGTCGCCGCCGCCACGTCGGCCCGCCACTCCTGGCCGACGAGCCGTGCATCGTCGGCGCGTCGCCCGAAGTCGCCGTCGGTCAGCTCACGGCCGAGATCGATGCCGTCGGCGACGTCGCTCGCCACGAAGCGGATCGAGCCGAGGACGACCGCGTCGTCGGTGGTGTCGAACCACCGCGTGATCGCGAGCAGCAGGTCGGGGGCGACGATCATGTCGGCGTCGACGAAGACGACGATCTCACCGGTCGCCGCCGCCGCGGCGGCATTGCGTGCCGCCGACGCACCGAATCCCTCGGACGGTTCCCGACGCACGATCACGACCTCGACGGCCGGGTCGAGACCGGCGGGTCGCTCGACCGGGCGGGCCGACCCGTCGTCGACGATCACGACCTCGAGCAGCGCCGGCGGATACCGGAGCACCGACAGCGAGGTGAGGAGATGCTCGAAGGCAGCGCCGCCGTCGCGCACCGGAACGCACAGCGAGACCCGTCGCTGGGGGACGAACGCGTCGACCGGTACCGGTTCGAGCAGGTCCCAACGGTTGCCGGCCACCACGTCGATCACCGATGGCCGATGTCGGCGAGGTCGAGCGCCAATCCCGGCGCCTGATCGACGGCGTCGCGCAGGAAGTAGTCGTCGGGGGCCGACCAGGTGTGACCGTCGGCGTCGTCGCGACGCCGACGCAGGATGAACTGGAACCCGTGGGTGCGATAGCAGGTGCCGCCGGCTTCGAGCACGGCGGCGATCAGGAGCGCGTCGACGCGCTTCGGGCCGGGGGGCCAGCCGCCCAGCTCGTGGAGATGGGTTCGCTCGACGAGCAGCGTCCCGCCCGCGAGGGTCGTCGACGGGCGTTCGGCACCGATGGCGAAGCGGCGGATGGTGATGTCGGAACCGCCGAGGTGGACGAACTCGGCGGCCTTCCCCACCAGCTCGGCTCCCGAATAGTGGTGGGCGAGGACGAGGTCGAGCAGGTGCTCGTCGCCGTACAGGTCGTCGTCGTCCCACTTCACGACGACGCGGCCCTCGGCTCGACGGGCGAGACGATCGAGCATCGTCCCGAGATCGACGTCGTCGCCGAACCGTTCGATCACCGACGGCCCCTCGAAGCGTTCGCCGATCCGTTCCTCGGTGTCGGCGTCCCAGTGGGGGCCGTGGAGACCCACGCAGAGCTGGACGTCGCACCCGTGCTGACGCGCCACCTGATCGACCGCACCCGGGAGTTCGTCGGGTCGCCGGGTCGCGAGCAGGACCGACACCTGGGTCGTCGTGCCGACCTCCTCCGCCCAGGCGGCGCGACGAACCCGGATCGACTGCAGCTCTCGCGCCCGGTGGTCGCACGGGTCGACCGTCGCATCGAGCACTGCGCCGAGCGGCGACGACGGAGCCGAGGTCGGCGCCGTGAGCACGACACCGGCCCGAGCCAGCTGCAGCAACGACCCCGAGGATTCGGCGGTCAGGGGCGCCTCGACTCGGACGACCCCCCGCCGTCGCAGGCGACGCACCTCGCGGGGCGAGAAGCCGGCGCCGCCGGGAAGCGTGTCGAGGACCTCGATCTCACCGTCGGTGTCCTGGGGGAACGCGAACGGTGTGTCGACCGGACGACGGGCGACGGCCCCGATCGCGCGTCCGAGGCCGTCTCGGCCGACGGCGTCGACCGATCCCGGGCGGAGCCGGGTCCGGGCGCCGGCGAGCCGAGGCGCGAGCGCAGTGCGAGCCACGGTGACGAGCCGGCCCTGTCGCAACGCGTGCTCCGTCGCCGGTCGCCGCTCGAGCCACCAGGCGATCCGGGCCAACCGCCGCCGCGCCATGGTTCGGACACGGGTGCGGGTCGACGGCGGGCGAGCCACCGCGGCTCGGTCGTCCTGGGCCCAGCCGGCGGCGTCGGGGCCGACCGGATCACCCATCGGCTTCGTAGGCGGCGACGACGTCGTGCGGGTCGCCCTGCATTCGCAGTTCACCCTCGTCGAGCCACACGGCGCGGGTGCACGAGGTCGTGATCTCGCGCAGGGAGTGCGACACGAGCACGACCGTGCCGGCTTGTTCACGGATCTCCTGGATCCGCTCGAAGCTCCGCGCCAGATCGGACGAGACACGTCTGAACTCCAGTCACAGACCTTGATCGCG
>JBCBYI010000171.1:0-8711 GCA_039815945.1 Actinomycetota bacterium | reverse complement strand
CGGCCTCGACGCCCTTCTCGAACCGGACGAGCTCTGGGTGCTCGTCGCTGCCCATCAGGAACGGGTGGACCTCGAGCTCACCGAATCGTCGGGCGAACTCGACGTGCTCGGTGCCGGAGATGTCCTGATCGCGGAAGAACACGACCTTGTAGTCGAGCCAGGCTCGGCGGATCTCGGCGATCACCTCGTCGGCCAGATCGCCGCCGAGGCGGACACCGCTGATCTCCGCGCCGAGGGTGACGCCCTTCGGCGTGACCGTGATGTGTTCGTAGTGCGGCTCGGCGAGGCGGGCGCGCTCGTCGGCGACGTGGAGCACCGGCCCCAGCTCGACGCCGAACTTCTCGATGGTCACCCGTCGCGGCGCGATACGGGCGATCGGATCCTTGGTCTTGGGGTCGGCGGTGGTCATGGCTGGGTCTCCGGTCGGGCGGCCGCGAGGCCGCCGATGAGCAGGTCGGTCGTGCGGATGAACAGGTCGGCGCCGTCGACGGGGCCGAAGTGCGCCGCGTGGGCGGCGAGGTGCGGGTGGGAGCCGCCGGTCGATTCGAAGGCGAGGGCGAGATCGGTGCGCGAGCCGGGGAGGTCGTCGAAGGCACCCGCGACCAGCGCCGAACCGACGACGTGCCAGAACACGATGCGGAACGCGTCGACGGCGGCCTCGGGCGTGTCGGTGACCTCGGCCATGAGCTCGAGGCCTCGGTCGAGCGTGCCGAGGAGGCCGGCGCTGAGCCGGTCGGCGTCGTCGAGCAGGCGCAGCGTCTCGCGATCCTGGATCAGGTGGCGCCGGAGCCCGATCGCCAGATCCCGGACCTGGTCGGCCCACGAGCCGCTCGCCGCGGGCGCCTCGAACTCGGCCAGGCTCGCGGCCGCGACCGCGTCGAGGAGCGCGGCCTTGTTCTCGAACCGCAGGTAGATCGTCATCGGGTTGACGTCGAGGGCGGCGGCGAGCTTTCGCATGCTGAAGCGTTCGAGGCCGTGCTTGGCGATCAGCGCACGAGCCGAGGTGACGATCTGCTCGGGCGAGAGGTCGAGGGCGGGCACGGAGCGAATATACACTGTATAGCCCGTCGTGTGAAGCGGGTCCGGCGAAGCGGTTACGCTCAGCGCCGTGAGGGAACTCGCCATCGTCCTCGGGACGCTCATGGTCGTGTCGGTGCTCGTCGACATGGTCAACACGCTCGTCACCACCCAGACCCGTCGAGGTCGGTTCTGGCTCACCACGATCCTGTACACGAAGTCGTGGTCGGTCCTGCGGGCCGTCGTCGGCCGTATCAGCAGCCAACGCCGCCGCGAGGCGATCATGGGCACGTTCGCACCGGTGTCGGTGCTGCTGTTGCTGTGCGCGTGGGTGACGCAGCAGGTCGTCGGCTTCGGGCTGATCTGGTGGGGCATGGAGTCGATCAACGGCGCCGAGACCCTGATCGACGAGATCTACTACTCCGGGGTCGTCTATTTCACCCTCGGCTTCGGCGAGCTCGTGCCGGTCGAGACGATCCCCCGTTTCGGCGCGCTGATCGAAGCGTTCTTCGGCGTGCTCACCACCGCCCTCGTGATCGGCTACCTGCCGTCGCTCTACGGCGCCTACAGCGAGCGCGAGCGCATGCTGATGACCCTCGACGACGGCAACGAGGGGCGCATCACCCCGACCAACCTCGTGCTGTCACGCTGCCCCGACGGCGACACGTCGGCACTGGGCGCGTTCTTCAAGGACTGGGAGACGTGGATCGCCGGCGTCATCGAGACCCACGGCACCTTCCCCATGCTCGTGCTCTTTCGTTCGAAACACCCCGGCCAGAACTGGGTGACGGCGCTCGGGCTGGTCGCCGATGCGGCGCTGCACGCCCAACTCATCCAGCAGACTCGCAACCGCGAGGCCTACTGGTGTCTGCGGCGGGCGATCATCCTCTTCGACCAGCTCACCGCGGGTGCCGACATCTCCGAGTACGACCGCCGCTGGGAGGAGCAGGTCGCGCTGGCCGATGCCGGCGACGACGGCTTGTTCCGGCAGCTCTACGACGACCTCGAGGCCGAGGGCTTCGACCTGATCCCCTACGACGAGGCTCGCGAAACCGCTCGTGAACTCCGCGGACCGTGGTCGGCGCAGATGGAGTACCTGATCGACGCGCTGGCCGCCCCGCGCGGGTTCTGGGGCCACCGGGTCGGCCATCGACTCGGCGTCGGGCGGGCGGTCGCCGACGATGATGAACTCCCCGTGACGGGTTGATCGCCGGTCCGCCGCATGACCGTTCGACGGTGCGAGACTCAGAGCCGTGAGCGACTTCATCGATGTGGACACCGAAGAGACCTGGCTCAGCGACGACGACCTCGCAACCGTGCGAGGTCGGGTGCCGATGGTGTACGTCGATGCGGTACCCGTCCGGGTCAACAGCATCGGCGAGGTGACCCACATCGCCTTGCTCTTGCGGGCGATGGCCGACGGCACGATCAGCCGGGCCCTCGTGACCGGTCGGGTCATGTTCGGGGAGCGGATCCGTCACGCGCTCCTGCGCCATCTCGAAAAGGACCTCGGTCCGATGGCGCTGCCCCGGCTCCCTGCCAACCCGACGCCCTTCACGGTCGCCGAGTACTTCCCCGACCCCACGATCTCGGGCTATCACGACCCCCGCCAGCACGCCGTGAGCCTCGCCTACATCGTCCCGATCGACGGCGAGCCCTCCCCGGCCGCCGATGCGCTCGATCTCGCGTGGGTCACGCCGGAGGAGGCGATGAGTTCCGAAGTCATCGCCGAGATGACCGGCGGCCACGACCGTTTGCTGCGGCTTGCGCTCGGGCACACCGGCCAACTCCCCTAGCGGGCACGAACCACACCGATGTGACCCCTGGCGCCCGACTGCGGTTACGGGGCCGAGATCCGGCAGGCTTGGGGCATGGAAGAGCGTGATCTCCTCGTGATCGGAGGCGGACCGGCCGGAGCGGCCACCGCCATCCGGGCGGCGCGGGCCGGCGTCAACGTCACCGTGTTCGAGAAGGGTGTCCGTGGACGTGACAAGGTCTGCGGCGACGGCCTCACCCCGCGCGCGGTCGCCGCGCTGCACGAACTCGAGATCGACATGGAGGGCGCGCACCGCATCGACGGCCTCCGCATGATCGCCGGCAACACCCGCCGCGAGCTGCCCTGGCCCGACAACGGACGCTTCGCACCGCACGGGGCCGTCTGGCCGCGTCGCCGGCTCGACGAGAAGCTCATCACCGTCGCCGAGGAATCCGGCGCCGAGATCCGGTTCGAAACCGAGGCGCTGCCGATCCTCGACGGCGATCGCGTCGTCGGTGTCGAAGCCGGCGGCACGAAGTTCGAGGCGCCGATGACGGTCGTCGCCGCCGGTGCCCCCGGCGCGGTGGCACGCCGACTCGGCGCCGAACGCGATCCCAACGAGCCGTTCGGTCTGGCGATCCGCACCTACGCCGAGTCTCCCCGCCACACCGACCGCCACCTCGAGGCCTGCCTCACCCTCAAGGACGAGCACGGCACCGCCGTGCCCGGCTACGGCTGGATGTTCCCGGCCGGCGACGGCACGGTCAACATCGGTGTCGGCGCGTTGTCGACGATGAAGGGCTTCAAGAAGCTCAACCTCAACAAGCTCCAGGAGAGCTACCGCTCGCTCGTCACCGACGAATGGGATCTTGGGCCCAACCTCGAGAAGCCGCGGGCATGGCGTCTGCCGATGAGCGCGCTGAAGCGCCACGGCGCCGGCTGGGTGGCGATCGGCGACGCCGCCGGCCTGGTCAACCCGATGAACGGCGAGGGCATCGACTACGGCCTCGAGTCGGGGATGATCGCCGCCGACCTGTTCGTGGCTGACCCGTCGTCGGCCCCGGTCGAGTACGACCGCGCCGTGGGCGAACGCTTCGACGCGTTCTTGCGCACCGGCCGCCGGTTCAGCTTCCTGATCGGGCACCCCTGGATCCTCCGCAGCGGGCTCCGCATGGCCGTCGGGACCCAATACATCGCCGACATCACCTTGCAGGTGATGGGCAACCTCGTCGACAGCCAGACGCCGGGCGCGGCCGGACGAGTGATGCGCATGGCCGATCGCACCCTTGCGGTGGCCGATCCGATCCTTCGCAAGACCCGCGCCGCCGCCTGATCGCCTCGCTACCTCTCGGGTAGTTGCACCGGTGCGAGCGGCGGGCCGAGACTCTCGCGCATGACCGATGATCCTTCCGCCATCGCCCGCTTCGCGGTCGACATGATGCCGTTCTGCGCCGACCTCGGTGTCCGCGACGTCGAGGGCTCACCCGACGGTGTGCGGGCCCGGGCCGACTGGAGTGCCGAGCGCTGCACGATCGGCGGCGCACTGCACGGCGGCTACCTCATGGCACTCGCCGACGGCATCGGCGCCGCGGCGGCCGCGTACCACCTCCCCGCCGGGGTCGGCACCAGCACGATCGAGTCGAAGACGAACTTCTTGCGTGGCGTGGCCGACGGCGAGGTGCTGATCGAGGCGAAGGTCGTGCACGCCGGACGCCGCGCGATCGTCGTGCAGACCGACGTCAGCCGCGCCGACGGCGCCCTGGCGACCCGCACCACCCAGACCCAGGCCGTGCTGTCACCGCTCGCCGAAGCGTGACCTGAGTTCCTCGTCCAGCTCGTCGAGTGAGCGCACGATGCCCTCGACGGAGTGCTCGATCATCAGGTTCACGACCTCGTCGTCGAAGCGGCGACGCCAGTCGGTGAAGAGGCCGACGACGGGCCGCCCGATGCCCACGGCGTAGCCGATCTCCCACGCCGTGCCGTCGTCGGTCGTGATCCCGTTGAGGTTGGCGACGACGAGGTCACAGCGGTCGATCGCGCTGCGATCGTTCTCGAAGATCTCCCGGGTGTTGTCCGCGGTCTTGTCGGGGTTGTCGCGGTGCGGGAGGAAGGTCGCCAGCCCGTGGCCGGCGACCCGCGCCTCGATCGTCTCGATCCACCACCGTTCGCCCTCGTCGAACAGTGGGCCGGCGACATAGACGAGCGGTGTGGTCATGGCACCATTCTGCCCGGCCGCTTTCGATCTGACGGTGTGTCAGGAACTACGATGGCGCCATGAGCCTGGATCCTTCGAGCACCGTCACCCCCGCCGAGGACGACCTCCCGCTGATCATCTCCGTCGACGATCACGTCATGGAGCCGCGCGACCTCTGGCAGCAGCAGTTGCCACCCAGCAAGCGTGATCGCGGGCCGCGAACGGTGCAGGAAAAGGTACGCCTCAAGTTCGAGGGTGGCCACTACGGCTTTGAGCGCAACGATCCCGACGGCCATCTGTGTGACCTGTGGCTCTATGACGACCTCGTCACCCCCACCGGCTTCCTGCACGGACCGGCCGGCGTGCCTCGTGAAGAGCAGCGCAACGTCGCCGCCGTCTACGAGGACCTCCGCCCTGGCACCTACAGCCAGAAGGAACGTCTCGAAGACATGGAGCTCAACCATGTCTCGGCCGCGATCAACTACCCCAACATCTTCCCGCGCTTTTGTGGACAGGGGTTCCTCGAGCGGGAGGACAAGGAGTTCGCGCTCGAGTGCCTGAAGATCTACAACGACTGGATCATCGACGACTGGGGTGGCGGCGCTGGCAAGGGCAAGCTCATCCCGCTCACCCTCGTCCCGCTCTGGGATCCCGTGCTTGCGGCCGAAGAGGTGCGACGTTGCGCCGCCAAGGGCAGCTATGCGATCGCCTTCTCGGAGAACCCGTCCAAGCTCGGCTGCGCCACGATGTACTCCGGCGACTGGGACGTGCTGTGGGACGCCTGCCAGGAAGCCGACGTCACCGTCTCGATGCACATCGGCTCGTCGTCGTCGATGCCCACCACCTCACCCGACGCCCCGTTGGCGACCTCGATGTCGCTGTACGCCCAGAACGCGGAGGGCTCGTTCGTCGACTGGGTCTTCTCCGGCACCCTCCAGCGGTTCCCCGACATCAAGATCGCCTACGCCGAGAGCCAGGTCGGATGGATGCCGTTCCAGCTCGAACGCATGGATTCGGTCTTCAAGGAGGGCCGCGGCGGCGTGGGTGGCGCCGGGCCACTCCCGAGCGAGATCGCCAAGGGCCGCATCTTCGGCTGCATCTTCGACGACCTGGTCGGTCTGAAGCAGCGCGAGGACGTCGGCATCGATCAGATCCTGTTCGAGACCGACTACCCGCACTCCGACGGCACCTTCCCGCACAGCCGCAAGGTCGCCCACTCGATGTTCGCGGCCGTCGGCATGAACGCCGAGGAGTGCTACAAGGTCCTCCGTGGCAACGCGATCAACGCCTACGGCCTCAACCGCTTCGGCATCACCGAGTGAGAAGTTGGCGACACATCGTGTCAGGCACGTTGTGTCGCCAACTCAGCTGATCGGGCCGAGGACCCTGTCGAGATAGCTGTTGGTGAAGCGACCGTCGGGGTCGGCGATTCGCCGGGCGGCCTGGAAGCGACCCCATTGCGGATAGAGCGGGGCGAGCGTCTCTGCGGTTTCCGCGTGCATCTTCCCCCAGTGAGGGCGGCCACCGACCTCTCGCACGATCGACCACAGGCCACTGAAGTACTCGTCGTAGGGCGTGCCCCAGAAGACGTGGGCGGCGATGTAGCCCCGTTCCTCGCCGTTGGCGGTCGACAGCGGGATCTCGTCGGCGGCTGCGCAGCGGACCTCGATCGGGAACGTGACCGGCTTGCCGAGCGTCCGGGCGAAGGTGTTGACCTCGCGGATCACGCCGTCGAGGGCGTCGAGCGGCACCGACCACTCGCTCTCGTAGAAGTGCACCCATCGCGGGGTGGTGAAGACCTTGTGGGACACGTCGACATAGTCGCGGTCCTTCGCACTGCCGTTGAGCAGCTTCGCCACGGTCGGCGCTGCTCGCGGCAGGCGGCGGGCGACCCGGTTGATCACCCCGAAGCCGACGTTCTCGGCCACCAGCTTGTCGGCGACGTAGCGCGACCGTGGGAGCGGTTCGGCGGGCTGCTCGGTGCGGTTGTTGATCTTGCGGGCGGCGTTGCGGCCACCGGGCATGAAGAAGAACTCGGCGTGGTCGTTCTCCCGGATCGTGTCGGGCCAAGCCTCGAGCACCTCGTCGAGCGAGTGGCTCGACTCCACCGCGTGGATCCGGAACGACGGCACCGCCTGGAGCGTCACGCGCGTGATGATCCCGAGCGCGCCGAGGCCGACGCGGGCGCAGGCGAACAACTCGGCGTGGTCGCTTGCGTCGACGTCGATCGACTCACCCGACGGGGTCAGGAGGCGCAGTCCCCGAACCTGGGTGGCGATGCCGCCGTACGCCAGGCCCGTGCCGTGGGTGCCGGTGCTGATCGCGCCGGCGATCGACTGCTTGTCGATGTCGCCCATGTTGGTGAGCGCGAGGTCGTGCTCGTCGAGCAGGCGATTGAGCTTGTGGAGTGTGATGCCGGCACCGACGGTGACGAGGCCGCTGGTGCGGTCGACGCTGTGGAGTTGATCGAGCGCGTGGATCGTGACGTGAACGTCGGGCGTGACGGCGATCGCGGTGAAGGAGTGCCCGGCGCCCATCACCTTGACGCTACGCCCCTCCGCGTCCGCCCGGCGGACGACACCTGCGAGTTCGTCCTCGCTGCGCGGGGTGAAGATCTCCCGCGGTTGGAAGCGCTGGAGCTTCGACCAGTTCGTGACTTCTCGACGCGTCATCACCAGTGCCTCAGGTCGACCGGGAACTCGTCGACGACCTCGTCGCCCTCGACGAGCCACATCGTCTCATGCCGAGCCACCGTCGGGTCGAGGTGGGCGGAGACGAGCCGGATGCGCTCGTCGAGCTCGACCGTTTGGCCATCGCCCGGGACGAGGGTCATGTGTTCGTCGCTGCAGAACAGCACCTGGCCTTCCGGCCAGGTCGGGTCGCCATGGTCCATGCCGAGCGCTTTGAGGCCGGCGTTGGCCACCACGTAGCCGTCGCCGATCGACAAGATGGCGCACTCGAGGAAGATCGCCTGCTCGAAGGGCAGATCCAGCTTCTGGTACTGAGAGTCCCCGAGCAGGAAGGTCCCGGCCTGGATCTCGTTCGCCCACGTGTTGACGTCGTAGGTGCCCGTGCCTCCGGCGGACACGATGTCGCCCCCGACGGCCTCCGCCGCCGTCAGCAGCAGCGTCATCGCCTTCTCGACGAGATGGATGCGCTTGGCCCGTTCCTCGATCATCATCAGGTGGCCCTCGTAGCCCATGACCCCCCGCACCTCCAGGCCCGAGGCGCGGGCCCGATCGGCCAGGCGACCGGCGCCCTCGGGGGCCACACCGCAGCGCGGCAGTCCGACGTTGACGTCGATGAGGACGTGCCGCAGCCCGGCTGCCGCGGCCCGGTCGACCGTCTCGTCGGAGTCGACGGCGATGGTCACCATCGCGTCGACCGCCGCGAGGCGGCGTAGCTGCTCACGGTCGAGCACTTCGTTGGCCAACAAGAGGTCATCGCCGAGCGCCGCAGCGGCCATTCCCTCGACCTCGCGAACGGTTGCGCACGTGAACGAACGATGGCCGGCGTCGGCGAGCCGCCGGGCGAGCGCCGTCGACTTGAATGCCTTCACGTGGGGCCGCAGGCGCGCCCCCGGCAGGAGCTTCCCGATCGTGCGGATGTTGTGGTCGAGCGCAGGTGCGTCGATCACGAGGGCGGGAACCGGGATCGGCATGCCCGCACCGTAGTGGCTGTGCGTCAGCCGTAGATCCGGGCGAGGGCTTCAGCCGGTTCGACGAAAGGCAGGCCCTGGGCCTC
>JBCBYI010000170.1:0-8763 GCA_039815945.1 Actinomycetota bacterium | reverse complement strand
CCCTGCGCACCGCCACCGCACGGCGGTTGCCGTCGCTGATCCGGCCGCCGAAGGTGCCGCCGATCCGGCGAGCGATCACCGTCGTCCGGGTGCTCGGTGGAGCACTCGTCGCCTGGTTCCTGCTCGGCCGCCGCAAGGGCGGCAGTGAGAGCCGCGCCGATCTCTCCCTTCGCATGCGCGGGGGTGCGGAGACCCTCGGCCCGACCTACATCAAGCTCGGTCAAATCATCTCCAGCGGCGAAGGCCTCTTCCCCACCGAGCTGGTGGAGGAGTTCATCAAGTGCCGGGATCAGGTCCCACCGGAGCCGTTCCACCTGGTCCGTCGGGTCGTCGAGGGCGATCTCGGCGCCTCCCTCGAATCGGTCTTCGCCACCTTCGACCGTGAACCGATCGCGGCGGCGTCGATCGCCCAGGTCCACGGCGCCACCCTCCACGACGGCACCGAGGTCGTCGTCAAGGTCCAGCGCCCCACCGTCGACGAGCTCGTGCACAAGGACCTCAAGGTCATGGCCTGGCTGTCGCCGTTCCTCGTCGGTCGGATCCCCGTCGCCTCGCTCGCCAACCCGCCGGCCCTCGTCGAGGTGTTCGCCCGCACGATCAGCGAGGAGCTCGACTTCCGAGTCGAGGCCGCCAACATGATCGACGTCGCCAAGGTCTTCGCCGATCTCGATCAGCGCCAGTTCGTCGTGCCCCGCCCCCATCCCGAGCTCGTCACCCGGCGCGTGCTCGTCATGGAGCGACTCGACGGCTTCCGCTTCGACGACATGGAGCGCTACGAGGAGTACGGGGTCGACACCCACGCCATCGTCCGGGCCAGCATGATCGGCTTCATGGAGGGCGCCTTGATCCACGGGATCTTCCACGGCGACCTCCACGGCGGCAACCTCTACGTGCGCCCCGACGGCAAGACCGCCCTGCTCGACTTCGGCATCACCGGCCGCATGAGCGAGGCCCGCCGCCTCGCCTTCGTCCGCCTCCTCATCGGCGGCATGATGAACAATCCGGTCGATCAGCTCGCCGCCATGCGCGATCTCGGTGCCCTTCCCGACGACACCGATCTCGAGGCCGTCGCCCAGGATCTCGGGCTACTCGATGAGGTCATCGACCCCACCACGATGACCCCCGATCAGCTCACCGAGGAGCTCCAGCGGGTCGTGAAGGCCCTGCTCGGCTACGGCGCCCGCATGCCCAAGGAACTCATGCTCTTCGTGAAGAACATGGTGTTCCTCGACGGGGCGATCGCCCGCCTCGCCCCCGACCTCGATCTCTTCGCCGAGGTCGCCCACGTGGCCACCTACTTCGCCACGACCCATGGCGCTCGTCTGGCCGCCGAGGTCGGCATGAATCCCGAGGAGTACGAGTTCGACCCCGACGGCATGCGGGCCGCGTTCGGCGTCGACGGCACGGTCGACAAGATGACCTACCGGGAGCTCCAGGAGCGCCGCGAGACCATCCGCAAGCGTCTCCAAGAGCGGGTCTGACCCCGCGTTTTCCACAGGTCGAGTGCCGCGCGCGCGTGCGACCGCGCGCCTACCGTCGCCCGAATGCGTCTCGTGGTGGCCCAGTGCACCGTCGACTACGACGGCCGACTCCAAGCCCATCTGCCGTCCGCCGTCCGCCTGGTCATGGTGAAGGCCGACGGCTGTGTGGCGATCCACGCCGACGGTGGCGCCTACAAGCCCCTCAACTGGATGAACGCCCCCAACCGCCTCGCCATGGATGACGAGGCGGGCGTCTGGACCGTCACCAGCCCCAAGGGTGAGGTGCTCACCATCACGTTCGAGGAGATCCTGAGCGACGTCGCCCACGAGATGGGCATCGACCCCGGCCTGCAGAAGGACGGGGTGGAGGCCCACCTCCAGAAGCTGCTCGCCGACGACCCCACCTCCATCCAGGACGGCCTCAAGCTGGTGCGTCGTGAGTACCCCACCGACATCGGTCCGGTCGACCTCATGTGTCGCGACGCCGAGGGCCTCGCCGTGGCCGTCGAGGTCAAGCGCCGTGGCGAGATCGACGGCGTCGAGCAGCTCACCCGCTACCTGGAATTCCTGAACCGCGACCCCTTGCTCCGGCCCGTCCGGGGCGTGTTCGTCGCCCAAGAGATCAAGCCTCAGGCCAAGGTGCTGGCGAGCGATCGAGACATCGCGTGGGTCGAGGTCGACTACGACGAGCTCCGGGGCATCGAGTCACCGAACCTGAAGCTTTTCTAGACCCGTGTCGCAGTAGGGTCTCCCGCCGATGCGCAACGCTCTCCTGGCCGTCGTGGCCGTCGTGGTGGTGTTCTTCGCCGGCTGGGTCGTCGACGACAAGATCCTCGGGGGCGACATCGCGCGCAACACCTCGATCGCCGGCGTCGACGTGGGTCGACTCGACGTCGACGAGGCCACCGAGGTCCTCACCGACGGACGCCTGACCGACCGGCCCGTCGAGCTGCGCCACGGGGCCAACAGCCTCACCGTCACCAGCGCCGATCTCGGCGTCATCGTCGATGCCGACCGGGCGGTCAGCGAGGCGGCCGAGCGGCCGAGCCTCTTCGTGCAACCGATCCGCTGGGTCGGGTCGCTGTTTGGTGAGCGCTCATTCGATGTCGAGTACGACCTCGACATCGACATCCTCGCCGACGTCGTCGCGGGCAGCGACTCGATCTTCGATCTCGACTTCGGGCTTCCCCAGCTCGAACTGGTCGACGGCCGCTTCGTTGAGGTCGACATCGCCGAGCGACCCATCGTCGACACCGACGAACTCCGCGACCGAGTGCTCGACGCCGCGGTCGCAGGCGGCGACGGCACGGCGATCATCGAGATCCCCATCGGCGGCAGCGAAGCGGTCGATCGAGGGGCCGACGAACTCATCGCCGAGGCGCACCGGCTCACCGAGAACGGCGTCTCCCTGCAGGTCCCGGGGGTCAGCTACCAGCGCCGCGTCTCACAATCCGCGCTGCGCTCATGGCTCACGTTCGGCGGCACCGTCGACGAACCCACGATCTCGCTCGACGAGGACCTCGTGCAGTCGACCGTCGAGACCCTCTTCATCGACTACGGCGAGGCAGGCGAGGAGCCGACCTTCACCGTCGACGCCGTCGGTCGGGTCCGCATCGTCGGCTCGTCGCCCGGCGCGGTCTGCTGCACACTCGACACACCCGAACGGATCCTCACTGCGATGGAGGCCGCCGAGCAGGTCGTGCAACTCCGCCCCCGCGAGGATCCCGACGTGCGCGGCATCGAGTGGGCCGAGTCGCTCGGCATCGTCGAGGTCATCGGCGAGTTCACCACCGAGTTCCGGGCGAACCAGACCCGCAACATCAACATCCAGCGCATCGCCGAGCTCACCCAGGGCGCAATCGTGGAGCCCGGCGGCGAGTTCTCGATCAACGACTACGTCGGTCGCCGCACCCGCGAGAACGGGTTCGTCGATGCCGGCGTGATCTCCAACGGCGTGTTCACGACGTCGGTCGGTGGCGGCATCAGCCAGTACGCCACCACCCTCTTCAACGCGGCCTTCTTCGCCGGCCTCGACTTCGGCGACTACCAGTCCCACTCGATCTACATCAGCCGGTACCCGTACGGCCGCGAAGCGACCGTCAACTTCCCGAACGTCGACCTCGAAATCCTCAACACCACGCCCTACGGCATCCTGATCTGGCCGACCACGACCGACACGTCGATCACCGTCACGATCTACGGCACCAAGTGGGTCGAGGGCGAACAGACCGGTCAGACCGAGGGCCGCCAAGGCGTGTCGTGCACCCGGGTCACGACCGAACGGACCCGCACCTACCTCGAGGACGGCCGGACCGAGATCGACACCGTCTTCGCCCTCTACCGCCCCGAGGGCGTGCGCTGCGACGGCAGCCCCAGCGACCCGGCCGCGCGCACGACGACCACGACGACGACCACGACCTCCACGGTGCCACCGGCGACCACGGTCCCCTAAAATTCGGGGATGCCCCCCACGTCCTTCGACGCCGACATCGCGATCATCGGCGCCGGCCCCGCCGGCACCACCGCAGCAACGATCCTGGCTCGGGCCGGCCGTGACGTCCACGTGTTCGACCGAGCCACGTTCCCTCGCGACAAGTGCTGCGGCGACGGCCTCACCACCCTGGCGCTGCGCGAACTCGACGCGCTCGGCTTCGATCCCTCGACCGTCGCCAGCTGGCAGCAGGTCGACGATGTCGTGATCCGCTCACCGCGCGGCACCGAGCGGCGCTACGCCCTCCCCGAGGGCGAGGGCTACCACGCCGCCGTCGCCACCCGGATCGACCTCGACAACGCCATGCTCGGTCTCGCCCGCAGCGAGGGTGCCCAGATCCACGAGGGCATGCAACTCACCGCCATGACCACAGATGACGACGGCGCCGAGCTCGTCTTCGGCGACACGCACATCCGTGCCCGCCACGTGCTCGCGGCTGACGGGATGTGGTCGCCGGTCCGCAAGTTCCTCGGCCTCTCGGTCGACGGCTACCGCGGCGAATGGCACGCGTTCCGCCAGTACTACGAGAACGTCAGTCCCCGTGCCGCCTCCGAGCTGATCGTCTGGTTCGAGAAGGACCTGCTGCCCGGCTACGCCTGGTCGTTCCCGCTCGAGGGCAACCGGGCCAACATCGGTTTCGGTATCCAGCGGGGCAGCAAGCACTACAGCGTCGGCGACATGAAAACGCTGTGGCCCGACCTGCTGGAGCGACCCCACATCCGCGAGGCGCTCGGCCCCGACGCCCGCCCTGAGGCGCCCCACAAGGCGTGGCCGATCCCCGCTCGGGTCGGTCGGGTGCCGCTCACCGGCCCGCACACGATGTTCCTCGGCGATGCCGCCGCGGTCACCGATCCGATGACCGGCGAAGGCATCGGGCAGGCGATCCTCACCGGCCGCCTCGCCGCCGAGGCGCTCCTCGCCGACGGCGACGTGCTCGGCCACTACGACGACGAGGTCCGACGAGAACTCGTCGCCGATGATCGCATGGCCCGCATGCTGATCC
Source organism: Actinomycetota bacterium (assembly GCA_039815945.1). GTDB lineage: Bacteria > Actinomycetota > Acidimicrobiia > Acidimicrobiales > Aldehydirespiratoraceae > UBA11606. The sequence goes on along the minus strand of JBCBYI010000170.1, from coordinate 3,788 downwards.
CACTGCTCGCCAACCCGACGATCGCGGGGGCCGCACTCAAGGCGACGGGCGCCACCGCGTGGACCCGACGCAACTTCGCTCGATGGATGTTCGAGGACTACCCCCGGGCCATGATCGCCACCCCGCGGCGCTGGCACCGCGGCATGTTCACCGGCCCCGGTGCATACCGCGACGCCGCCTGAGTGACCCTCGTCGGATTCCCGGCCCCGCACCTAAGGACGACCACCCGTCCGGCCGATGAGGAGGGAGTGTCCAGTCCTCGCTCCACGAACGCCCGCGCGCTCGACGCCGTGCTCTCGAGCCTGGCTCGCGACGTGACGCTGGCCCACAGTGGCGAGAACCGACTGGTCGTCGGGCGGGGTGGCATGTTCGTCTTCCGACCGCTCGAGGACGACGATGATGGCGTCGTCGCGCTGGCGGAGGTCGAACGCCTGGCGATCCTGACGCGGGATCGCATCGCCGGCCATCTGGCCTGGGTCCCCTTCATCGACTGGTTCGTCGTCGGCGACGACACCCGGACCGACTGCACCGTGCTCGCCCCCGACCTCGTCGGCTCGACCGCGCTCGAACGCGAGACGATCGGCGCTTCAGTGCTCGAGGATCTCCGCCAGTTGGTCGACCGGGGCGAACTCATGCCCATGTGGTTCAAGGGTGTTCCGGCCGCCTGGGAGCGCACGTTCGTGCCGACGACCGACACCGCCCGCACGGCCTGACGCCCTAGCCTCACCCTGTGCCCGACGCGATCGATCGATTCGACGACGCCTTCGACGACGCCTGGGATGCCATCCGTGGCAACCCGGCGATCGACCGGCTGTTCTACACCGCGTCCGAGGCCGCCGACTTCTCGGTCCTGTGGCACACCCTCGGGGTCGCCCAGGCGCTCGTGAAGAACGATCCCAAGGTCGCCATCGCCATCAGCGCAGCACTCGGCGTCGAGTCGGCACTCATCAACGGGCCGGTCAAGTCGCTGTTCAAACGCAGCCGTCCCGTGCAGGACACACCTCGCCCCTACAACCTGCGCCAGCCGAAGACGTCGAGTTTCCCGTCCGGCCATGCGTCGGCAGCGATGGTCGCTGCCGCCATGCTGAGCCGCGACGGCGGCAACCGAGGGTGGTACGCACTCGCCGGTCTGGTCGCGACGAGCCGCATCCACGTTCGGATCCATCACGCATCCGACGTCGCCGGCGGTGTCGTGGCCGGTGCCGTGCTCGGCGCGGCGGCGCGCCGGGTCGCCGACGCGCTGACCTAGACGGTTTCGGGTTCAGCCGAGCGGAGCGGGCTCGGCCTGGGCCGAAGCGAGCAGCATGCGGAGATCGAGGAGCAGGTCGGCCACCTCGGCCGCCGCCACGAGCTCGCGGCCCTGGAGATCCTTCAGATTGCGGTCGATCATCTCCACCGCTTCGGTCACCGAAACCACGTCGGTCGCTTCCGTCATGGTCGAACCCTAGACCACGTCCCAGACGCGCGATCACTGCGTTCCTGTGGAAATTCGCCCAAAGGTCCGAAGGGCCTACGATCGGCGCCATGCAGATCCAGGGAGCCGTGGTCGTCGTCACCGGAGCCGCCAGTGGAATCGGTCGGGCGATGGCCCGCCGCTTCGCCGCCGACGGCGCGTCGATCGTGTACGTCGCCGACCTCGACGGCGAGGGCGCCGCCGCGGTGGCCGAGGACATCGATGGGGTCGGCGTCGGCATCGATGTCACCGACGAGGCGGCGATCGTCGCCCTGATCGAACAGGTCGAGCGCGACCACGGCCCGATCGATCTCTGGGCCGGCAACGCCGGCGTCGGTGCGAACGGCGGCGTCGAACTCGACGACGACGTGTGGGACTTCAACTGGAACGTCAACGTGCTCGCCCACGTGAAGGCGTGTCGCCACCTCGTCCCCCGCTGGACCGAGCGAGGTTCCGGCCATCTCCTGATCACCGCCTCGGCCGCCGGCTTGCTCACCAATCTCGGCACCGCCCCCTACGCCGTGACCAAACACGGCGCCGTCGCCCTCGCCGAGTGGATCGCCATCACCCACGGCGACGCCGGCGTCGGCGTCTCGTGCCTGTGCCCGCAAGGCGTGCGCACCCCGATGACCGAGGCCGAGGGCGAGCTCGCGATCGAGGTCGTGAAGGCGATGGGCATGATCGAACCCGAAGAGGTCGCCGAAGCTGTCGCCGCCGGACTCGCCGCCGACGACTTCTTGATCCTCCCCCACCCCGAAGTCGCCCGCTACGAGCAGAACCGGGCCAACGACCGAGGGCGCTGGCTCGCCGGGATGCGCAAGCTGCAGGCGATGCTGCCCGGCTCGTGAGCCGGTGAGCCTCGACCCGACGACGGCCGCCGTCTACCGACGCAAGGCGGCGGACTGGCGCGACGCACGGGCCGGCAAGCCGCTCGCCGCCGCCGAACGCCTCGCCGCAGCGTTCGATGGCGAGCCGACCGCGCCCGTCCTCGACGTCGGCTGCGGCCCCGGGCTGTTGATCCCCGGACTCCCGGGCACCGTGATCGGACTCGATCCGGTCGCCGAGATGCTCGCGCTGCTGCCCGACCACGCCCCCGCAGCGCTGCCCGTGCAGGCCGCCGCACATGCACTGCCGTTCGCCACCGAGTCGATCGCCGGCGCCCTCGGCGCCAACGTGTACGTCCACGTCGACCGGCCCGCCCTCCCGATGGCGCTCGCCGAACTGCACCGTGTCGTCGAGGTCGGCGGCCCGATCGAGCTCCAGCTCTTCGCCGGCGATCAGGACCTCACCCTGCTCGAGACCGATTCGATGGGTGGACGGCGCTTCACCGGGTGGCGAGCCGAGCATCTCCGCGACGTGGTCGAGGGGGCCGGCTTCGACATCGAGGCGCTCACGGTGACGGCCGACGACCGAGTCGGCGCCATCGACATCACCGCCCGCCGAGCACTCACCCTCCCCGACATCATCGGCCCGGGGATGCGCCTGCTGATCTGCGGACTCAACCCCAGCGTCTACTCCGCCGAGACGCTCGTGGGATTCGGCCGGCCCGGCAACCGCTTCTGGCCCGCCGCCCTCGCCGCCGGCATCGCCACCGTCGACCGCGACCCCCGCCACGCCTTCGCCCACCACAGCATGGGCATGACCGACCTCGTCAAGCGCGCCACACCACGAGCCGACGAGCTGACGACCGATGAGTACCGCGCCGGTCTCGCACGCGTCGAACGACTGTGTGGGTGGCTGCGTCCCGACGCGGTCTGTTTCGTCGGGCTCGCCGGCTGGCGCGCCGCCGCCGATCGCAAAGCGACACCCGGCTGGCAGGAACGCACGCTCGGCGACTCCCCCGTCTACCTCATGCCCTCGACCAGCGGCCTCAACGCCCACAGCTCACTCGACGACCTCACCGGCCACCTCCGCACCGCCGCCGCCGGGCAGCGCTGACCCCCACGCCTCACACGCCCGGGGCAAGCCCCACGCCTCACACGCTCGGGGCAAGCCCCACGCCTCACACGCTCGGGGCAAGCCCCACGCCTCACACGCTCGGGGCAAGCCCCTCGATGGCCTCGTCGATGTCGACACCCGGGAACGGCAGCAGCGCCAACGCCGGCGTGGTCACACATTGTCGACATAGCGCTGGATGTGGGCCCGGCATTCGTCGTAGTCGCCATGGATGATCAAGTCGTCGACCACATGGTCGGGGATCTTCTCGAGCGCACCCTGGCGATCGCCCGCCGCCCACTGCTCCCAGTGCTCGCCCAGGTCGTCGCCCCGGCCCATCCACTCGTGGAACGCCCGGTACACCGGCACGTTGAGATAGGCGGCCGCCGCGAATTTGCCC
>JBCBYI010000016.1:0-30676 GCA_039815945.1 Actinomycetota bacterium | reverse complement strand
ACCGCACCGACCCTGGCCGACCGCTTGGCTGCGGTCCCGGCATCGACGGCGCTCGGTGTCGACCTGGCGGGCACGACGTTCATCTCGTCCGCCGGTCTCGCAGTTCTGCTCGCCACGGCCGAGCGACTCGAGGCTGCGAGCGGCTCCCTGCGCGTCGTCGGCGCGAGCGAGACCGTGGTTCGCCTGATCGAGTTGTCAGGACTCGCAGACCGGCTGCCGCTCGCCGACCAACTCGGCGACGACGACTGACCGGCCCGACTCGCTCAGCAGCCGCAGGTCGTCGCTGAGCGCGGCGACGAGCCGAAGCCCCCGCCCGCGCTCGCCCGCTTCTGCCCACTCGCTGGTGAGAACCGGTTCGTCGGCGCCGTTGTCGTTGGCCACCGCCACTCGAACCCGAGGCCCGTCGATCACGATGTCGAGCTCGACGGTCGGCGCGTCGGTGTGATCGATGGCGTTGGCGACCAACTCCGTCACGACCACGTCGATGTCGATCGACGGCGGCTGACCCGAATCGGGGCAGCCGTCGAGCCACGCCCGCACCTCGTGTCGCAGCGAGGACAGATCGAGGTGCGACGAGGTGATCGACGCGTGGAAGGGGGCAGGCATGACAGAGGAAGTGTTGCCGGTTCGGGCGATGCCGAAACCAACGGCCGAAGGTCCACTCACCCTCGACGACTACGATCACGATAGTGCTCCCCCGGAGGTTCTCGGTGTCGCTCCCAACCGCCCCATCCGTCCCCGACGACGCCGTCGTTGTCAGCGTGCCCGCCGAGGCCGCTCACTTCCGCGTCCTTCGCCTCACCGCCGCGGTCGTCGCCGGTGATCTGCTCGATGTCGGTTCGGTGGAGGATGCGCAGATCGGCGTCGAGGAGGCCGCGTCGATCCTGCTCGACGCAACCCCGACCGGCCGCATCGAGGCCGCGTTCTGGTGCGAGGCCGGTCGCCTTCGCGTCCGCATGCAGGGCGCCACCCGTCCCGTCGGCGACGATCCCGACGACTTCCGGCGCACGATCCTCGCCGCCATCGTCGACGATGTGGAGGTCGTCCACGACGCCGCGTCGGCCGTGACCACGGTGCGATTCGACAAGCAGGCGTGAGCAAAGCCCCGCTCGACGAGCGCTTCATTCGCTACGCCGAGACCGGCGACGAGGCCCTTCGCAACGAGCTGGTCCTCGAACACCAGGGTCTCGCGCTTGCGTTCGCTCGCCGCTACGCCCGATCCGGTCCCGACGAGGATCTCGAGCAGATCGCGCTGGAGGCGCTGATCCGGGCGATCGAACGCTTCGAACCCGATCGTGGTCTGCGCTTCTCGACCTATGCGGCCCGGGTGATCGACGGTCGACTCAAGCAGCACTTCCGTGACGACGGGTGGGACGTCCGGGTGCCGCGTTCGCTCAAGCAGCTCACCGTGGCCGTTCGCTCGACGACCGACGAGCTCACCGCCAGTCTCGGCCGGGCGCCCTCCCCCGCCGAACTGGCCGAGCGGCTCGGGGTGACAGTCGATCAGATCGCGCTGGCGCTCGACGCCGCGAACGCCCATCGAGCCGATGCCCTCGACACCGACCCCTCGGTCGACGAGACGTGGGCGGTCGTCGATGCGGGCATCGTCATTCCGGAACTGTTGGAGCAACTGCCGGATCAGGAGCGGACCGTCGTCGCACTCCGCTTCTACGGCGAGCTCTCCCAGACACAGATCGCCGAGCGGGTCGGCGTGAGCCAGATGCAGGTCTCACGGCTGCTGCGGCGAGCGCTGGAGCGGCTCCGTACCGGCATCGACGAGGCCTGAGCGGTCGCGCCGACGACCGGTCAGACCGTGTCGGCCACGAGCGAACGGATCGCGGCCTGGACCCGGTCGAGCGGCTCGCCGCCGTCGCATGCGGGGCAGCCACCGCCCTCGCGCCGGGCGTCGGCTGCGCACTCCTCCCGATGCTGGTCTACGCCGGCGCTGCGCCGACGATCGGCGGGGCGAGGACTCCGGCGGCGGGCGAGTGCCGCAGACGCCCGCCGCTAGCTGCAGCCGCTCGTGGTGCCACAGTCGGCACAGACGAAGCACGCACCAGCCCGCCGCATCGGCACGCCGCAGGTCATGCAGAACGGCGCGTCGGCGGCTGCGGTCCGCGCCTGAACCAGGGTCGAGGGTCGGGCGTCGGCCACCGGTTCCTCCGGCGCCTCGTCGATGCCGAACTCGAGCTGGGCGACGAGTTCGTCGGCCGACGGCACCGTGGGCGGGTCGGCTGGGATGTCGGACCCCTGGTTGGTCTCGGTGACCTGCTCCACGACGCCGGGCAGGGTCGGCTCGAGCCGCTCGTCGGTGGCGAGAATGCCGAGCGAGACTCGATCCTCGTGCTCGAGATACATGATCGCCAACTTGCGGAAGAGGTAGTCCATCAAGCTGTTGGCGATTCGGATGTCGGGATCGTCGGTCATGCCTGCCGGTTCGAACCGCATCCCGACGAACGCCTCGACGAACGCTGTGAGCGGCACGCCGTATTGCAGGCCGTGACTGAGCGAGATGGCGAAGGCGTCCATGATTCCCGCCAGCGTCGAACCCTGCTTCGACACCCGGACGAAGATCTCGCCGGGCCGCCCGTCCGCGTACTCGCCGACGGTGACGAAGCCCTTGCAGTCGGCCACCCGGAACTCGAAGGTGCGGCTCGAACGTGCTCTCGGCAGGCGTTCGCGCACCGGCTGGGCGACGATGCGTTCGACGACGCGCTCGACGACATCGACGGCACCCGACGGTTCGTCGGTGTCGGCCGAGGCCGAGCCGCCGGCCGACATCGGCTGGGCGACCTTGCAGTTGTCTCGATACAGCGCCACCGCCTTGAGGCCGAGCCGCCACGACTCGATCAGCATCAGCTCGATCTCCTCGACCGAGGCGCTCTCGGGCAGGTTGACGGTCTTGGAGATCGCTCCGGAGAGGAAGGGCTGCACCGCCCCCATCATCTTCACGTGACCGAGGTGGTGGATGGGGTGATCGCCGAGCGAGCAGGCGAACACGTCGAGGTGATCGGGGTCGAGCCCCGGCGCCCCCAGGATCGTGTGGTGCTCGTCGATGTGGGCGACGATCGCCTCGACATCGTCGTCGCCGTAGCCGAGGGCCCGAAGGGCACGGGGCACCTGGGTGTTGACGAGCGACATCATCCCGCCACCGACGAGGCGCTTGAAGGTGACCAGTCCCAGGTCGGGTTCGATGCCGGTGGTGTCGCAATCCATCAGCAGGCCGATCGTGCCGGTCGGAGCCAGCACCGACGCCTGAGCGTTGCGCACCCCGTCGATCTCGGCTCGCTCGCAGGTCTCGTCCCAGGCCTGGCGGGCCGCGTCGAGGATCGCCGTGGGAGCCGACTCCTCGTCGATCGACGCGGCCGCCACCCGGTGGCGGTCGAGCACCGCCAGCATCGGTTCGCGGTTGTCGTGGAACCCGGCGAAGGGACCCATGCGGGCGGCGAGCTTGGTCGAGGTTCGGTACGCCTCGCCGGTCATCAATGCGGTGAGGCTCGCGGCGACGGCTCGACCGGCGTCGCTGTCGTAGGGGTGGCCGAGCGCCATCAGCAGGGCTCCGAGGTTGGCGTACCCGAGGCCGAGCTGCCGGAACGCCCGCGTGGTCTCGGCGATACGGGGAGTCGGATAGTCGGCGTTGCCGACGAGGATCTCCTGCGCGGTGAACACGACCCGCACCGCATGGACGAACCCCTCGACGTCGAAGGCCTCGACACCGGCGGATTCGGGGCCGGTGAGGAACGCCATCAGGTTGAGCGACGCGAGGTTGCAGGCGGAGTCGTCGAGGTGGACGTACTCCGAGCACGGATTGCTGGCGGTGATCCGGCCGGTCTTGGCCGCGGTGTTCCAGTCGTTGATCGTGGTGTCGAACTGCACGCCGGGATCGGCGCACTCCCACGACGCCTCGGCGATCTGGCGGAACAGGGCTCGGGCCTTGACCGTCTGCAACGTCTCTCCGGTCGTGCGGGCGGTGAGGTGCCAGTCCTCGTCGTCGACGACGGCCTGCATGAACTCGTCGGTGACCCGGACCGAGTTGTTGGCGTTCTGGTACTGCACCGAGTGGATGTCGGCGCCGTCAAGGCTCATGTCGAAGCCGGCCGCCTCCAGGGCCCGGGCCTTGCGTTCCTCACGGGCCTTGCACCACACGAACTCCTCGACGTCGGGATGGTCGGCGTCGAGCACGACCATCTTGGCGGCCCGACGGGTCTTGCCGCCCGACTTGATCGTGCCGGCCGAGGCGTCGGCGCCGCGCATGAAGCTGACGGGACCGCTCGCGGTGCCGCCCCCTTCGAGTGGCTCGCGGGAGCCGCGCAGGTTCGAGAGGTTGACCCCGGCGCCGGAGCCGCCCTTGAAGATCCGGCCCTCCTCCGCATACCAGTTGAGGATGGATTCCATGTCGTCGTCGACGCTGAGGATGAAACAGGCAGAGGCCTGCTGGGGCACTCCGTCGACTCCGATGTTGAACCAGACCGGCGAGTTGAACGCCGCCTTCTGGGAAAGCAGCAGGTGGGAGAGCTCCGCCGCGAAGGTGGTGGCCTCGGCCCGATGGGCGAAGTAGCCGTCGCGCGTGCCCCAGGCGGCGATCGTCGTGACGATGCGCTCGACGACCTGGCGCAGCGACGACTCCCGTTCGGGCGTGCCGAGCGAGCCGCGGAAGTACTTCTGGGCGAGGATGTTGGTGGCGTTCTGCGACCAGCTCACCGGGACCTCGACATCGAGTTGTTCGAAGACGACGCTGCCGTCGCGGTGATCGGTCAGCCGGGCATCGCGCCGCTCCCACTCGAGGTCGGCGCCGACGTTGCGGCCCTCGATGGTGAAGCGACGGGAGATTCCGATTCCGGCGTGTTCGGGGGCGAGCGCCATAGTGGACCTTTCAGAGCGAGGGTGTCGAAATGACACCGTCGTAGTTTCGCCGATGTAGTACGGAGAATGTTGCCGCGACCACGCAGTGTGGTCAACAGGGCCCGGCGGTGCCGGAACTGGTTCAGCGCCGCCGACGGATGCCGTGGCGGGCGGGTCGATCTGGGTCAGAGGGCAGCATTGACATGCAGCTTCCCCACACCCCCCTTGGCGTAGGGCCCCCAAGGAGCAGAGTTCGACTCACACCGAGACGTCTCGCCACCACCATCCTGATGGACCCGTCCGCCACAGCGACCGTCACCTTAGAGACGGTCAGGTGTGAACCAAAAGGGAACTTCATGTGGATTGCGCGGGGATTTCGCGGCGCTTGTCCACAGGCGTTCACAACCCTGGCGAGATACCGTCGAGGGCCGTGCGCCAGCTCCTCCCCACCCCACTCGACACGGTCGATCCGCTCACGCTCTACCCCCTCGACGACCGCCCCCGACCGGCGGATCGGCCGTGGCTGATGGCCAACATGGTGGCGAGCGTCGACGGCGCCATCGCCATCGACGGGGTCAGCGCAGGGCTGGGCGGCGAGGGCGACTCGATGGCCTTCCGCGCGATCCGGGCGAGCTGTGACTGGATCGTCGCCGCCGCCGGCACCGTACGAGCAGAGCGCTACCAGATCCCCCGCACCAGCCCGGAGATCGCGGCGGTGCGCTCGGCACAGGGACGCGACACTGCGCCACGACTGGCGGTGGTGAGCGCATCGGTCGACCTCGATCCCGACCTGCCCCTGTTCGCCGATCGACGCGACGGCGAGGCCAAGCCGCTGGTGATCACTGGCGCCACACCACCGCCAGAGCGCGTCGCCGCCCTGGACGGCCTCGCCGAGTGGCACCACACCGACACCGAGCGACCGACCTCGGCCGCGATCTTGGCCGCACTCGGCGAACGCGGCGCCGACGTCGTGTTGGCCGAGGGCGGCCCGACGTTCAACGGCCAGTTGGTCGACGCCGGCCTGCTCGACGAGCTCTGCCTGTCGATCTCGCCCCACCTGGTCGGCGGCGGATCCAGCCGCATCGTCAACCACAGCACGACCACGATTCCGGCCGATCTGCGGCTGGATCGCCTGCTCGAACACGACAGCGCCCTCTTCGCCCGCTACGTCCGAGCGTGACCTCGGCGGCTCAGTCGAGCCACTGTGCGGGCACGACCAGCTGCTGACCAGGCTGGAGCTGGCTGCCGCCGGCGAGATCGGTCAGCTGATCGACCAGGGATCGAGGGTCGTCGTCGGTGAGCGTGGATGCGATACCCCACAGGGTGTCGCCCGGCTGCACGACGACGGTGACCGACTCGGCCAACTGCCCCTCGGGGGTGGGCGTGGCATCGGCCTGCTGCATGAACGACGCGACGCCGATGACGAGCCCGATCACGACGGCGAGCGCGCCGAGGCGACGACGGCGATAGACGCCGGCCCCGTCGGCCACCGGCAGACGGTGCACGGTGGCGAGGGGCGCCGACTCGACCGGCGCCTCGTCGAGCGCCGAAACGACCGACAGCACCGGCCGCTCGACCGGGGCGAGCGAGGCATCGCCCACGGTGCGGGGGCGGAAGGTGGTCTGGGGGGCGGGAGCGAAGGCGGCGGTCATGGGTATCAGTCTCTTCAGGGGGTGTGACACACCCGGATGCGATGTGGGTTGTCGCCGCCCCGGGGCCCGGCCGAGAGGGAAATCGGCGGGTTTTCCCCAGGTACTTGACGCCGAACGAATGTTTGGCGAACATGTGTGCGGCGAACAACCGTTCGTTGATTCAACCCGAACAGCTGTTCGCTTGTCAACAGCCGCCGGCGAGAAATCCCCACCTTGTCCACAGGCCGCCCGCCAGGGGCGGGAGAACGGCCCACCGGAGGTCCCCATGTCCGACACGCTCACCACCCGGCAGCGCGAGATCCTCGACTGCATCGTCGAGCACCAAAACGACCGCGGGTATCCCCCGTCGGTGCGCGAGATCGGCGAAGCGGTCGGGCTGAAGTCGCCCGCCACCGTCAAGGCCCACCTCGACAACCTCAAAGACGCCGGCTACCTCGTGCGCGACCCGGCCAAGCCCCGCGCCATCCAGGTGCGCTACGAGGGCGTCTCGGGGGCCAGCGCCGAGCGCCGGCCGGTCCGCCACGTCCCGCTCGTCGGCGACGTCGCCGCCGGCACCGACGTGCTCGCCACCGAGAACATCGAAGAGGTCGTGCCGATGCCGGCCGATCTCACCGGCGACGGTGAACTGTTCATGCTGCGGGTGCGGGGCGAGTCGATGATCGACATCGGCATCTTCGACGGCGACTTCGTCGTCTGCCAGAGCCAAGCCACCGCCGCCAAGGGCGATGTCGTCATCGCCGGCATCCCCGGCGAGGAAGCCACCGTCAAGACCTACCAGGAGCGCGACGGCAAGGTCGTGCTCGTGCCCCACAACCCATCGCTCAGCGACATGGTGTTCGAGCCGTCCGAGGTCCAGATCTTTGGCAAGGTCGTCACCGTGATGCGCAAGCTCTGATCACCCCGGTGACGGGCGGGGTCACACCCCGTTCGTCACCAGGTCGAGCAGGGCGGCGTAGGTGTCGACCACCCACGCCCGTTCGACGTATTCGCCCTGCATGTGGGCAATCGTGGCGTCGCCGGGACCGAAGTTCGACGCGGGCACGCCACGTTCGGCGAAGAACGCGACATCGGTCCAGCCGAGCTTGGCCCGCACCTCGAGACCATTGCGCTCGACGAGCGCCTCGATCAGCGGATCGCCGAGGCCCGGGCGTGCGGCCGGCGAGAGGTCGGTGACCTCGACGGTGTCGCCGTCTTCGAGCGCGGGCGCAAGCACCTCGCGCACGTGGGCGACGGCCTCCTCGCTCGACCGGTCGGGGGCGAAGCGGTGGTTGATGCGCACCATGGCCGAGTCGGGCACGACATTGCCGGCGACGCCACCCTCGACGTGCACGGCCTGGAGGGCTTCGCGGTACTCGCAGCCCTCCACCATCGGTCGGCGGGCCTCGTAGGCGTCGACGATGGCGAGCACCTCGCCGAGGCGGTGGATCGCGTTGCGACCCATCCACGGGCGAGCGGTGTGGGCCCGGGCGCCGCGGAGGGTCACCTCGACCCGCAGCGTGCCCTGGCAGCCCGCTTCGAGCGTGCCGAGGGTGGGCTCGCCCAGCAGGGCGACGTCGCCGTCGAGGAGTTCGGGCCGCTCGGCGTCGATCTCGCGCAGACCGTTGTGGATCACCGCCACCTCTTCACGAGCGTAGAAGACGTAGGTGAGGTCGACGGCCGGTTCGGTGACGGTGCGGGCGAGCTCGAGCATCGTCGCGACGCCGCCCTTCATGTCGGTAGTGCCGACGCCGTACATCCGGTCGCCCTCGATGCGGGCACCCGCGTTGTCGTTCGCCGGCACGGTGTCGGTGTGGCCGCCGAGCACGAGGCGACGATCACGACCGAGCGTCGTGCGAGCGACGAGGTTGTCACCGATGCGATCGACGCGGAGGTGTGCGCAGGCTCGCAGCTCGGCCTCGATGATCGCGACGATCTCCTGTTCGTGGAAGCTCTCCGACGCGATGTCGACGAGCGCGCCCGTGAGGGCGAACACGTCGCCGGTCGGCAGGATCGGCGCGACCGTGTCGGTCATGGGTCAGACCGCCTGGCCGTGGTCGCGGAGGATGTCGTTGAGCGCCGACTTGTCGTGACGCTGGCCCTCTTCGAGGCGCTTGAGGACGAGCACGGCAGGGAGACCGAACTCGCCGCCGGGGAAGCTCTTCGGGCGGGTGCCGGCCACGGCCACGCACCATGAGGGCACCTCGCCACGGCCGAGCTCTTCGCCGGTCTCGACGTCGATGACGGGCATCGAACCGGTGAGAATCGCGCCGGCGCCGAGCACCGTGCCCTCCCCCACTCGGGCACCCTCGGCCACGATCGCACGGCTGCCGATCATGCACTCGTCGCCGATCATCACCGGCGCGGCCTGGGCCGGTTCGAGCACACCACCGATGCCGACACCGCCGGACAGGTGGACGTTCTTGCCGATCTGGGCACACGAGCCGACCGTGGCCCACGTGTCGACCATGGTGCCCTCACCGACGTAGGCGCCGATGTTGGTGTAGCTCGGCATCATGACGACGCCGGGGGCCTGATAGCTGCCCCAGCGGGCCTGGGCGCCGGGCACGACCCGCACCCCGCGCGCCATGTAGTCCGACTTCAGCGGGATCTTGTCGGCGTATTCGAACGGCGCGTGCTCGATGGTGTCCATCTTGGAGATCTTGAACAGCAGCAGCACCGCGAACTTGCACCACTGGTTGACGGTGACCGAACCGTCGGCGTTCCACTGGGCGACGCGGGCGGCGCCGGTGTCGAGGGCGTCGATCGCCTCATGCACGGTGGCGATGACGTGGGCGTCGTCGACGTCGAGGCCATCGCGGCCATCCCACAGGGCTTCGATCCGGGATTGCAGGTCACTCATGGAGCGCCAGACTAGCTGGGCGGCATCGGTGGACCGTCGTCGGAATCGGAGTCCGAGCGCGACGGCGGCGGGCCCGATCCGCGCATGACCCGAAGACCGTTCACTCCCGCCGTGAGGCCGCCGCCGACGACGGTCGGGAGGCCGATCAACACTGCGCCGAGCCACATGATCTGGACGTCGTTGCCGAGGTCGGGCCCGATGGCGAGGGTGACCTCGTCGGCGGGGCTGACGGTGACGGTGTAGGTGCCGGGTGCGAGCAGGACCCGCGACACCGGCCGGCCAGAGCGGCCGCCGACGGCGTACTGCACGTCGTTGCGGGCCCCGCTCAGGGCGACGACCTTCTGGGTGTCGGCCTCGGCGATCGAGAATCGCACCCCCGACAGGCTCCGGTCGGCCGGCTCGAGGTAGATCGTCCAGTCGACGTCGTCGTCGGGCGCCAGCACCAGACCGGCCGGTCCGTCGACGCCGAAGCGTTGCAGCGCGTCGGCGCTGTCGTCGACGACAGCGAGCCGCCACACGACCCACAGGACACTGGCGACCATGCCGAGCACGGCGGCGACGACACTGATCGCCAACCACCGCCGGGCGGCGGGATAGTGGCTGATCGTCGTCGGGGTGTCGCTCACGCGGTGAGACGTTCGGTGGCGGTTCGCAGATCGTCGGTGGGTTGCACCGCGGCGAACCGGACGTGATCGGTGCGGCGGCCGTAGAACTCGCTCGGGCTGACGATCACGCCGGCCCGCTCGGCGAGGGTGCGGGCGAGTGCCCACGAGTCGCCGTCGGGCGCCTTCGCCCACAGGTAGAAGCCCCCACCGGGCAACTCGACCTCGGCGCCGGCGGCTCGCAGCAAGGTGAGCCCGAGTTCGAGACGTTCGCGGTAGATCTCACGCTGGAGGGCGACGTGCTCCTGGTCGTCGAACGCGGCGACGGCGGCCGCCTGGACGGGACCGGGGACCATGAAGCCGCCGTGCTTGCGGACCTCGCGCAGATAGTGCACGAGCTCGGTGTCGCCGGCGTAGAAGCCGGCCCGACCGCCGGCGAGATTCGAACGCTTCGACAGCGAGTGCAGCGCCAAGACGTTGTCGGTGCCGTGCTGAAGGATCGTCTGGGGCGGACCGTCCCACGTGAACTCGATGTAGCACTCGTCGGACAGCACGGTGACGTCGTGCTCGCGGCCGAAGGCGGCCGCCGCGGCGAGATCGTCGATGCCACCGGCCGGGTTGCCGGGCGTGTTGACCCACAGGCACAGGGCCCGGGCCGCATCGGCGGGATCGATCGCCGTCAGGTCGATGCGCCAACGGTCATCGACGGGGACGGCGACCGCGCGGCACCCGGCGAAGACCGCACCCTGTTCGTAGCTGGGGTACGAGACCTCGGGGTAGAGGACGGTGTCGCAGTCGGGTCGACGCATGCGCAAGTAGTGCGGGGCCCCGGCGACGAATTCCTTGGTGCCGACGGTGGCGCCGATCTGGGTGACGGGATCGACGTGGACGTCGGCGATGCGGGCCATCCAGCGGGCGGCCGCGTCGCGAAAGGCAGCCGTGCCGATCGACGGCGGATAGCCGCGTTCGGCGTTCGACGACGCCAAGGCCTCGACCACCGACGCCGGCGGCGGGTCGATCGGCGCACCGATCGAGCAGTCGATCGCGGCGCCGAAACGCTCGGCGGCGACGGCCCGCAGCTCGTCGAGGAGGTCGTAGGGGTACGGCGGCGGGACGTAAGGCGTCTGGTACGGATGTGTCGTCTCGGTCACCACTCGTCCTCGTCGTGGTCGGGTCCGAGGCCGGACGGTACTTCGCCGTCGACGGTCAGGACGTACTCGCGCAGGTGCCCGAGCGATGCCGGTTCGAGCCGGGCCTTGAGCCGCATGCCGTGTTCCTCGGCACTCTCGGTCAGCACCTGACCCTCCCGATGCACCGAGGCGAGCACGTCGCCGCGATCCCACGGGATCAGCAACTCGGCCAGCGCCGTCATCGACCGAACCCGATCACCGATCACGGCCGTGAGATGGTCGAGGTTGAAACCGGAATGCGCCGACACGGCGACGGCGCCTTCGTACTTGTCGGCGAGGCGCTCGGACCCGTCGCCCTGATCGGCCTTGTTGAAGACGAGCAGCTCCGGCACGTCGCCGGCGCCGATCTCGTCGAGGACCTCCCGCACGGCGTCCATCGAGCCCTCGGGGTCGGGGCCGTTGCCGTCGACGACGTGGACGAGCAGATCGGCGTCGCGGACGACGTCGAGGGTGGTCTTGAACGCGGTGACGAGCTGGTGGGGCAGCTTGCGGACGAAGCCGACGGTGTCGGTGGCGAAAACGGTCTCGCCGCCGGGCAGTGCGAGGCGGCGGGTCGTGGCGTCGAGGGTGGCGAAGAGGCGGTCCTCGACGTGGACCTCGGCACCGGCGAGCCGGTTGAGCAGCGACGACTTGCCGGCGTTGGTGTAGCCCACGAGGGCGATCGCCCGGTTGCGGGTGCGCGACCGCTGCTTCGACTGGGTCTCGCGGTGGGCCTGGACCTTGCGCAGATCGGCTTCGAGCTTGTGCACGCGCCGCACGAGACGCCGACGGTCGACCTCGAGCTGGGTCTCACCGGGGCCTCGGGTACCGATGCCGCCACCCTGCTGGGAGAAGGTGCGCCCGCTCGCCCGCAACCGAGGGAGCCGATAGCGCAGCTGCGCCAACTCGACCTGGGCCTTGCCCTCCTGACTGCTGGCGTTCTGGGCGAAGATGTCGAGGATCACCGCGGTGCGGTCGAGCGCGGAACGGCCGAGGATCTTCTCCAGGTTGAACTGCTGGGCCGGCGAGAGTTCGTCGTCGAACACGACCGTGTCGGCGTCGATCGCGTTGGCGGCCGCCTTGATCTCCTTGGCCTTGCCGCTGCCGACATAGGTCGCCGGGTCGGGCGACTCGCGCCGCTGCACGATCCGGTCGAGGGCGTCGGCGCCGGCGGTGTCGACGAGCAGGGCGAGCTCGTCGAGCGACTGATCGGTCTCCTCGGGGTCGCCACCGGCGAGGGTGACCCCGACCAGCACGATGCGCTCTCGGAAGGTGCGTTCGATGAGGCCGCCGGATTCGCCGCCGTAGTCGCCGAACGCGCCGCGGTGGCTCTCCTCTTCGTCGGTGATGAGGTCGGAGACGTCGTCGTCGCCTCGACCGAACTCCTCGAACAGGTCGTCGTCGCCGAAGATGTTGGGCAGCTCGCGCTCGCCACCGTCGCCCTGATCAGGCACTCGGGCCCCAGACGTCGGGCACGAGCAGATCGCCGACGTGGGTCGCCGGGCCGGTGAGGGTGACGGGCCCGCTCACGTCGACCAGGGCGTCGCCGCCGGGCATGTGCACGATGACCTTGGGGTCGACCAGGCCCCAGCGGTGGAAGATGTCGGCCGACACGGTCGCCCCGGTGCCGCAGGCGTTGGTGATGCCTGCGCCGCGCTCCCACACCCGGTGGTAGAGCTCGTTGGTGCCGCTGACGGTCACGAAGTGCACGTTGGCCCCGTTCGCGAAGTGGGCCTCGACGGCGGGACCGGCGACCGCGAGGTCGATCTCGTCGGGATCGTCGACCTCGCAGACGACGTGGGGATTGCCGATGTCGCCGGTCTCCCAGCGCTTCACGGCGCGGACTGGCGCGCCGACGACCTCCATGAGTTCGGCGACGTCGGGATCGGGTCCGGGGCACACGACCCCCATGTCGACCGTGGCGGTGACGACGTGGGGTTCGTCGGTGGCGTGGACCGTGCAGGCGCGCACGCCAGCCGGGGTGGAGACCTTGAGGTGGAGATCGGCCACCCTGCGGGCTCGGGCGACCGCCTGGGCGAAGCAGCGCAGGCCGTTGCCACTGAGCGCGGCCGGGCTGCCGTCGCTGTTGAGCAGCCGCATGATGATGTCGCCGTCGTCGCCGTGGCCGGGGCCGGCCGGCAGGCCGAAGATCAGCCCGTCGGCGCCGACGCCGGTGCGGCGATCACACCAGGCGCGCGCCCGCGACACCGCATCGAGCGGCAGGTGCTCGGTGAGACAGACGAGGAAGTCGTTGCCCAGACCGTGATGCTTGGAGAGACGGATCGGCGTCGGCTCGTGAGCCATCGCCCCATCATCGCAGGGATCCGGCGAAGTCCGACAGGTTGTTTCGCCCCGACGACTCAACGGACCGAGACTCCGGTCGCCCACTGGGCCATGACGGCATCGACGTCGGGAGGCGCGTCGACCCAGTGAATGCGGGGGTCGCGCCGGAACCAGCGTTGCTGTCGGCGGGCGAACTGGCGGGTTCGGGTGATCGCCAGGTCGAGGGCCTCGTCGAGGGTGCACTCCCCTGCGACGTGGGCGAGCAGCTCCCGGTAGCCGAGCGCCTGGGAGGCGGTGCGGCTCGGGGCCTGTTCGGCAAGCCGACGGACTTCGGCGAGAAACCCATCGGCCATCTGCTGTTCGTAGCGGGCCGCGATCCGAGCGTCGAGGTCGGCGCGTTCCCAGCGCAGCGCGACCTGGAAGAACTCGGCGTCGTCGTAGGTGTCGAGCCCGGGCCCGAACGACGAGAAGGGCCGCCCGGAGCCGAGGGTCACCTCGAGCGCTCGCAGGACCCGTCGGCGGTTGGTGGGTTCCATCCGAGCCGCAGCGGTCGGATCGAGCGCGGTGAGGCGGGCGTGCAACGCCTCGGTGTCGGGATCGGCCTCGAGGTCGGCGAGCACGGCGGGGAACTGGCCCGGGATCTCGAGGTCGTCGATCACCGCCCGCAGGTACAGGCCGGTGCCGCCGACGAGCACCGGAACGTGACCGCGGCCGCGCACGCCGTCGATGGCGGCGCGGGCGAGCGTCTGGAACTCACTGACGGTGAACGCGTGCGAGGGCTCGACCAGATCGATCAGGTGGTGGCGCACCGCCGCCTGTTCCGCTGCCGTCGGCGTGGCGGTGCCGACATCCATGCCTCGGTAGACCTGCATCGAGTCGATCGAGACCAGTTCGGCCTCGCCGCCATCGGCCCGGATGCGTTCGACGACGGCGAGCGCGAGCGACGACTTTCCCGAGGCGGTCGGTCCGAGGATCGCCAACGGGTGCTCCCGGTGGGCGGCCCAGGGATCGGTCACGAGGTCTCGACCGGCTCGGCCACGCCGACCTCGCCGGCGACGGAGATCAGGAGCTGACAGGTGTCGAGGCGTCGAACGTCGACCGCGTCGAGGCCGTAGGCGTCGAGGAAGGGCGCGACGACGGCGGGGCCGAAGCGGATCGCCAGCGCGACGGCGGCACGGGCGAGATCGAGATGGCGGTCGCCGGCGACGGTGGCGCCGGTCATCGTCATCGAACCGTCGCGGCGCAGTTCAACGGCGTCGAGGTCGAAGCCGGGGGTGATCGCCACGTCGGAGTCGTTGGCCGCGGGCAGGGCGGCGACGGTCTCGACGGCGATCCGGGCCATCTCGTGGCGGGTGCGATCGAGGTACGGGCCTGAGTCGAAGACGGCGTCGGGAGCCTCGTCGGCGACGGCTCGGACGGCGTCGGCGTAGGCGGCCAGGTCGATCCGGCCCGCCGCCGACGGCGTCGTGGCGTGAGTGGCGGCGAGCGTGCGACCGAGAGTCCGAGCGGCCTGTTCGGGGTCGATCGGGACGGTCGGATCCGAGAGGGCGATGCCCTCGATGTCGGGACCGGCCATCGACTCAGCCGGCGGAAACCGGGATGCGGGTGCGATGTCGGGCCGGGATCGTGATCTCGATCAGCTCGCCGAGGAGGTGGTTGACCTTGGCGTCGAGCACCCGGACGGTGGCGTAGGTGCCAGCCTTGATCGGCGAGTCGCTCGGGAAGTGCACGAGCGTGTTGCGACGGGTGCGGCCGGTGAGGACCGACGGATCCTTCTTGCTCGGGCCTTCGACCGTCACCTCTTCGATGCGGCCGATACGTCCCTGGTTGGCCCGCATCGACGAACGCTCGATGACGAGGCGCAGGCGTTCGTAGCGCTCGACGGCCACTGCGTGGGGCACGGCGAGCTCGGGCTGGGCCTCGAGCAACTCGGCGGCTTCGGTGCCGGGGCGGGGCGAGAAGACGAAGGTGAAGGCGCTCTCGTACTCGGCGGCTGCCGCGACCTCGAGGGTGCGCTCGAAGTCGTCGTTGGTCTCGCCGGGAAAGCCGACGATGATGTCGGTCGACACGGCCAGGTCGGGCACGGTGGCGCGGGCTTCTGCGAGCTTCTCGAGGTAGCGCTCGCCCGTGTACCCACGGTGCATCAGCGACAGCACGCGATCGCTGCCCGACTGGAGCGGGAAGTGCAGGTGCTCGCAGACCTCGGGCGTCTCGGCCATCGCCTCGAAGGTCTCGGTGCGCATGTCTTTCGGGTGCGGCGAGGTGTAGCGGATGCGATGCACGCCCTCGATCGCGCCGACCTCACGGAGCAGATCACCGAACAGCGGACGGGCCCGGCGGTCGCTGGTCCAGCGTTCGCCACACCACCAGGCATCGTCCTGCGTGGGGTCGGCGTCGTCGGCTCGGCGAGCCAGAGCGAGGTCGCGGCCGAAGCTGTTGACGTTCTGACCGAGCAGGGTGATCTCGCTCACGCCGTCGGCGGCGAGATCACGGGCTTCGTGCACCAGCTCGCCGAACGGACGGCTCAGCTCCGGGCCGCGCACGGCCGGCACGATGCAGAACGCACAGTTGTTGTCGCAACCGATCTGGATGGTGAGCCAGCCGGCGTGGTCGACCTCGCGGCGGGTCGGCAGGGCCGAGGGGAACGTGTCCTGGTCGTCGCGGGCGGCGGCTTCGAGGATCTCGACGATCGGGCCGTGCTCGACGGCGTGGTCGAGCAGTTCGATGGCGCGATGCACGTTGTGCGTGCCGAAGACGACGTCGACATGACCGGCTCGATCCATGATCGTGTCGCGGTCCTTCTGCGCGAGGCAGCCCCCGACCGCGATCTGAAGATCGGGATTCTGGGCCTTGAGCGCCTTGAGATGACCAAGGGCGCCGTAGAGCTTGTTGTCGGCGTTCTCGCGGATGCAGCAGGTGTTGAGGACGATGACGTCGGCGTCGGCATCGTCATCGACGCGGGTCATGCCGTCGGCCTCGAGCAGGCCCGAGATGCGCTCGGAGTCGTGCTCGTTCATCTGGCAGCCGTACGTCTTGACGACGTAGGACTTGCCGCTGCGGCTCGGTGCGGTGTCGCTCGCCTGGTCGGTCACGCCGTAGAGGCTACCGACAGGAGTGAGCAGGCCGTGTCGGTGCTGAGGACCGTGCCGAAGTCGGCCGCGAGGATCGCAGCGGTCGACCGGGCGAGCTGTGCGGCGGTGACGGTCGAACCGTCGGGGCCGGGGAGATCGAAGCCGGCGGTGGCGTCGAGCACGAACCACAGGTCGTAGCCGAGGTCGCTGCCGATGCGGGCGGTGGTCTCACAGCACATGTTGGTGGTGATGCCGCACACGGCGATGCCCTCGACCATGGCCTCCCGCAACCACCGGTTGAGATCAGGCGTGCCGTGGAACGACGAGTGCACCGACTTGCGGACCTCGAGATCGACCGGACCGGCGACGACGTCCTTGATCTGGTGGCCGGCGTGATCGGGCGCGAGCGGCGAACCGGCTTCGGTCGAGTCGTGCACGACTCGGATGATCGGCTGCCCGGCGCTTCGCCACGCCCGGATCAGGCGGCCGATGTTCTCCTCGCAGGCCGGGTTGCTGCGGTGGCCCCAGTGGTCGACATCGTCGAATCCCTGCTGCACGTCGACGATGAGGAGGGCGCGGCGCATGGCTCGTACCCTTGCACACCGCGTCCACCAAGCCGAGTCCGTTCCGATGCCCGAACCGCAGCGCCCAGCCGACATCGACGATCGCCTGACCGAGCCGTGGCAGCAACACCTGCTGGGTCGATTCGAAGAACGCCATGGCCGCCTCCCCGAACTGCGGGAGCCGCGCCGCATCAGCGACAAGACGGCGCACCGGATCCTCTTCGATCGCGACCCGCTCTATGCGGTCTGTGCGAACAAGATCACCGCCCCGGCGTATGCCGCCGCCAAGGCCGGACCCGACCTGTGTTTCGCGACCCGATTCGGTTTCTACGAGACGATCACGCCCGACGACATCGCCGCACTACCGGACCGATTCGCCTTGAAGGGCAGCCACGCCAGCGGCGTGAACGTCATGGTCGAGGACAAGGCGGCGATCGACGTCGACGAGGTCTGTGCCCGCCTCAATGCGCGACTGCGGACGGTGGAGAACGCCCAGGGCCGCAACGACCCCGAAGCGCTGCTGATCGCCGAGGAACTGCTCCGCAACGCCGACGGCACCGAGCCGGCCGACTACAAGTTCCACTGCTTTCGTTCCCCCGACGGCGAGCTGCGCTGGATCCTTCGGGTGACGCTCGACCGATCGACCGATCCGAAGAAGCGCCTGTACACCCAGGAGCTCGAACTGCTGACCCCCCAGTGGGGCCGCTACCGCGATGAACCGGCACCGTTCGAGGCGCCGGCAGGTTGGGAGCGGATGGTGCGGATCGTCGAGGCGCTGTCCGAGGACTTCGACTACATGCGCATCGATCTCTACGACGTCGACGGCGAGGTCTACTTCGGCGAGTTCACCCCGTTCCACAGTCGAGGCCTTGCCGTCGCCGAGACCGAGGAGTTCGACGTCTGGCTCGGCGATCACTGGACGCCGCACGGGCGCCGCACCCAGAGCCGATCCGGACTCTCGGCCGACGAGACGCCACCACCGACGCACCCGGGAGCGACCACGCTGACCCCCGGGGAGATCACCGAGGAGTGGCAACGGGCGTTCCTCCGACGCTTCGAGACCACCTACGGCCGGCCACCCGTGCTCGACGGGCCCCGCAACTACACCGACAAGATGGCGTGGCGGATCCTCTTCGATCACGACCCGCTGTATCCGCTCTACGGCAACAAACTCTTCGCTCCGTACTACGCGGCGGCTCGGGCCGGCACCGACCTCGCCTTCGCCACTCGCTACGGCGTGTACCACGAGATCACGCGAGACGACGTCGAGCAGCTCCCGAACCGGTTCTTCTTGAAGGCCAGCCACAGCAGCGGCCTCAACGAGATGGTGCCCGATCGCGACGCGCTCGACTCAGCCGAACTCGACGACATGCTGGCCCGGTTCAATCACGGTGTCCGGCGCCGGCAGAACGCCCAGGGGCGGGTCGATCCGAGCGCGGTGACCATCGCCGAGGAGTGGCTCGACGACGGCACCGGCACCGTCCCGATCGACTACAAGTTCCACTGTTTCCGCTCGCCCGACGGCGAACTGCGGTGGCTCCTCCATCTGGTCCGTGATCGCTACGGCACTCCCGTCACGACCCTCTACGACGACGAACTGCGGCCCTTCCCGGCCCAATGGGGCCGCATGCCACTCACCCCGGTGCCGTTCGAGCCGCCCGACAACTGGGAGCAGACGGTACGGGTCGCCGATGCACTCTCGGCCGACTTCGACTACGTCCGAGTCGACCTGCACAACCTCCTCGGCCGGACCTACCTCGGCGAGATCACCGTCTTCCACGAGGGCGGCAAGGGCGTGCTCTTGCCCTCGATGTGGGACCGCATCATCGGCGACATGTGGATTCCCCATCGTCGACGGCTCGCACCCCGATTCACCGCGACCCCTGGCACCACCAACACCGCACAGCACCGGTGGGCGCCGAACCCAGCAACACACCCGGGCGACGACGAACCGCATCGGGGTACGGTGCAGGCACCACTGCCTCCCCGGCCCGACTGACCGAGGCCGCCAGCCCCAGGAGCACCGCATGTCACTCGGCGACGAGAAGTACATCCAGCTGACGACCTTCACCAAGGACGGCCGCCCAAAGCCGGCACCGGTCTGGGTCGCCGACCTCGGCGACGGCACCTACGGCTTCACCACCGACGCTGGCAGCTGGAAGGTCAAGCGCATCCGCAACACACCGTCGGTCGAGATCACGCCGTCGGATGCCCGCGGCAACCCCAACGACGGGGCCGCCACCACCACCGCGGTCGCCGAGATCCGCACCGGCGCCGGTTACGACCCCGTCGAGCGCGCCATCAAGGCCAAGTACGGGTGGCAGTTCACCGGCATCACCTTGGTCGAACGCGTCCGCCACCTCGGCAAGGCCCGCGACACCTGCGCCGTGGTCCTCACCCCCGAGACCTGAGCCGCAACCGCACCCGGCGGCACTCGAAAACCCGAAGCGGACCACCCCGAAAGGAGTGGCCCGCTCTCACGCCCGTGCGCTCGCCGATCGGCACCGTCGGATCCTCGGGGGAAAGGTCCGGCCGGCACCACGCGTCACGCTCGGGCGGGGATACGAAGGCGGGTCGTCGTCCGCCAACGTGTGATCTGTCGGCCGAACCATGCCGGCCGTGAGCTTCTCGCTCGACTACTCGTCGTTGCGCTCGCTCGACTACTCGTCGAGTGCAATCGGCATGTCGTCGGCGTCGGAGAACTCTTCGTCCTCTTCGCCGTCGGTCACGTCGACCACTTCTTGCTCATCGGGCATGACCGCCTTCCAGACACGGTCGGAGATCTCGACCATGACCTCGGGGTTCTCCATGAGGTACTTCTTGGCGTTCTCTCGACCCTGGCCGAGTTGCTCGCCGTCGTAGGTGTACCAGGCACCCGACTTCTTGACGATCGCCTCCTCGACGGAAAGATCGAGCACCGAACCCTCACGGGAGATGCCCGTGCCGTACATGATGTCGAACTCAGCCTGCTTGAACGGCGGGCTGACCTTGTTCTTCACGACCTTGACTCGGGTGCGGTTGCCCACGACCTCGACGCCGTCCTTGATCGACTCGATGCGGCGGATGTCGAGGCGCACCGACGAGTAGAACTTCAGCGCACGGCCGCCCGGGGTGGTCTCGGGCGAACCGAACATGACGCCGATCTTCTCTCGCAGCTGGTTGATGAAGATGCAGATCGTCTGGGACTTGTTGAGGTTGCCGGTGAGCTTGCGCAGCGCCTGCGACATGAGGCGGGCCTGCAGGCCGACGTGGGTGTCGCCCATCTCGCCCTCGATCTCGGCCCGAGGCGTGAGCGCCGCCACCGAGTCGATCACGACGACGTCGAGCGCACCGGAGCGGATCAGCATGTCGGTGATCTCGAGCGCCTGCTCGCCGGTGTCGGGCTGGGAGATCAGCAGCTCGTCGATGTCGACGCCGATCGCCTTGGCGTACACCGGATCCATCGCGTGCTCGGCGTCGATGTAGGCGCAGGTGCCGCCGTTGCGCTGGGCCTCGGCCACGACGTGGGTGGCGAGGGTGGTCTTGCCCGAGGATTCCGGGCCGTAGATCTCGGTGATGCGACCCCGGGGCAGGCCGCCGATGCCGAGGGCGAGATCGAGGGCCAGGGCGCCGGTGGGCACCGACTCGATGGCCATCGTCGTCTTGTCGCCCATCTTCATGACGGAGCCCTTGCCGAACTGCTTCTCGATCTGGCCGAGCGCCATGTCCAGCGCCTTGTCTCGTTCCACCATCTCTGTTTCCTTGTCCTCGCCCGGCGCCGCCGGGATGCTTCGTCCCCGGAGATTCCGGGGTGGTTTGCCTTGGGGGGTGTGAGGTCGAACCTACGGAGGGGGTGTGACACGCCCGGACCGGTGGGAACGAATGACAGCAACGTAATTGCGAACAGCTGTTCGGTCAAGCACCGAACAGGACGAATTCGACGCAGTTTCGGGGATCCCGATATTTCTCACAAAAACGGAACCAAATCTCACCCCCACTGCGTTTCCACCAGCGAGTCCGCCGATGCGAGACTGTCCCCCACGGAGCACCCGCTCCCGAGAAGCCAGGAGGCCCCCCATGGCTGACACCAGCAGCTACACCGACGCCGAACTCCGCGAACGCCTGACGCCCGAGCAGTACGCCGTCACCCAGCAGGCGGGTACCGAACGAGCCTTCACCGGCGAGTACTGGGACTGCCACGACGACGGCACCTACCGCTGCGTCGTCTGCGACATCGCGCTGTTCTCCAGCGACACCAAGTACGAGTCCGGCTCCGGCTGGCCGTCGTTCTTCGAGACCGTCGGTCCCGACGTCGTCGAGATCCGCACCGACTCCAGCCACGGCATGATCCGCGAGGAGGCCGTGTGCGCCAACTGCGGCGCTCACCTCGGTCATCGCTTCCCCGACGGTCCGGCACCGACCGGCGACCGCTACTGCATGAACAGCGCCTCGCTGCGCCTCGACCGCGACACCGCCGAGGACTGATCCGAGTACCGCTACGGTGGCGGGTGTGAGCGACACCCGCCCCGTGGGCCGGCCCCCCGGCCCCCACGACGACACGCTGAGCAAGCTGTTGCCCCGCGCCCTCGAGTTGTTCCTCGAGGAGGGCGGGGCGGCGCTCACCCCGACCCGGCTCCACAAGGAGACCGGCGTCGCTCGGGCGACGATCTATCGCAACTGGCCCGAGCCGGCCGATCTGATCGAGATCATGTTGCAGCGGGCGACGGCGTTCCCCGACGACATGACCTGCACCGACGATCTCGCCTCGGACCTGCATGCGGCGATGGAGACGCTCCTCTTTCGCTTCGAACACCGCCCCGTGCGCGCGTTCTTCGCCGCATGCCTCGAGTACGGCCGCCACAACGAGCGGGTGGCGAGCGCGGCGACGGCGTTCATCGCCGGGATCCTGCGGCCGTTCCACGTCGCGATCCAGGGCGGCCTCGAGCGTGGCGATCTCGACGGCGTCGAGCACGAACTCGTCGCCGAGCTCAGCGGGCCGGTGATCCTGCAACACATCGTGATGGGATTCCCGGTCGACGCGGCCCGAGGCGCCGCCGTCGTCGATCAGTTCGTCGCGCACCATCGCTGAGGATTCACCGCCGCCGGGAATAACGGTACATTTCGTCTCGTTATGAAGGGCATGGACACCATCAGCACCATCATCATCCGCCTCCTCGCCGTCGTCGGCGCCGCCACCGTGTTGGCCGGTGCCGCCGCCACGGCGAAGAAGCGCTCCATCATCCGTCGCTTCCGGGGTGCCACCCCCGACGAGGCCCGAGCCCGCATCGTCGAGTACGCGACGAAGCGCACCGGCGACGCGGAGAAGGCCGAACGCATCGCCGACCGCATGATCGCCCGCTTGCAGGCGCGCGGCGTGCTCGCTGATGACACCATGGCCGCATGATGCGCGCCCACGTCGTCCACGAAGCCGGCGGTCCGAACGCCCTCGTCGCCCAGGAGCTTCCCGAACCCGAGCCCCGCGAGGGGTGGGTCACGATCGCCGTGAAGGCGTTCGGGTTGAACCGGGCCGAGGCGATCACCCGGGCCGGCGGCTCCGGTGACGCCGTTCCCTTCCCCCGGGTGATCGGCATCGAGGCGGTGGGCGTCGTCGTCGACGGCGGCGGCACCGACCTCGAACCCGGCACCCCGGTGGCCACCGCCATGGGCGGGCTCGGCCGCCAACACGACGGCTCCTACGCCGAGATGACCCAGGCGAAGCGATCCTTCGTCTTCTCGATCACGATCCCGTCCCGCGCCGACGGCACGCCGCTCAGCTGGGCCGAGGTCGGCGCGATTCCCGAGACCTACCTCACCGCCCTCGGGTGTCTGCGCACGGCCGGCGTGCTCGACCCCGAGCGGCCCTCCGAGATCGTCGCTGCCAATTCGGCCGTCCCGCCCCGGGTCGTGATGCGGCCCGGCGCCTCGGCGCTCGGCCTCGCCGTCGCCCAGATCGTCGCCGGTCTCGGCGGCGAGACGATCGGCGTCACCCGCTCCCCCGCCAAGGCCGACCTGCTGCGCGAGCGCGGCATGACCGACGTGATCATCAGCGGCGGCGACATCGCCGACGTGATCCGCGAGCGCTGGCCCGATGGCGCGACCGCTGTCGTCGACACCATCGCGTCGACCGCCTCGATGCACGACGATCTGGCGATGCTCACCGACGGCGGCCGCATCACGATCGCCGGATCGCTCGCGGACAGCTACGAGACCGGCGAGGTCGACGGCGTCGGCGCGCTCATGGAACGCGTCGACATCGCCTTCTACGCGAGCGAGTCGATCGACACCGAGGTCGAGACGCCGCTGCTCCAAGCGGTCCTCGACGGTGTCGCCGCCGGCCGCTTCGCCACTGGCATCGACACCGTGATCGGCTTCGACGACCTGATCGCCGCCCACGAGGGCATGGAGGCCAACCGCTACGCCGGCAAGGTCGTGGTGGACCTCACTCGGTAGTCACACCGCTACGGTGGGTCGGTGCCTCCTTCGACGTCGTTCACCGACCTCGGTGTACCGACGGCGATCGTCGATGCGCTGAGTGCCTCCGGAATCAAGCAGCCCTTCGCCATCCAGGCCGAGACCATCCCCGACCTCATGGCCGGACGCGACGTCATCGGCCGTGCCCCCACCGGTTCAGGCAAGACGCTGGCGTTCGGCATCCCGGCGGTGGCGCTGGCGCTCGAGGAGGGCCCGGCCCGCAAGAAGCGGCCGCGCGTGCTGATCCTCGCCCCGACCCGAGAGCTCGCCGGCCAGATCCACGACGAACTCGCCCCGATGCTCGCCGCCGTCGATCGCCACGGTCTCGCCGTGTACGGCGGTGTCGGCCTACAGCCCCAGATCAACCGGCTCTCGAAGGGCGTCGACGTGCTCGTCGCCACGCCCGGCCGGCTCGAGGATCTGATCCAACAGCGGGTCGTGTCGCTCGCCGAGGTCGAGTACGTCGTGATCGACGAGGCCGACCGCATGGCCGACATGGGGTTCATGCCCGCAGTGAAGCGCCTGCTCGACCAGGCCGGTGACGATCCTCAGACCGTGCTCTACTCGGCGACGCTCGACGGCGAGGTCGCCAAGCTCACCAAGGCCTATCAGTCCGATCCGGTGCGCCATGAGGTCGGTGAGGCCACCCCCGATCTCGACAAGATGACCCACTACTTCTGGGAGATCCCCCGCCCGGAGCGCATCCCGCTGTGTGCGTCGGTCATCGCGACCTTCGGCCGCACGATCGTGTTCACCCGCACCCGGCACGGCGCCGACCGGGCCGCCCGTCAGCTCTCCCGAGCCGGGGTGCCGGCGGTGCCGATCCACGGCAATCGGTCGCAGAACCAGCGCCAGCGGGCCCTCGACGATTTCGGCAAGGGCAAGGCTGCGGCCCTGGTCGCCACCGACGTCGCCGCCCGTGGCATCCACGTCGACGCGGTCGAGTGCGTCGTGCACTTCGACCCGGTCGACGAGGATTCCGCCTACGTCCACCGGTCGGGCCGCACCGCCCGGGCCGGAGCCCGCGGCACGGTCGTGTCGTTCGTGGATCCCGGTCAGGTCAAGGACGTCCAGAAGATGAAGCGGCGGCTGGAGCTGCCCCAGGAGATCACGCCTCCGCCCGAGGTCGACGGCACGCCGTTCCCCCACGAGGAGCTGGCGGCCAACGCAGCGCCCGCCACGGAGCGCCCGGCCCGATCCGACCGAGATCGCGACGACCGCCCCCGCAAGCCGAAGGGGCAGACCAAGAAACGCGGCGGCAAGCCGGGTGCGAAGGCCAACAAGCGCAAGGCCGGGCCGAATAGCCGGGGCGGCCAGGATCGCGATGAGCCGGGCGAGGGCGGCCGCAAACCGCACCGCAAAGGTGGCTACAGCCAGGGCCCGAAGCCGGGCACGAAGGCGGCCAAGAAGCGGGGCGGCCCGAACCGCGGCCCCAAGCAGAGTGGTCCGAAGGCGGGCGGTGGCCGGCCGGGCCAGAAGCGTTCAGGTGGTCGGCCCGGTCAGGGCAAGGGCGGGCCGAAGGGTCAGGGCGGCCAGCGCCGCCGCGGTCAGGGGCGCACCTCGTAGTACCGGTTCATCAGGTCGACGTCGAACTCCCGGGTGTCGAATCCGGTGAAGCCGGCGGCCTGGGTCATCTCCTCGAACACGCCAGCGGTGAGGCCGAGGGTGCCGAGTCCGGCACCACCGGGCTCGGACATGGCCGAGGACATGCAGTACAGGATCGACATCCCGTACATCAGGGGCAGCACCGGGATCGCCCGGTTGGCCTCGAGCCCGTCGTGGGCCTTGATGTCGGCCACCATCCACACGCCGTCGTCGGCGAGGCACTCGCGGGCCGACCGGACCGCCGCGCCGGGTCGGGGCAGGTCGTGGATCACGTCGAGCGTGAGGAGCAAGTCGACGTCGTCGAGTTCGGCGAGATCGTC
The DNA here is from genome assembly GCA_039815945.1 of Actinomycetota bacterium. GTDB lineage: Bacteria > Actinomycetota > Acidimicrobiia > Acidimicrobiales > Aldehydirespiratoraceae > UBA11606. The sequence goes on along the minus strand of JBCBYI010000016.1, from coordinate 5,280 downwards.
GAAGCTGCCCTGTCGAAACGACAGATTGTCGAGGCCGGCGGCGACGGCTCGCTCGTTGGCCGCCTCGATGGCGTGACTCGACGGATCCATGCCGATCACGGTGGTGTTCGGGTGGGCCTCGGCGATCGCGGTCGCAGCGACGCCGGCACCGCAGCCGATGTCGACGACGGTCGCGCCCGCTCGCATGCGATCGGTCATCCCGGCGATCGAGTGGAGGATGACGGGCACGAGGTGGGTCTTCTGTCCGCCGGCACCCATCGCGGCCTGGAAGTGGCACGTCTCGGCGCCGTGTTCGTTCCAGGTCATGCCGATGCCGGTCGAGAACGCCTCGATCGTGCGGTCGATCTCGTGCTGGGTGATCGGCGGGCCGAAGACACCGGCCTGGTACTGGGGGTGGTCGGGCCGGGCGAGCACGACGGACGCCTCGGGGGTCAACATGAAGCGACCGTCTTCGTGTTGGGCGAGGTCGAGGGAGCTGAGGAGGAACAGGAACTCGCGGATCCATCGTTCGTGGAGGCCGGTCGCCGCGGCGAGCTCCGAGGACGTGGTGACGCCGGCCTCGGCGAGGGCGGTGAACAGCCCGAGCTTGTGGCCGACGTGCAGCGCCGCGCTGGCGATCTCGCCCTCTTTCAGCTTGTAGAGACCGAAGACGGTGAGTCCGAGTTGGCCCGGGTCGAGTTCCGTTCGCATGGCGGTGAGTATCCCCCGTCGCCACCCCGAACACCCAATGACCGGACTTTTTCGGATTTCTGGGGATTCCGGGGAATCATTTTCCGCTGGACGCCGTTCCACCTGCGATGTCCAACCACACCACCCTACGACGCGGCCTGCTGGTGTCCGTGCTCGGGATCGGTCTGCTCGCCTCCGCCTGTGGCGGCGGGGAGGGTTCCGCTCCCGACACGGCCGAAGCCGCCGCTGCCGGCGAAGCGGCCGAGGCGAACCAGGACGAACTGCAGCAAGCCGACGATCTGCGCGACATCGAGGTCCTCGATGTCAGCGACGGGTCGATCGCGTCGCTGCGTTCGGCGGTCGATGGTGACCGGCCCGTTCTGCTCTGGTTCTACGCACCGCATTGACCGACGTGTCGCCGTGAGCGCGACGCTGTCGGGCAGTTCGCCCAGACATACGCAGATCAGATCCAGGTGATCGGCCTCGGTACGCAGGACGATTTCGCCTACGCCCAGGAGTTCGTCGAGACCGGTGGCCTCACCGACGGCGAGAACCTGACCTTCCTGTGGGATCCGAGCTTCGCCACCTGGCAGGGTTATGGGGTCCGAGCAAATTCGTCGATGGCCATCTTGAGCGCCGACCTGTCGACCACGAGCAGCGTCTTCTTCGGCTTCGGCGATGCCGAGCAGCAACAGGTGCTCGACGCCCTCGCCAACTTCACCTGATCACCACCGCCTGATCCCCTTCGGGATCAGACCCCCTCGACGCTGCCCGGAACCCGCCCCGGGCGGCGTCGCCGCGTCCGGGATCTGGGATTCATGGTCCAGACCCGCTCAGTGCTCATACCGTCACCGTACCCGTCGGGTCTGACAGCCGTCACCAGCGGCTGGGGCCGAGAACCATGACCTGACGTTCGGTCGTGGTCGGCACCAGATCTCGCTTCGACGGTTCGATGTCGAACGGCACCGGGTTGGGGTCGAGCTTCTTGGGATCCTCGTCGTCGGCCATCTGGGCGAGCAGGTCGCCCGCACCACCGAGCGAGCCGAGTGTGCCGAACCAGGCGAGCGTCAGGGTCTCCTTGGCGCCGAGCTTGGCGACGCGCACGCCCTGACCGCCGCGGCCCTTGGACTCGAACTCCTCGAACGGGGTGGCCTTGGCGGCCGAGTCGGACGTGATCGTGAGCACGACGCCGTCGCCGATCACCGGACCAGCACCGACGACCTCGGCGCCCGCCTTGAGCTTCATGCCGGCGACACCGCCGGCCCCTCGACCCTGCACCGAGATCGACTCGAGCGGCATGCGCAGGGTCTGACCGTCGGACGCGACGGCGATGACGTCGACGCCCTCGGGCGCCCGGAACGCGGCGACGACCCGGTCGCCCTCCTTCAGCCCGATCACCGGCTTGCCGGACTTCGTGCCGAGCACTTCCTCGGCGGTGACCTGCTTGGCCACGCCCTTGGCGGTGACGAGGACGAGGTTCTCCTCCCCCGCCCCGACGAGCGCGAGCGCGTCCTCGCCCTTGTTGAGGCCCAGCTGCTGGGCGGCGGCGTTGCCGCGGGTGCGGCCACCGGCGTCGGCGGCTTCACCGGCGTGGAAGACGAACGCCCGGCCCTCGGAGGTGACGGCGGCGATCGCCGTCCCGGTCGAGGTCACCACAGCGGACGACACGAGGTCGTGGCGACCGGCCACGCCCTTCTTGGCGCCCTCGGTCGGGACCCGGCCGAGGTTGCCCGACGTCGACAGCGTGACCACGCACGGTTCGTCGCTGTCGGTGTCGAACGAAGTGTCGTTCTCCTTGGGCTTTTCGAACACCGGGATGTCGTCGGCGTTGATGATCTCGGCCTTGCGGTCCTGGCCGTGCTTGTCGACGAGTTCGCCGAGCTCCTTCAGCACGAGCTTGCGCCGGCGATCCTCGCTGCCGAGCAGACGCTCGTACTCGGCGATGTCGGTGCGCAGGCCGGCGGCCTCTTCTTCGAGTTCGAGCTTGGCGAGCGCGGTGAGGCGCCGCAGCGGCATGTCGAGGATGTGGGTGGCCTGGATCACCGACAGCTCGAAGCGTTCGATCAGGCGATCACGGGCTTCGCCGGCGTTCTCCGACGAGCGGATGATGGCCACCACTTCGTCGATCGCGTCGAGGGCGATCAGCAGACCTTCGAGGATGTGGAGGCGATCCTGCGCCTTCTCCAGGCGGAACTGGGTGCGGCGGACGATGACCTCGAGGCGGTGCTCGATGTAGTAGCGGCACAGGTCGTAGAGGCCGAGCGTGGTGGGCACGCCGTCGACCAGCACGACGTTGTTGATGCCGAACGACTCCTCCAGCGGGGTGAGGCGGTAGAGCTCCTGCAGCACGGCCTGCGGGTTGACCGCCGGCTTCACGTCGATCTGGATCAGCAGACCGTTCATGTCCGACAGATCGGCGATGCCTTCGATGCCCACGAGCTTGCCGTTGTTGGCGAGCTCCTGGACCTTGCCGATGACCCGTTCGGGGCCGACCAAATACGGCAGTTCGGTGACCATGATCGACTGGCGGTTGCGTGACGTCTGCTCGACGTGGGCCTTGGCCCGGATGCGGAAGATGCCGCGGCCGGTCTCGTAGGCCTCGCGCAGACCGTCGTCGACGACGGTGCCTCCCGACGGGAAATCGGGGCCGGGAAGCACGGCCATGAGTTCGTCGATCGTCGGCTTGGGCCGACGCTTGGTCATCACGATCTCGATCGCGGCGGCGACCTCGCGCAGGTTGTGGGGCGCCATGTTGGTGGCCATCCCGACGGCGATGCCGCTGGTGCCGTTGACGAGGATGTTGGGCAGTGCAGCCGGCAACACGACCGGCTCATCGCCCTCACCGTCGTAGGTGGTGCGGAAATCGACGGTGTCCTCGTCGAGCTCACGGACCATGTCCATCGCCGGCTCGGCCAGACGACACTCGGTGTAGCGGGCCGCGGCGGGCGGATCGTCGAGCGAACCGAAGTTGCCCTGCGGATCGATGAACGGGACCATCCGAGAGAAGTCCTGCCCCATGCGGGTCAAGGTGTCGTAGATTGCCGCATCGCCGTGCGGGTGATAGCGGCCCATCGTGTCGCCCACGATGCGAGCCGACTTGCGATACGGCGTACCGGGGCGAATACCCATCTGCAGCATCGACCACAAGATGCGGCGCTGCACCGGCTTGAGACCGTCGCGCACGTCGGGGATGGCACGGCTGGTGATGACCGAAAGGGAGTAGGCGAGGAAGCTCTCGCTCATCTCCTCCGCGACGGAAACCTCAACGACCTCACGGGCGAACCCCTGGTCGAATTCGAGCTGTCGAGACATGGCGCCGACCGTAGTCAGGGCCTGTGACCGTCAGGTGGAGGGGCTGGCGTCCAGCTCCCCCGAGCCGCCAAGATCGCCCTTCCACTCTGAACCACCGAAGCCGAGCACGACCCAAAAGACGGGTGGAAAGAGAAGCAGACCTGCGCCAAAGAGTACGGACCGTCCGAAACGCTCTGCGATCTGAACACACAGGAAGCCAAGGGCGAACACCGAGACAAACGGCACAAACAAGAGCACCAGGAGCGGCTCCCTTGATTGCGAGACTTTCCAGAACAGGTACAAGTTGTAGGCAGGCACAATGGCGCCCCAACCTGGCAGTCCCGCCTTAGCCAGTGTCTTCCACATTCCGGCGAACGCAAGTGCCGTTCCGGCGAGGATCGCTACGAAAAGTGCAAGCGCTCCGAGATCGCTCATGTTGGCCTATCCAAGGGTAATGCTCCAGCGCTTGACCATTTCGAGGGAGAGACCGAGGCCGAATCGTTTTCCTCCCAAGTCATTGCCGTCCCCAGACGATACGTCACCTGGCGTCAGCGCGAAGTCAGGCTCACATCCATTCGACTGAGTAGAGCACGAAACGGAGACACCGAAGGGCCCCACTCCGGCGCCCGCCTCAACTCCGCAGCTTCGCTGCTCCCCATGGTTTCGCTCGACGATGCAGCTACCAACCAAAGAGAACGGTCCTGCCGATCCAGTAAGCGATGTCACAAAGGGCTGTTCCTCGATTCCAGGCTCTGGCGCACTGTCGGAGTATGAGATTTCGGCAGGTGTGATGCCCACTGCCAACCCAATCGCCGGCTCGATTGTCACTGATCCGTTACTGCTGAACCGGAGACCGATACAGCCGAACACTGGGCAAATCTCTGATTCGAATGTCAACACGCCGCCGTCCGAGCCACCCCCACCCGATGCTCCGGGCGAGAGATCACACGACCCTGCAGATACCGCTCCCCCGGTGGCTCGACAAGACCCTGAGACGGCGCCACCCTCATCAACGTCAAGCCGAAGCGACCAATCCGAGCCGTAGAACTCGCACGTGCCGCCGTCGCCGCTGCTCCACTCGGTGAATTGAGAGCAATGCCCCGACGGGTCGGTGTAGTTGATCGGGTTGTTGCGGACGTAGGCGTAGCGGTTGTAGTCGATGCCTTCGGTGGGGTCGGGGACGATGGTGTCGGGTTGGGTGAATTGGCCGGTGCCGGGGTCGTAGTAGCGGGCGTTGTAGTAGGCGAGCCGGGTCGTGTCGCGTACTTGGCCGGTGTAGCCCCGGTGTCCCGAGTCAACTTTCTTGCTCAGTTTTCGGCG
>JBCBYI010000169.1:0-8817 GCA_039815945.1 Actinomycetota bacterium | reverse complement strand
AGGAACGCGAGGCCGGCGTGGCCTCGGTCAGCGCTCCGGTACACGATCGCCACGGTGTGATCGTGGCCGCCGTCTCGGTGAGCGGCCCGGTGGAGCGACTCACCAAGGATCCCGGGCCGACCTATGGTCCTGCCGTCGTCGACGCGGCCCGCCGGGTCGCCCAGGAGGCTGGACTGCAGTGAGCGAACCGTCGGCGCCAGGTTTCGAGCCCGCCGACGAGCCGGAGGTCGGCCGCTTCTCGCTCTGGTTCCTCCGGTTGGCGTTCGTGCTCGCCGTCCTCGTCGTGCTCGCCTTCGCCGCCCAAGCCGTCGTGAGCCTGCTCGACGACGACGGTGACGGCGGCGAGACCATCGCCGATCTGCTCGCGACGACCACCACGACCGAGATCGCAGGTGGCCAAGACACCGACGCCGACGCGGATCCGATCGACGCGGACGTGCCCGAGCCGTCGACCGCCGAGCAGGCCGAACTCGACGCCTTCGTCGACGAAGCCATCACCTTCATCGAGACCGCACGCGAGCGCCAGTTCCTCGAGCGACCAGTGGTCGAATTGGTCGACGTCGACACGATGACCCGCATCGTGCTCGACGACATCCAGACCGAACTCGCCGCCGATCCAACCGCCGCCGAACAGAGCCTCGCCTTCGCTCGCTCGATCGGCTTTTTCGGTCCCGACGACGAATTCCTCGACGTCTACGAGATCTTCGTCTCGGGGGGTGTGCTCGGGGTCTACTTCCCGACCTCGGACCGTCTGCTCGTCCGCTCGGACGGAGCGCTCTCGCTGTCGGCCAAGGCCACGGTCGTGCACGAACTCGTCCACGCGTTCGACGATCAGCACTTCGATCTCGACCGTCCCGAACTCGGCGCTGACGGCGACCCCGCGTGGGCGTTCACGGCAGCCGTCGAGGGGAGCGCCAGCTATGTCGAGGATCTGTGGCGAGACACCCTCGACGATGCCGAACGAGCCGACCTCGCCGCCGAGGAGGCCGCCTTCGAGCCCGGCGACATCTTCTCACTCGACTTCGGCTTTCTGATCTACCAGACGGCCGTCTACGAGTACGGCAACACCTGGCTCGATCGGCGCGTCGTGGTGGAGGGCGTCTCGGCGATCGACGACGCCGTACGCAACCCGGCGCCGAGCAGCGAGGCGGTGATCGAGGCGCCCGGCGAGACCGACCTGACGATCGTGGAGGTGCCCTTCCCCGATGTCGACGGCGAGATCGTGTGGCAGGGGAGCGGCGGTCAGGCCCTGATCGAAGCGATCACGCTCGTCCTCGGCGGTACACCCGACACGGCGTCGGGTTGGGGTGGCGACGCCATCACCGTCTACCGCACCGATGACGGGCGCGAGTGCCTGCGCTGGGACATCGCCATGGACACCCCGCAGGATCTCGACGAACTCGAACAGGGGATGGCCGGGTGGATCGGCGATGTCGGCGCCGCCGGCTCGGTCGTCGGCGACCGGCTCCGGGTCGATCGCTGCGCCTGAGCCGGAGTCGGGGCTCGGCCCCGCTCCACCCGAGTGCTCGGTCCGCCTGGCCCTCACCGAGTGTTCACCTCGGCTCCACACCACTGACACCGCGGGCTGGAACACTTCGGCGCTGTCGTCAACGCACCGACCCGAAGGAGCGACCGTGACGAGCACTGTCGAGCCGAACTCTCAGAGGAGGGTCGGCGAAAGCCAGAACCCCGAGACCTCGGCGGGAGATGCCGACGGTCTGGTGGAGACGTTGCGATCCGATCTCGAGTCGTTGCAGCGGACCCTGGACGCGAACCGCGCCGAGCACGAGGCGCTCCTGGCGGGCACCGTCGCGCCGGTGGAGCCTGCAGCGGCCCCGCCGCCGGTGGCACCCCCGTCGATCACCCCGCCGAGCGTGCCGCCGATGATGCCGCCGACGATCCCGGCCGCGCCCAACTCGCCTGTCGCCGCAGCGCCCGCCGCAGAGGCGGGCACGTCGTCGCTCGGTCCGATCGTCGAGACCGTCAACGAGATCGTCAAGCAGGCGAAGACCGCCGCCGCCGATCGGATCGCGGCTGCGGAGGTCGAGGCGGCGGGGATCCTCGAGCGGGCGCACGAGCAGGCGGCACTGACCCTGGCCGAGGCCGAACGAGTCAAGGCCGACGCCGAGCGCGATGCCCAGGAGTACCGCGTCGAAACGATGGCGCACGCCTCGCGCGTGCAAGCCGAGACCGAGAAGGTCCTGGAACGGGTGCGCGTCGACGCGGCAGAGACCATGGCCGACATCGAGCGGCAGGTGGCGACCGAGCTCGTCGCTCGGCTGCAGGTCGTCCGCGAGAGCGAGCGTGCCGTGCTCGACCGTCTGGCCGCGACCGCCGACGCGATCACCCGGTGTCTTGCCTGGTTCGACGAACCCGATGTGCGGCTCGCCCCCGAGATCGATCTTCGGATCGCGCCGAGCCCGACCGAAGAACGTTCGCCGTCGTGACGATGTCCGACGCCCGCGAACCCGACGACGAGCGGAGCGCGCTCCCGGCCGTCGCCGAGAACACGCTGGCGTCTGTCGAGGCGATCCAACCCCGTATCGATGCCTACGTCGACCGCCTGGAGAGCGAGGTGGCGTCGGCCCTGCAGGACGCCTACCACCTCCTCGCCGACCATCGGCGACGCCAGGAGACCGCCATCGCGGAGTTGATGGTCCGTGCGAACGCCGAGATCGAGCGCGTGGTCGGCCGGATCCCGCCGGCCCTCCCGGCCGAGCTGCCGACGCCCGCCGTGCCGACGTTGCCTCCAGCCCCGGCCGACGCCGTCGGGGCGGTCCCGGCCAGTGAACCGCCGACGATCGACCTCCGAGACGGCGCCGTCGACATCTGGCAGGACGCCGCCCGCTTCGACGAGCACTTCGACCGGTTCTGGTCGGAGGCTCCGCCGCCCGCTCCCGCAGCGGTCGTCGACGGCCCCGTGCCGCCGGGAGCACCGTCGGCCGAACCGGTCGACGAGATCGAGCCGGAACTCGCTCCAGTGTCACCCGCGACCTGGCGAGCCTCGCTCGTCACCGGGTTGCGCGACATCGCCGTTCCCGTGCTGCTCGCCATCGTCGTCATCCCGACGGTGCTGGCATTGGGCCTCGCGTTCCTCGCCAACTGACCTCGTCGCCTGGCGCGCGACTTGCCGTTAGGCACTGTTCGGACGTCGTTCAATCTCCCGCCAACTCGGGAATCTAGGTTGCCGGGCCGTGCAGCCCGTCCACCGTCCGACCGAACGCGACGAAGCCGTCGACGTCTCGACGGCCGAACTCTCCGACCGCGCGGCTGCTGCGCTTGCGGCACTGCAGCAGCGAGCCACAGAACGTCAACCAGAGCCCACCGAACGTGCTGATGACGGTGAGCCCGACGAGGTGCCCCGGGACGAGACCGTCATCGATCTCCGCGACCATCGGGCGGCGGATCCGGCCGCCGACTGGCCGACGCCCAAGTGGGAGATCGTCGAACCGAGCGAGCGACGCGCGGCCGCAGCGCCGCCGGAACAGGCAACGGCACCGGCAGCGGAGGTCGCGCCGGCTCCTCCCGCCCCGTCGGCTTCTCTCGCCCCGCCCGCTCCTCCCGCCCCGCCCGCTCCTCCCGCCCCGCAATTCGATCCCGACTTCGATCAGTGGCCGACCTTCGGCTCGTTGCCCCCACGCCTCGAGGCCGCGCCCTTCGCACCCTGGACCCCGGCGACGGCGGCCCCGCTGCCCATCGTCGAGGTCCCACCCGATCAGCCGCTGGTCGACCCCGAGCACCTCGACCCCGCGATCTCGGTGTTCGCCCCCGGTGCCGACATCGATGAACTCCCGGTCTCCCCTCCTGCGCCGGTCGCGCCTGCGCCGCTTGCGCCCGTGCATGCGGTGATCGATGCCGAGGCACTCGGTCGGGCGATGGCCGAGGCCATGGCTCGAGTGCTGGCCGAACATGAGGCTCGCCGCACACCCCCGCCCGCGCCGGTGGTGAACGTGCAGCCGATCAGCGAGCAGCCTCGGTCGTTCTGGGCCAACGCCTGGCATCCCGACGTGATGCTGTCGTTGCTCGCGATGGTCATCGTCGCGGTGATCCTGATCGCCTTCGCCACCTGACGCGCCATGACGACCTTCCTGCCGTCGAGCGAGCCACCCGCGACGCAGCCGACGCCCCGAACCTTTGGTGGGCGGATCGGCCGTGGCGATCGCGTGTTCCGATCCGGGTCCACGATGACCGGGCTCGCCGTCTTGGCGATCATGGGCGGCGTCGGGCTGTTCTTGGCGGTTCGCGCCTACGAGGCGCTGAACGATCGCGGGTTCGCGTTCTTCACCACCCAGAACTGGGACACGAACTCGGGCGAGTTCGGCGTCGCGGCGGTTCTGGCGTTCACGATCGCGATCGCCTTCGTCGCCGTGGCCATCGCCGTTCCGGTCTCGCTGGCGGCTTCGCTCTTCATCACCGAAGTCGCGCCGCCCAAGGTGCGGGGCACGCTCATCGCCCTGGTCGACCTCATGGCGGCGGTGCCGTCGGTGGTCTACGGCCTCTGGGGGCGTGAGTTGCTCCAGGGGCATCTGATCCCGCTGAGCCGATGGATCAACACCTTTCTCGGATGGATGCCGTGGTTCGACGTCAGCGGCGCCGACCCGAACGACCCGTTCGTGAACCTGAGTCGGTACAGCGCATCGACGTTCATCGCCGGTGTCGTCGTCGCGATGATGGTGATCCCCCTCCAGGCATCGGTGATGCGCGAGGTGTTCTCGCAGGTGCCGTCGGGTGAACGGGAGGGCGCCTTCGCCTTGGGTGCGACCCGCTGGGGTCAGATCCGCGCCGTGACGCTGCCCTTCGGACAGGGCGGCATCATCGGTGGCACGATGCTCGGCCTGGGCCGGGCGCTCGGCGAGACGATCGCCGTCGTCATGATCATCTCGCCGCGGTTCGACTTCACGTGGCATGTCCTCGAGGTCGGGTCGAACTCAATCTCGGCGCTGATCGCGCTCCGCTTCATCGAAGCCCCCGACTTCGAACTCTCGGGTCTGTTCGCCGCCGGCCTGACCCTCTTCGTCATCACCCTGGCGGTCAACTTCGGCGCGTCGATCCTCGTGGGTCGGAGCCGTTCGGGAGCGAGCAGCGAAGCATGACGCTCATCGACGAACCGCCGAGCGCTGAGGTCGACCTGGAAGAGGTCCGGCCGGCCCGGCCGCGCACCGTCCTGCCGGCCGATCGACCCCAGGGCCCCAAGGTCGGACCGCGCCAGGTCGGTGGTGTCGCTCGTGAGGATCTCCTCGCTCTGGGTGGTGCCCTCGTCAGTTCGGTTTCGCTGACCGCCCTCCTGTTCGGCACCTTCGCGGCCTTCAGCGGTCGGCTCGGGTTCACGATCGTGTGGTTCGGCCTCTTCATCGCCATCTACGCCGCCCTCGTCGCGCTCGACAACGACACGCCGGCGGTGGTCGATCGGGTGATGACCGCGGTGCTCTCGGCCGCAACCCTGCTCGCGCTCGTCGCGCTGGCGTCGGTGATCATCTATGTGCTGTACGGCGCCCGCGGGGTGCTCACCAACGTCAACTTCTACACCGAGGACATGCGGGCGACCGGCCCGGGTGATCCGCTCAGCTCGGGCGGCATCCGGCACGCGATCATCGGCACCCTGATCATCATCAGCGTCGCGCTGCTCTTGACGGTGCCGCTCGGCATCGCCTGCGCGGTCTACCTCTACGAGAGCCGGAGTCGATTCGCGGAGCTCGTCCGCACGGTGGTCACGGCGATGACCGCGCTGCCCTCGATCGTCGCCGGCTTGTTCATCTTCGCGACGTGGGTTCTGATCCTCGGCTACCCGCGGGGCGGTTTCGCAGGCTCGCTCGCCATCAGTTTGATGATTCTCCCGATCATCATCCGCTCGGCCGACGTCGTCTTGCGTCTCGTACCCGGCAGCCTTCGCGAGGCGTCCGCCGCGCTCGGCGCGCCCACGTGGCGCACGGTCTGGCATGTCGTGTTGCCGACCGCTCGATCTGGCCTCTCGACCGCGGTGATCCTCGGTGTCGCCCGCGGGATCGGGGAGACCGCGCCGGTCCTGTTGACCTCGGGGTTCACCCAGACGACCAACGTCAACCTGTTCGAGAACGCCATGCTGTCGCTGCCGTTGCAGACCTTCGAGTTCAGTCGTTCACCGGATCCGCTCTTCCAGGAGCGCGGGTTCGCCACGGCGGCGGTGCTGATGGTGCTGGTCCTCGCACTGTTCGCGCTCGCTCGGTTCCTCGGCGGTCGACCGGCCGGTGTGCTTTCGAAGCGTCAGATCAAGGCGGCCACCAGGAAGTCGGCCGCCGACGAGGAACGGATGGCAGCCCGTTCACGGGGCAGGAGTGGCTCATGATCTCATTCGCTCGTCGCTGGGCCGCCGTCGCCCTGCTGGCGCTCGTCACCGCCACGATGACCGCGCCCCAGGTCGCGTCGCAGGAGTCGTACCAGCGCATCCAGGGTGAGGGTTCGTCGTGGGCCGGCACCGCGATCGCCAACATGGCGGCGAACGTGAACCAGTTCGGCATCACGGTCGACTACACCTCCTCGGGGTCGACCACGGGTCGGCGCAACTACATCCGCGGGATCACCGACTTCGCCGCCTCCGACATTCCGTTCCAGTTCGAGCCCGAAGACGGTTCGGACCCTGAGGTTCCGCCCGGGCAATACGCCTACATCCCGGTCACGGCCGGTGGCACCTCGTTCCTCTACAACCTCAAGATCAACGGCCAGCCGGTCACCAACCTTCGACTCTCGGGCGAGAACGTCGCGTTGATCTTCACCGGCGAGATCACCAAGTGGAACGACGAGCGGCTCGCCGCCGACAATCCGGGGCTCAGCCTCCCGGCTCGCGACGTCATCCCGGTCGTTCGCTCGGACGGGTCGGGCTCTTCAGCTCAGTTCACCGCCTGGATGATCGACCGCCATCCCCAGATCTGGCTCGACTACTGCGAGAAGGTCGGGCGAGCGCCTGCCTGTGGCGAGACCTCCTTCTACCCGATCTCGGGGAGCATGGTCGGCCAGGCCGGCGACGATGGCGTTGCGAGCTATGTCGGCCAGAGCTTCGGCGAGGGTGCGATCGGCTACGCGAACTATTCGTTCGCCACCAACAACGCCCTGCCGGTCGCCAAGGTGCTGAACGCCGCCGGGTTCTACACCGAACCGACGCCGGAGAACGTCGCGGTGTCGCTCCTCCAGGCGCGGATCGTTGACAACCCCGACGACCTCACGGTGCACCTCACCCAGGATCTCTCGGGGGTGTACACCGACACCGACCCGCGTGCCTATCAGCTGTCGTCGTACTCGTACTTCATCTTGCCGATCGAAGAGCAGGGCCAGTTCACCGCCGAGAAGGGGCGAACCCTCGCCGCCTTCGCAAACTTCGCGATGTGTGAGGCCCAGCAGAACTCGGCGTCGCTCGGCTACTCGCCGATCCCGCTGAACCTCGTGACGGCGAGCCTGCTCCAGATCGAACAGATCCCGGGCGCCGAGGTCGAAGAGATCGATCTCTCGAAGTGCAACAACCCGACCTTCTCGTCCGACGGCGACGCCGAACGAAACCTCCTCGCCGAGAACGCGCCCTTTCCACAGGAATGCGATCGGCAGGCCAACTACCAGTGCGGCGACGGAACCGCCGGCCTCCGTGCGGTGTCGACGATCGTGAACAACCCCGAGCAGCCGCCGAGCTCGTCGGGCGGCGACGGTTCCGGTGGTTCCGCCGGCGGCGGCTCGACCGGCGGCGGTTCGAGCGGCGGCTCGACGGGTGGCGGCTCGACCGGCGGTGGCTCCACCGATGGCGGCACGACGGACGGATCGGGCACCGCCGGTGATGGAGGCGGCGACGGCACGGGGACCGACACCGGAGATTCGAGCGGCGACGGCTCCGACGACGACGTCGTGATCATCGTCGGCGGTTCCACGGGCGGTTCGGGTGGCGATGGCGGACAGGTGCCGACGGACGTCGGCGGCGCTGTCGAAGACAATCCGCAGACACCGGTAGCGGAGTCCGACCTTCCGGTCGGGCCGATCGTCTCCACCGTGTTGCCCCAGCAGGGGTCGGGACTCCTTCTGACCGGCGTCGTCATCGTGTTGCTCCTGGCTGTCGTCGTCGTCCCTGCGTACGCCTGGCGAGCCTTCTCCGAAGAGTCCGGGTCCCCGTGACCAGTTCGCCCTCGACACGAGAGATCGTCACGAGTCGTGCGTGGATGGCGACGACCCTGAAGATCTGGGTCTGCCTCGGCACCGCTGCGCTCATGACCCTGTGGCTCGCAACGGCCTGGATGGCCGCTGACGCCGCCGAGGACGCCGGCGCGGTCGACGTCGTCGTCCCCGCCGGACAGTCGGGCGCCGGAACCCCGATCGCTGCGGGCGGTTCGGCCACGACCTTCTCGTTGCTCCCGCCGGCGGGCGCCTCGTGTAGCGGCACCTCGATCGACGGCTACTTCCAACACACCTTCATCGTCCCGGTCGGCACCGAGCCTGGCGCGGTGACGTTCGGACGCTTCGGGCCCGACGTCGGCCTCGCCCTTCTCCAGGGCTCTGCGCCGGCCTCGGGCATCAACGTCGCCACCGATCCGCCCGGCCTGATCACGAACCTCGGGCCGTTCAACCTCGGCGCATGGACCGCGGCCGACCTCCCGGAAGGGGAGTACCTCGTCGGGATGGCGTGCGTGATCGGTCCGGCCGGGCCGGACCACGTCGACCGCTTCTGGTCAGGCGATCTCACCATCCGCCACGATGATGCCGATCCGGCCGGCTTCGTGTGGTCCCGTGCGACTCCACCGAGTTCGACGACCTCGACCTCCACCACCTCCTCGTCCAGCACCACCTCCTCGTCCAGCACCACCTCCT
>JBCBYI010000168.1:0-8962 GCA_039815945.1 Actinomycetota bacterium | reverse complement strand
CGTCGTTGGCGATCCGCACCGCGTCGGCCTCGTCGGTGAACGGGATCGCGGTCAGCACCGGTCCGAAGATCTCCTCCTGGGCGATGCGCATGTCGGTGCGGCCGCCGGTGAACAGCATCGGTGGCACCCAGTTGCCGCCTTCCGGAGCCTCGGCCCACGGCGTGCCCTCGTGCACGGTGGCGCCGTCGTCGGCGGCGATGCTGCGATACCTCGCGACCTTGTCGTGATGGCGGGGGTGGATGAGCGGGCCGATCACCGACGACGGATCGAGCGGGTGCCCGACCGGGATCCTGCGCATCTTCTCGGCGATGCGTTCGGTGAACTCGTCGTAGATCGACTCCTGCACGAGCACCCGGCTCGAGCTGGTGCAGCGCTCGCCGTTGAGGCTGTAGATCATGAACGTGACTGCGTTGAGGGCCCGGTCGAGGTCGGCGTCGTCGAACACGATCACCGGATTCTTGCCGCCGAGTTCGAAGTGCACCCGCTTGAGCGTCGGCGCACCCTGGGCCTGGATCATCGAACCGGTCGACGATTCACCGACGAACGCGATCGCCTTGATGAGCGGATGCTCGGTGAGGGACTTGCCGGCGGTCTCGCCCATGCCGTGCACGACGTTGAGCACGCCCGGCGGCAAGCCCGCTTCGAGCGCGATCTCGGCGAGCAGGTGCGCCGTGTAGGGCGACCACTCGGCCGGCTTGTGCACCACGGTGCAGCCGGCGGCGAGGGCCGGCGCGATCTTCCACGTGCTCAGCATGAAGGGGGTGTTCCACGGCGTGATCACGCCGACCGGGCCGATCGGATGGCGGGTCGTGTAGTTGACGTGATCGGCCGCCGGCAGCGACAGGCCGTCGGCGGCGCTGGGCGCCTGGTCGGCGAAGAAGCGGAAGTTGTCAGCGCCGCGCAGCGCGGCGGCGGACATGAAGCGCATCGTCTGGCCGGTGTCGACGCACTCGGTGACGGCGATGTCGTGGCGACGCTCGACGATGAGGTCGGCGACCTGGTGAAGGATCGTCTTGCGTTCGGTCCCCGAGCGGCTGCGCCAGTCGAGGAACGCCTCGTGTGCGGCCTTCGCCGCCGCATCGATCTCGGCGGCATCGCCGGCGCCGACCTCGCCCAAGACGGTGCCGTCGATCGGCGAGTGGTTGGTGAAGGTCTCCCCCGACGCGCTCGGCACCCACTCACCACCGATCAGATGCGGGAGCTGGGCGTCGGCGTATCGACCCATCGCCGTGCGCGCGAGGGCGAGGTTCTCCTCGAACGTGGTGGCGGGACCGGCCATCAGCTCGCTCCTCGATCAGCGGCCGTCCGGGCCGCCATCGCGTCGGCGACGTGGTTGCGGTTCACCCGACTGTCGGCGTCGATCTCCTGGACCTCCGACGACCAGGCGATGACGAGGGTGGAGGACTCCCCCGCGGTGTGGGCCTCGGCGGCGTCGAGGATCTCGGTCGCCAGCGCCCGCTTGGTGGCGATGTCGCGACCTGGGCCGATGCGGGCGACCATCGCGATCATGGCGCTCGCAGGGTCGCCGTCGGCCACGCGGTAGTGGGTCCGGGCGACCGCCCGCGTGCGCAGACTCGGGCGGGCGGCGATGCCACTGGCCACGGCGGCATCGTGCACGACCTCGACGAGCGCGTCGATGTCGTGGTGATCGGCGACGTTGGCGGAGTACTCGATGATGACGTGCGGCACGCCATATGTTTAACATGTGTAGTATCTTCTGCCAACCACAGGCGAGACCCACGACTCCGGGGGACGGATGCGACTGCTGAGCTACTCGATCGACGGCGACCACGGCTTCGGCCTGCTCACCGCCGACGGTGGAGGTGTGATCGATCTCGGCCGTCGGCTCGACACCGCCGACCTCGGTGCGCTCATCGCCGATGAGGGTCTCGACGCTGCCCGACCGTTCGTCGACGAGCCGGCCGACCATGCGGTCGCCGACGTGGCCTTCGAACGGCTGCTCCCCTCCCCCGGCAAGGTCTTCTGCATCGGCGTCAACTACGGCGGCCGGGCCCAGGAGTACGACGATCCAGCCGACGCCGCCTACCCATCGGTGTTCGTCCGGTTCCCGCACTCATTCACCGGTCACGAGCAGCCGGTGATCCGTCCACCCGAGAGCGAGCAGCTCGACTACGAGGGCGAGATCGTCGTCGTCATCGGCCCCCATCCCGACGGCAACGCGGGCCGCCGAATTCCGCTGGCCGAGGCTCGTTCGCACATCGCCGGCGTGTCGCTCGGCAACGAGGGCACGATCCGCGACTGGGTGCGCCATGCGAAGTTCAACGTCACCCAGGGCAAGAACTGGCCGAACACCGGCTCGATGGGGCCGTGGCTGGTGCCGATCGACGAGATCCCGCCGTTCGACGAGCTGCGGATCCAGACCCACGTCAACGGCGAACTCCGTCAGGACGACAGCCCCGCGACGATGAAGTACTCCATCGAGTACCAGGTCCACTACCTGTCGACCTTCTGCGAGCTGCAGCCCGGTGATGTCATCTTCACCGGCACGCCGACCGGCGCCGGCGCCCGCTTCGACCCGCCCATCTGGCTCGCGCCGGGCGACGTCGTCGAGGTCTCGGTGCCCGAGATCGGCATCCTCCGCAATCCGGTCGCCGATGAGTTCGACGACCCGACCGACATCGTCGCGCCGGAGAAGCAGTGAGCGCCGAACCCGTTGACCCGGAGGGGCTGCCGATGCGGCCGTTCTCGGCGTCACTGCCGATGGCCTTGCTGCTCGCCCGTGAGTCGACGATGCGGCGGTTCCGGCCGCTGCTCGCCGAGCACGGCCTCACCGAGCAGCAGTGGCGGGTGCTCCGGGCGCTCGCCGCGAGTGACGACCCGATCGAGGTCTCGGCGCTGGCCGACCGCACGGCACTGCTGGCCCCATCGGTCACCCGCATCGTGGCCCGTCTTGCCGACGACGGGATGATCCGTCGCGACACCGTCGCCGGCGACGCCCGCCGCTCGGCGCTCGCGCTCACCGTGAAGGGACGACGCCTGGTCGCTCGCATCGCGCCGCAGTCCGAAGCGACCTACGCCGAGATCGAAGCCGCCTTCGGCGCCGACCGTTTGGTCGCCCTACTCGACGAACTCGGCGACCTCGCCACGCTGCTCGATTCCGTCGACGACGCCCGGGAGGCCTCGTGACCATCACGCTCACGCCTGAACAGATCGTCGCCGAGGCGGCGATGCTCGACGAGGCCGAACGCACCCGCACCCAGATGCGCCAGACCACGTCGGTGTATCCCGACATGACGATGGACGACGCCTACGCGATCCAGACCGCCTGGTTCGACATCAAGCAGGCGCGTGGCGAAGCCGTCGTCGGCCACAAGATCGGGTTGACCTCCCGAGCGATGCAGGCGGCGATGAACATCGACACTCCCGACTCCGGCTTCCTCACCGCCGACATGGTCTTCGAGCCCGACTCCACCATCGAGGCCGCCGGCTTCACCGACCTGAAGCTCGAGATCGAACTCGCCTTCGTGCTCGCCACCGACCTCGGCGGCCCAGACCTCAACAGCGATGTCCTCACGATCGACGACGTCCTCGACGCCACCGAGTACGTCACCCCGTCGATCGAGCTGATCGCCGCCCGCTCGTTCCGCGTCGATCCCGAGACCGGGCGCACCCGCACCGTGCTCGACACGATCAGCGACAACGCTGCTGACGCCGGGATCATCTGCGGTGGCCGCCGGGTGGCACCCCGAGAGGTCGACCTGCGTTGGGTGGGAGCGATGGGCAGCCGCAACGGCGTGATCGAGGAGACCGGTCTCGCCGGCGGCGTGCTCGGTCACCCGGCCAACGGCATCGTCTGGCTCGCCCGCCGCTACGCCGAGCAGGGCCTCTCGCTCGAAGCGGGGCAGACGATCCTCGCTGGCTCGTTCACCCGGCCGATCGACATCACGGCCGGCGATGAGTTCCACTTCGACTACGGCGATCTCGGCTCGTTCGGCTTGGAGTTCTCATGAGTGACGACACGGCCAACACCGACGACCAGAAGCGCAGCTACCACCAGGAGCGAGGCGAGACGCCCCCGCCGCCGGTCGGCTGCCCCGTGCATCAGACGTGGAGCCCGCTCAACGACGACTACCTCGCCGAGCCGTACAAGATCGCCAAGCAACTGCAAGCCGATCATCCGACCTTCTATTCGGAACAGCTGGACTATCTCGTCGTCACCGAGATGGACGAGATCGATCGCATCTTCACCGACCACGAGACCTTCGCCTCGGTGAACGTGCAGGATCCCGTCTTCCCCCTGAGCGCCGAGGCCCAGGCGGTGTTGGCGGCGCCCGACTACAACCCGATCGGGGTGATGTCGAACCGTCCCGAACCCGACCACGGCCGCATCCGCCAGTACACCCGGCAGGGGTTCAGCAACCGACGGATCCAGACGCTCGAGCCGTACATCCGCCGCCGCAGCAACGAACTGATCGACGCCATGGTCGAGTCCGGCTCGCCGACCGAGTTCGTGGAGGCGTTCGGCTTCCCGCTGCCCGGCGAGACCGTGTTTCGCTTCATCGGCTTCCCCGAGGCCGACGACGAGCAGCTGAAGGTCTGGTGCGCCGAACGCAAGGGCTTCTCGTGGGGTCGGCCGACCGGCGAGGAGCAGGCCCGCATCGCCGAGGACATGGTCAGCTACTGGCGCTACTGCCGCGAGTTCGTCGCCGAGAAGCGCGCCCACCGGGGCGACGACCTCGCGTCGGAGCTGATCACCGCCCACGAGGAGAACCCCGACGACCTCACGTACCGCGAGGTCGAGTCGATCATCTACGGCCTCTCGTTCGCCGGGCACGAGGCGGTCACTGCGCTCATCTGCAACACGCTGCAGTGCCTGCTCCCCCGCCGCGACCAGTGGGATCAGGTGGGCGGCGATTCCTCGCTGATCCCGAACGCGATCGAGGAAGTGCTGCGGTTCAACTCCTCACAGATCTCGTGGCGCCGCATCACCACGAAAGACACGACGGTCGGCGGCTTCGACGTGCCGGCCGGTACCGGCATCTTCCTCAACTTCGCGTCGGCCCACCGCCAGACCGACATCTGGGACGACCCCGACACGTTCGACATCCACCGGCCCGACGCCAACCGCCACATCGCCTTCGGCAAGGGCGTGCACTTCTGCCTCGGGGCGAAGTTCGCCAAGTTCGAGACCGGCCTCATGCTCGAGGTGCTGGCCGACCGCCTGCCGTCGCTGCGTCTCGTCGAACAGGACTTCGAGTACTTCCCCAACATCACGTTCCGAGGGCCGGAGCAGCTGCACGTAGCCTGGGACTGATGCCCGTTCCCGCCTCCGAGGTCCTCGACGAACTCCGTGCCGCACTCGACGAGCGTGCCGTACTGACCGGTGACGACACCGACGCCTTCGCGTTCGACGCCCGCAACGTGCGAACGGCCGACGACCTGGTGGTCGTGCGCCCGGCTGACACCACCGCCGTCGCCGCGACCGTCGCGATCTGCGCGAAGCATGACGTCGCGGTCGTCGCCCAGGGCGGCAACACCGGCCTGAGCTATGGCACCGTCTCGCCCGACGATCGACCGTCGATCATCTTGTCGCTGTCACGGCTCAACGAGATCGAGTCGGTCGACCCCGAACAGTGGACGATCACCGCGCAGGCCGGCGTCACCATCGAGGCCGTGCAGGACGCGGCCCGATCGGTCAACCGGGTCTTCGCCCCGGATTGGGGAGCCCGCGGCACCGCGTCGGTCGGTGGTGCCATCGCCACCGATGCCGGCGGCAACAACGTGCTGCGCTACGGCAACATGCGCGACAACGTCATGGGCATCGAGGCGGTCCTCGCCGACGGGTCGGTCTGGGACGGCCGTCGAGCACTCGTGAAGGACTCGTCGGGTTATGACCTCAAGCATCTCTTCATCGGGGGCGAGGGCACGCTCGGCGTGGTCACCTCTGCGGTTCTGAAGCTCCGGCCGGCCACGCCGTACGAGACGTCGCTCCTCGCCGCGATCACCGGACTCGAGGCGCTCGCTCCCCTGCTCGAACTCGCTCACACCCACGCGCCGGGCACCGTCACTGCGTTCGAACTCGTGCCGGACCTTGCGATCGATCGCGTGGTCGACGTCTTCGGCGTGACCAAGCCGCTCGACAGCGGCACCGAGTACTACGCGCTGATCAAGCTGGCGAGCTCGGCGCCCGTCGACTCCC
The DNA here is from genome assembly GCA_039815945.1 of Actinomycetota bacterium. Lineage (GTDB taxonomy): Bacteria > Actinomycetota > Acidimicrobiia > Acidimicrobiales > Aldehydirespiratoraceae > UBA11606. The sequence continues at coordinate 2,802 of JBCBYI010000168.1, read as the reverse complement.
AGATCGCATCGCTCCTCGAAGCCGGCGCCGAGGCCGGGCTGATCGACGACGCCGCCATCGCCGGCACGCCGGAGCAGGAGGCCAACCTCTGGGCGATCCGTGACCACATCCCACCGACCTCGGCCTACGTCGAGCACCAGCACCACGGCTTGAAGCTCGACACGGCGGTGCCGGTCGACCGCATCCAAGTCTTCGTGCAGTCGGTGCTCGACGCCGCCGCCGAGATCGCGCCCATGGCGCTCGCCTACGGCTTCGGCCACGTGGGCGACGGCAACCTCCACATGATGATCCTCCCGATCACCGACGACGCCGTCGAACCGTGGCTGGCCGTCCGCAGCGAGATGACCGCTGCGGTCGATCGGCTCGTGTTCGAACTCGACGGCACGCTGTCGGCCGAGCACGGTGTCGGTCTGTTGCTGCGCGACCGCGTCGGGCCGCAGAAGCAGGCGATCGAGTGGGAGATGATGCGTACGGTCAAGCGGGCGCTCGACCCCCAGGATCTCTTCAACCCCGGCAAGGTCATCCCCCTCGCCGACTGATCAGCCGAGGGTGACCTGCGAGAGATCATCGGCCACGACGAGTTCGCCGCTGTAACCGGCACCGCGGATGTCGTCGACGAACGCCTGGACATCGTCGTCGGATTCGGGCGGCGGGATCAGGTGGGTGAGCACGAGGGTCGGCACGTCGAGCTCGGTGGCTTGCGCCCCGATCAACGGCGTGTCGGCGTGGTAGTCGAGGATGAACTGCAGGTGCGGGGGCCGCTGCCGGATGATCTCGAACCGCATCGCCTCGTAGACCAGCACGTCGGCCCCGGCAGCCAGCTCGGCGACCTCGTCGCACACGAGCGTGTCACCGGTGATGGCGACGACGCCGTCCGGCGTCTCGACGCGGAACCCGACGGCCGGATGGACGGGTTCGTGGCGCACCTGCCCGGCCAGCACGCGCACATCGCCGTGGCGCCAGACCTCGGTCGGTTCGTCGGGCAGGTCGAAGGCGACGATGTCGAGATCGAGCGGGTCGCGGCGATTCGAGTGCGCCGCGCGGACCTCGAGGTCGTGACGCCACGGGTGCAGCATCTCGCGCACGAACGACTCGGCCGGCCCGGCGGGGACGACGATCAGTAGCGGAGGGCGCACCTCGCCGCGGGCCATCACCCATCGGGTCAAGACGAGATCTTGCAACCCGGTGAGATGGTCGCTGTGGTGGTGGGTGACGAAGACGGCGTCGACCTCGGCGTAGGGCACGCCGGCACCGGCGAGGCGCTGGACCGTCGAGCGACCGGCATCGAACTGGAGCCGCAGCCCGTCGACGTCGACGAGCACGCCGGGCCCGGCCCGATCGGGGTCGGGGATCGGACAGCCGGAGCCGGTGATCGTGACGGTGGTGGTCATCGGCCGCCACCGTAGACGGCGAGATCAGCCGGTCGCCGCCCGGTCGCGGGCCGGTGTCGCCGCCGCGGCCCGGTCGCGGGCCGAGCCCGCCGGGAAGGTGATCGCCACCGAGATCGCCGACAGCACGTAGCAGACGGCGATGAAGGCGTAGGCCCGCTCGATGCCGAGGAGGGTGGTCGTGTCGCCCGAGGCTGCGATCAGGGCGACGACGATCGCGATGCCGAGGCCGTAGGCGCCGTTGCGGAGGGTGTTGAAGGTCGCCCCGGCGATGCCGAAGCGGGCAGGCGACACGTCGGCGACGCCGGCCGACGACCACGTCGAGACGGTCATACCGACGCCGACGCCGGCCAGCACGCTCAGCGGCACGTATCGACTCCACGGCGCCGCGGTCTCGTTGAAGGCGAAGATGAACGAGGCGTAGCCCACGGCACAGAACATGCAGCCCGCGAACAGGATCCACCGATGGCCGATGCGGTCGGCCCACCGCCCGGCGTAGGGCGAGACGGCCGCAGCCAGCAGCGGCGACGGAGCGAACGCGAGACCGACGTCGCGGATCGGGAGATCCCACACGTCCTGGAGCAGCAGCGAACTGGCGAGCGCGCCGGCGGTGAAGCCGAGGCCGTAGAAGAAACCGCCGATGTTGGCGCTGGTGAACGATCGAAAGCGGAAGAGGGTCAGGTCGATCAGCGGTTCGGGATGCACCCGACTGCGCTGAACCAGCGCGACGGCGAGGGCGAGGCCGAAGACGATCAGGCCGACGACCCGGAGGTCGAGGCCCCAGGCCTCGGTCTGCACGATGGCGAACATGATCGATGCGACCGCAACGGTGCCGAACGCGACCCCGACCCAGTCGATGTGGCCGGTGGCGTCGGGATCCTTGGACTCGCTGAGATAGCGGGGACCGAGGGCCAGCACGAGCAGACAAAGCGGCACGTTGATCCAAAAGACGCCGCGCCAGGAGACGAGATCGATCAGCAGCGAGCCGACGACCGGACCGACCACGGCCCCGAGCGCACCGGCTGCGCCGGCGATACCGATCGGCGTCGAGCGACGGGTCGGCGGGAACTCGGGCAGCATCACCGCGAAGCCAGCGGCCATCGTGATCGAGCCGCCGACGCCCTGCACCACTCGGGCGCCGACCAGCCACCATGTACCGGGGGCGAGGGCGCACAGCACCGAGCCGAAGGCGAAGATCGCCACGCCGGGCAGGTACACCCGGCGGCGACCGAGGCTGTCGGAGAGCCGCCCCGCCGCGAGCAGCAGCGAACCGACCACCAGGTTGTACGCGCCGATGATCCAGCTCAGCTCGGCGTCGGTCGAGCCGAAGTCCTCCCGGATCGACGGGAAGGCGACGTTGACCGACGAGATGTTGATGACCGCCAGGAACACGACGAGCGTCGAGACGAACAAC
>JBCBYI010000167.1:0-9022 GCA_039815945.1 Actinomycetota bacterium | reverse complement strand
ACGCGATGGTGGTTCGCACGCCGAAGGGTGCGGCCCGACCGGTCGCCGAGGTCGCGGTGACGACCGGCAACTCCCTCGCGGAGAGCGGGGTCGTGCTCGAATCGGTGAGCGACGCCTTGGGCGCCCTCCTCGACCTCGACGTCCCCACCACCGCCGTGGCAAGCGGACTCGTGTGGCAGTTCGCACTGCTCGCCGCACCGTCGCTGATCTCTCGGCGGCGCGAGATCTTCGACATCGTCGGCGCCGGGCCCGACGAGGAAGTCGGCGACGACACGTTCCGCTTCCGCAGCGATGCGACCGGTTTGAGCGCTGGACCCGTCCGTCGCCGCGACGGACGCTGGGTCCGCTCGGTCGTGTCGCCTCGAGGACCGGTGTGGATTCCCACCGCCAACCTGCGCCGCTCGGAGGCCGGGCGGTAGCTTCTCCGCCCATGGACCTTCACGCAAAGCCCGACGTCACCATCCCCGACGGCGCTCCGCCCGCTGAACTCGTGATCGACGACCTCGTCGTCGGTGACGGCACCGAAGCCACCGCCGGGATGCAGGTCACCGTCGACTACGTCGGCGTCAGCTGGTCGACCAAGGCGGAGTTCGACGCCTCGTGGAACCGCAACGACACGTTCTCCTTCGGTCTCGGCGCAGGCCAGGTCATCCAGGGCTGGGATCAGGGCGTGCAGGGCATGAAGGTCGGCGGTCGTCGCCGCCTCACCATCCCGCCCGACATGGGATACGGCCAGTTCGGCGCCGGCGGTGTGATCGGCCCGAACGAGACGCTCGTCTTCGTCGTCGATCTCCGCTCCGTCGGCTGATCCCGTGGCCGGGTTCATCGCCGACCCCGACACCTATGTCGACGGCCCGCCCCACGAGCGCTTCGACGCGCTCCGAGCGAGCGAGCCGGTCACGTGGGTGGAGATGGACGGCGAGCCCGGCTACTGGGCCGTCCTTCGCCACGCCGACGTCGTCCACGTCGCGAAGCACAGCGAGATCTTCAGCGCGACCGAGGGCGGGGTCGTCGTCGAGGACCTCGAACCGGCATCGCTCGAGCAGATGCGCGACATGTTGTTGGCGATGGATCCACCGCGCCACACCGCCTACCGCAAACCGGTGGCGCCCGAGTTCAAGGCTCGGGTCATCGCCGAGCTTGAAGGCCGGGTCCGAGAGGTGGTCACCGGCATCCTCGACCACGCCGACGAGGTCGGCCCCGACGTGGAGTTCGTCCACGACGTCTGCGCCCACCTGCCGTCCCAGATCCTGGGCGAGATCATGGGACTCCCGGCCGGTGACTGGCCGGCCATCCACGCGATGGCCGAGCGCAACAGCGGCAGCCAGGACCCCGACGTGTCCGACGGCCGCGAGCGCGGCTCGGCCAGCGTCGACATGGCGATCTACGCGATGCAGTTCGCCGCTGCCCGACGCGAGGCCGGACCGCAGGGTGATCTCACCGACGTGTTGCTCGGAGAGGAGTTCGACGGTCATCTGATGACCGATGTCGACTTCGCTCGCTTCTTCGTCCAGCTGGTCACCGCTGGCAACGACACCACCCGCACGATGCTGTCGTCGGGCATGCTCGCCCTGCTCGACCACCCCGAGCAGCTCGCGGCTCTGCGCACCGACCCCGCCGGTGTCCCGAAGGCGATCGAGGAGATCCTTCGGTGGGCCAATCCGCTGCACTACTTCCGTCGCACCGCCGTGACCGACACCGACCTGGGCGGGCAGCGGGTCAACGCTGGCGACAAGGTCGCCATGCTGTACACGGCGGCCAACCGCGACCCCGAGGTGTTCGACGAACCTCACGCATTCGACGTCACCCGCGACCCGAATCCCCATCTGTCGTTCGGGATCGCGACACACTTCTGTCTCGGCGTGCACCTCGCTCGCCTCGAAGGCTGGGTGTTCTTCGAGGAGGCGTTGCGCCGCTGGCCCTCGATCGAACTCGCCGGAGCTCCGACCCGACAGCGATCGAATCTCAACAACTCCCTCAAGACCCTCCCGGTGCGCCTCTCATGAACACGACTCCTCCTGGCTGGTACCACGCATCGGGCGATCCCGACGGCACCGTTCGCTGGTGGGACGGATCGACGTGGTCCGACGAACCGGTCCCCCCACCCCCGGGCTGGAGCGACCCGTACCGCTCGACGGGCACCGGTGGGGAGGAGCGCTACGCCAAGGCGCTCGTCCGCGTCTTCGCGTCGATCATCGACGGCATCATCGCGGTGATCGTCGTGATCCCGTTCATGCTCGACTACCTCCGCGACGTCTTCGACGACGTCGACGCGGGCGGCGACGGCAGTTCGGTGCCGATCCCGGGCGAGCTGATCGTCGTCGGGATCGCCCTGTCGATCGTGTTCTTCTTGATGGTGGCCTATCTCGGCGGCACGCCAGGCAAGCTCGTGCTCGGTCTGCGTATCACCCACGACGACGGTCGACGCACCCCGCCCGGGCTGGCGAAGGCCTTCCTGCGAAGCATCCCGGCGTTCCTCGCGGCCCTGCCTGCGGTCGGTCAGCTGATCAGCCTGCTCGTGCCGCTGATCTCGCTTTTCACCGTGATCACCGACGACGAGCGACGCAGCGTCTACGACCGCATCGCCGGCACTCGGGTGGTCTACAAGCGAACGCTCGACTGAGCTCAGTCGCGAGGGTGCTTCTGCTTCTTGAGGATGCGGGCCCGCTCGCCGGCGTCGAGCACGGTCTTGCGAATGCGCACCGTCTCGGGTGTGACCTCGACGCACTCGTCGTCGCCGATCGACTCGAGCGCCTGCTCGAGTGAGAACACCTTCGGCGGGGTGAGCCGGATGGTGTCGTCGGACGACTGGGTGCGGATGTTGGTCTTCGCCTTCTCCCGGCAGATGTTGACGTCCATGTCCTCGTTGCGGGAGTTCTCGCCGACGACCATGCCCTCGTAAACCTGTGCACCGGGCGCGACATAGAGGGCCGTGCGCTCCTGCAAGGCCTGGATCGAGTAGCCGGTCGACTGACCGGTGCGGTCGGCGACGACGCTGCCGCGATCGCGGGTACGGATCTCGCCGGCCCATGGGGTCCAGCCTTCGAAGACGTGGTGCAGCATGCCGGTGCCGCGAGTCTCGGTGAGGAATTCGGTGCGGAAGCCGATCAGCGCTCGGGCGGGCACGACATAGTCGAGCCGAACCCATCCGGTGCCGTGGTTCGACATGTTCTCCATCGTCGCCTTGCGGGCACCGAGCAGCTGGGTGACCGCACCCACGTGTTCTTCGGGAACATCGATCGTGAGGCGCTCGGTCGGCTCGTGGAGCGTGCCGTCGATCTCCTGGGTGAGCACCTCGGGCTTGCCGATCGTGAGCTCGAAGCCCTCACGACGCATCGTCTCGACGAGCACAGCGAGCTGGAGCTCACCTCGACCCTGGACTTCCCAGGCGTCGGGGCGGTCGGTCGGCAGCACCCGGATCGACACGTTGCCGATCAGCTCGGCGTCGAGGCGGCTCTTGATGAGCCGAGCGGTGAGCTTGTCGCCCTCCTTGCCGGCGAGTGGCGAGGTGTTGGTGCCGATGGTCATCGACAGCGTCGGCTCGTCGACCGTGATGGTCGGGAAGGGGCGGGGATCCTCGCGGTCGGCGAGGGTGTCGCCGATCGTGACCTCGTCGATGCCGGAGACACCGATGAGCTCGCCGGGGCCGGCTTCGTCAACGTCGACCTGATCGAGCGCCTCGGTGACGGTGAGCGTGCCGACGCGAGCGGACTCGATCGAACCGTCCTCCCGGCACCAGGCGATGGCCTGGCCCTTGCGGATCGTGCCGTGCTCGACGCGGCAGATCGCGAGCCGGCCCACATAGGGGGATGCGTCGAGGTTGGTGACCCAGGCCCGCATCGGGTGATCGGGATCGTGCTGCGGGGCCGGCACCGTGTCGAGCACGGTGCGGAAGAGCGGCTCCATGTCGGTGCCGGGCACGTCGGGGTCGAGCGTGGCCTGGCCCTCACGGGCGACGGTGTAGACGATCGGGAAGTCGATGGCGGATTCGTCGGCATCGAGGTCGAGGAACAGCTCGTAGACCTCATCGACCACTTCCGCGATGCGGGCGTCGGGTCGATCGATCTTGTTGATGACCAAGATGACCGGCAACTCGAGCGCGAGCGCCTTGCGCAACACGAAGCGGGTCTGCGGCAGCGGGCCCTCGCTGGCGTCGACGAGCAGCACGACGGCGTCGACCATGGTGAGCGCCCGCTCGACCTCGCCGCCGAAGTCGGCGTGGCCCGGCGTGTCGACGATGTTGATCTTGTGATCGCCGTATCGGACCGCCGTGTTCTTGGCGAGGATCGTGATGCCCTTCTCGCGTTCGAGGTCCATCGAGTCCATGACCCGGTCCTGGAGCTCGGCCCCCTCCCGGAACGCGCCGGCCTGGCGAAGGAGGGCATCGACGAGGGTCGTCTTGCCGTGGTCGACGTGGGCGATCATCGCCACGTTCCGCAGGTCGTCGCGAGAAATCACTGCCTGAAGGCTACCGAGACAGCCGCCCGGCACCTCGTAGGGTGACAGCCATGATCCGGCGGTCTTCCCCCGTCCGCTACGCCGCGGCGCTGCTGGTGCTCGGCGTGCTCGCCGCCGCCTGCTCGTCGGTGTCCCCCGAGGAACTGGCCGACCGATACCGGACATCGGGCGTGGCGTTGGAACCGGCCTCGACCCTGCCCCCGCCGACCCTCGACGAGGGAGAGCCCAGCAGCGCCGACCTCGGCAACATGCCCTCCGACGACGGCCGCTCGGTGCGCAATGCGCCGCTGCAGCCCCGATTCGGCGAGTGCCCCTTCGACGTCGGCGACCTCGATGTCGACTGCGGCCGCATCACCGTGCCGAGCGACGACGACACCGACGACATCGAGATCGCGTTCGCACGCTTCAACGCCGAACGCGACGGCGCCGACGATCCCGTGGTCTATCTGCACGGCGGCCCCGGCGAACCGGTGCTCGCGAGCGCGGGGCTGCTGTACAGCGCGCTGGTGGCACCGTTCGTCGCCGAGCGCGACGTGATCGTCTACGACCAGCGCGGGGCCGGCGAGTCGAGTCCGCTCCCGCCGTGCACCGAAGCCTGGGATCTCGATCCGGCGTTCTTCGGTCGGCCGACACCACACGCCGAGTTGAGCGACGCCTACAACGATGCGCTGTTCGACTGTGCCGATCGGCTCCAGCGTCGCAGCGACATCGAGCTCTCCGAGTATGCGAGTGCGGTGCACGCCGACGATCTGGTCGATCTCGTGTGGGCCCTCGACTACCGAGAGGTGAACCTCTACGGCATCAGCTACGGCAGCCGGCTCGGGCAGACCGTACTGCGCGACCACCCCGAGATCGTGCGCAGTGCCGTGCTCTCGGGCATCTACCCGATCGAGGAGAACCTGCTCGGCTCGACTCCCGCCGCATTCGAGCAGGCGATGCTCGAGGTCTTCGCCGCATGCGCCACCGATCCGGCGTGCGACGAACTCCTCCCCGACCCGCTCGCGACACTCGAGGCGTGGATCGATCGCCTCGACGCGGAGCCGGCGGTGATCGCACTGCCCTACGACGAACAGTCGAGCTTCTCGTTCTCGCTCAGCGGCGACGACCTGCTCAACATCCTCCACGGGCTGCTCTACGGCGCCGACAGTGCGGCACTGATCCCCGATCTCTTGATCGACCTCGAAGCCGGTGATCGCAACCGGCTCGAACGGCTGGCCCCGGCCGGCATCTTCGACAACGCTGCGGTCGTCGCCTATCTCGTCGTGCAGTGCCGCGAGGAGGCGCCGTTCACGACGCCGGAGGAACAGGCGCTCGCCGAGCGACAGGAGACCCTCTGGGACCGCATCATGCTCCCGCCCGGGTTCCTCGGCGAGGGGCTGATCGAGGTGTGCGCCGGCTGGCCCGAGATCGGGGTGGCCGAGCCGCTCGAGAACGAGCCGGCCACCTGGATCCAGCCGACGTTGGTGATGTCGGGCGCGTTCGATCCGATCACGCCGCCCGAATGGGGCGAGGCGATGGCCGCCCGGCTTCCGAACGCAACCTTCGTGTACGTGCCGGACCGCGGTCACGACGCCGACGACGGGATCTGTTCGGCGACGGTGATCAGTTCGTTCATCGACGACCCGAGCGGCCCGGTCGATCTGTCGTGTGTCGACGCCGATGCCCGCCTCGCCCTCACCAACTCCAACGTCGAGGTCTTCGACCGGAACGATCCGGCGCTCGAGGACTCGATCTTCGACATCGACCCGACCGACGAGATCGAGTGGATCGATATGCGGCTCCCCACCTGGCCTGCCGACTTCTTCACCGACCACGAGGTGTACTGGCGCAACGTCGACGTCTTCGACGACACGGTGATCGTGATCCGAGCCGGCGAGTTCGATGGTGAAGAACTGACGGCCTACCTGCCCTTCGAGGTGCGCCGGAGCCGCTTCGCCGAGAGCGACACCCCGGCCGAGGTCGGTGACGGCTGGATCCGCCGGGCCTACGACACCGACGGCATGGACATCGTCAGCTATGTCTCGACCGGACCGGTGGCGATGAACGTGTCGGTGGTCGCCGGCGATGACGACATCGCCGAAATCGAGCGACGGGCGCTGATCCCGATGGTCGAATCCGTCGCGTTCGGCTGAGCGGTCAGGACACGGGCAGATCGAAGCCCACGACCGCGCCGCCGTCGGGTGCGTTCGCCGCCAGCACCCGGCCGCCGTGTCGATCGACGATCTGCGCCACGATCGCGAGCCCGAGACCCGAGCCGGGCATCGTGCGGGTGGCGGTGGCGCGGTAGAAGCGCTCGAAGACGTGCGGGAGATCGTCGGGCGCGAAGCCGGGTCCGCGATCACGGACACGCAGCGCGCCGGCGGCGACCGAGACCTCGATCGGCTCGGTACCCGGAGCGAACTTGTCGGCGTTGAGCAACAGGTTGCTCACGGCTCGGTCGAGCATCGGCGCCCGGCCCACCACGACCGTGTCGTCGAGGGCGAGTTCGACCGTGCGACCGGTGCGACGACGGAAGCGGGCCACCGCGGTCTCGACCACCTCGCGCAGCACCACCGGCTCGGTCGGCAAGTCATCACGGGAGTCGGTGGCCAACTCCACCAGCTCGGTGATGAGATCGGAGAGCTCATCGACCTCGGAGGTGACGGCCCGGACGACCTCGCTGCGCTGGGCCGGCTCGGCGTCGCCGCCGATGCGGTCGAGAAACTCGACGTTGGCCCGGATGCTGGTGAGCGGAGTGCGCAGCTCGTGCCCGGCGTCCATCACCAGCCGGCGCTGCTGCTCGCGGCTGGTGGCGAGTGCGTCGGTCATCGTCTCGAGGCTGGCGGCCAGGGTGCCGACCTCGTCGGTGCCGGTGACCGGGATCGGCGTCGACAGATCCTGCGTCTCAGCGATCTGCCCTGCGGTTTCGGAGAGGCGTCGCAGCGGTCTGGTGGTGCGCCGGGCGATCCACCATCCGGCGAACGCGGCGAGCGCGGTGAGCACCACGCCGATCCACGCGAAGTTCGTCCCGAGTCGGCTCAGGACTCGATTGGTGCCGTCGATCTGGCGGGCGACCTGCACGGCACCGCCGCCGTCGAGGTGACGGGTGATCATGCGGTAGGTGTCGTTCCCGATCTCGACCGTGCGGTACGTCGGCCGGTCGGGCCCGTCGGCCAACCGCAGATCGGCCTGCGACACCGGAAGCGCGCCGCCTTCCTGGCCGAGCACCGCCCCGGCGGGATCGAGCACCTGCACGATGACGTCGTTGTCGGATCCGAACAGCTCCAACACCTCGTCGACTGGGAGGCCGTCCTCGTCGACCGGGGGCCCGTTGTTTCGCCGCCCCTCGTCACGAGGCGGCGAGACGGTGCGGACACCATCGTTGATCTCCTGGGCCCGCTGATCCAAGAAGTCGTCGGTCTCGTCGCGCAACGCCCGCTCGGTGGCGACGAACGCCGCGACCGATGCGATGCCGATCCCGATGGCGACGACCACGCCGAACCACAGTGCGAGACGGAGACGAAGACTCATCGATCAGCCTCGACGCAGCACATAGCCGACGCCTCGCACCGTGTGGAGCAGACGGTGTTCGCCTGCGGCCTCGGTCTTGCGGCGGAGGTAGCCGATGTACACGTCGAGTGACTTCGAGTTCGTACCGAAGTCGTAGCCCCAGATCCGTTCGTAGATCGTCGACCGTTCGAGCACGATGCCCTCGTTGTGCATCAAGAGCTCGAGCAGGTCGAACTCGGTCTTGGTGAGTTCGATTCCCCGGCCGCGCCGGGTGACCTGGCGACGCTGCGGATCGAGTTCGAGATCGTCGACGACGACCGGGGCGGTGGCCTCCGGCGGGTCGACCCGACGCAGCAGCGCCCGGATCCGAGCGAGGAGTTCGTCGAGCGCGAAGGGCTTCGGGAGATAGTCGTCGGCACCGGCGTCGAGACCAGCGACACGATCCGAGACCTCGACCCGAGCGGTGAGGATGAGGATCGGCGTGCGATCGCCCCGGGCTCGAAGCCGGCGGCACACGTCGAGTCCGTCGACCATCGGCATCATCACGTCGGTGACGAGGATGTCGGGTCCGTAGTCGTCAAACGCGCCGAGCGCCTGCGCCCCGTCGTTGACGGCGAGAACGCCGTAGCCCTCGAACTCGAGGACCCGGACGAGCGACTCGCGGACCTGCCGATCGTCCTCGGCGACGAGGATTTTGGCGGCTGTGCCGGGACGGACGGAACTGCTCATGTCCCTCTGGATAGCAGTCGGTTCATCAGAGGCGAAGACTCCGACCTCGATTCTCAACCAATTCTCATCTTCGATTGGCGACCGACTTACCCCCGGCCGGTTGTCTGTCCACCGTCAGCTTCCCCCAACCCCAATCGAAAGCAGGTATCTGACGATGAACCGCACCATCACCTCCGCCGCGATCGGCGCCAGTGTCCTCGGCGGCGCCCTCGTCGGCGCGAGCTTCGTCGGCTCGGCCGGCGCCTACGGCGGACTCGAGGACGAGACCCTCGAGAACACCGACGTCGAGACGACCGCCGCCGACACCGACGGCGGCACCGTCCTCACCCAGGACGCCGAGACCCCC
>JBCBYI010000166.1:0-9062 GCA_039815945.1 Actinomycetota bacterium | reverse complement strand
GGGCTTCGGTTCGTGGGCCCGCGAGTACCGCCCGATCTACGACCCGTTCGAGGCCGCGCTCGGACGATTCGTGCAGATGGACAAGGACTTCATCGGCCGCGACGCCCTCGCCGCGAAGTACGCCGATGAGGGTCCCGGTGCCACCTACGCGCTCGTGACCTTCACGGTCGACAGCGACGCCGGCCGCGACGGCCACGACGTGATCGGCGACGAGCCGATCTGGCACGACGGTGAGGTCGTCGGCTGGGTGACCTCGGGCGGCTACGCCCACCACAGCGAGACCTCGGTCGCGATGGGGTACGTCCCCGCCGCCCTGGCGGAATCCGACGGACCCTGGCAGATCGAGATCATCGGCGATCTGAAGTCCTGTGCGCGCATCGACGGCTGCATCTGGGACCCCGAAGCCGAGCGGATGCGGGCCTAGGCGAGAGGACACGAACAGTGGGTGGACGGATTCGACGTTCGGTGCAGGAGGCGCTCGACGGCACGCCGGAGATGGCGCGTGCTGCGGGTGATCTCCATCACCTCGCCATCGGTCCGGGTGCGGCGCTCGAAGCCGAGTGGATCGCCGCGGGGCTGGAGTTGCCAGACCTTCCGGCGATGCGTCAGTACCGGGTCGATCGAACGGCCGAGGCGCTGAAGCGATTCGGGTACGACGGCGTGCTCGTCATGGACCCGATGAACATCCGCTACGTGTCCGACACGACCAACATGCAGCTCTGGGTGATGCACAACGGTGCCCGTTACGCGTTCGTCAGCGCCGAGGGCTACGTCATCGTGTGGGACTACGAGGGATGCGAGTTCCTGTCTGGCCACAGCCATGTCATCGACGAGGTTCGTCCGGCGATCGGCGCCACCTACTTCCTCGCCGGCTCACGCCACGAGGAACAGGCTCGGCGCATGGCTGCCGAGGTGGTCGACGTCGTCGCCGAACACTGTGGTCCGAACGCCCGCATCGCCGTCGATCAGTGCCACTACGTCGGGTACAAGGCGTTCGAGCAGGCCGGCTGGACCATCGAAAACGGCACCGAGCTCATGGAGCAGGCCCGCACGATCAAGGGCGCCGACGAGATCAAGGCGATGCGCTGCTCGGCGCATGCCTGCCAGGCCGCGATGTACGACATGCAGGCGCACATGCGTCCCGGCATGACCGAACGCGAGATCTGGGCGCTGCTCCACGCCGGCAACATCGCCCGGGCAGGGGAGTGGATCGAGACCCAGATCCTCGCGTCGGGGCCGCGCACGAACCCGTGGTTCCAGGAGGCGTCGGGTCGTGTCGTCGAGAACGGCGACATCGTCGCCTACGACACCGACCTCGTCGGTGCCTACGGAATGATGATCGACATCTCGCGCACGTGGATCTGCGGTGACAAGGCGCCCACCGCGCATCAGAAGCAGTTGTTCGACATGGCCGACGAGATGGTGAAGACCAACGCCGAGCTCCTCACGCCGGGCCGCTCGTTCCGCGAGCTCACGTTCGACTCGGTCATGCCCCCGCGTGAGGACTACCGGCACTACTCGGTGAAGTTCCACGGCGTCGGCCAGTGCGACGAGTACCCCGACATCTACCACCCGTGGGCGTGGGACGACTGGGGCGTCGACGACGAACTCGAGGTCGGCATGGTGCTCACCAGCGAGAGCTACATCGGCTCCCGCGACGGCGGCGAAGGCGTGAAGCTCGAGGATCAGTACCTCGTCACCGAGACCGGCCCCGAGCTCCTCACCGACTTCCCCGTCAGCCTGACGTTCTGACGGTTGGCGCCCGCTCGGGCGCTCCAGCAGAATCGGCTCGATGAGCGACGTGCACGAACACGAGGTGATCGTCATCGGCGCAGGGGTCGCCGGGATCTACCAGATCAAGCGGCTGGTCGATCTGGGTGTCGACGCGCTCGTGCTCGAAGCCCAGGACGACCTCGGCGGCACGTGGTACCGCAACCGCTACCCGGGCTGCCGGTTCGATTCCGAGAGCTACACCTACGGCTACTCGTTCAGCCAGCAGATCCTCGACACGTGGCACTGGAAGGAGATGTTCTCCTCCCAGCCCGAGAACCTCCGCTACCTCAACCACGTCGCCGACCTCTTCGGTCTGCGTGAGCACATGCGCTTCGGCGTGCGCATCGCCTCGATGGTGTGGGACGAGGCGGCGTCGACCTGGACGCTCACCGCCACCGACGGCGAGGTCTTCCGGGCCCGCTTCGTGATCACGGCCCTCGGTCCGCTGTCGACGCCGACCTTGCCGACCTTCGAGGGCATGGACGACTTCGCCGGCGAGTCGTTCCACACGTTCCACTGGCCCGACGACATCGACCTCACCGGCAAGCGGGTCGGCCAGATCGGCACCGGCGCCACCGGCATCCAGATCGTGCCGTCGATCGCTCCGATCGTCGAGCACCTCACCGTCTTCCAGCGGCGCCCCAACTGGAGCAGCCCGCTCAACAACCGGCCGATCTCTGATGAGGAGATGGCCGACATCCGGAGCCGCTACCCGGAGATCTTCGAGAACTGCTCGAAGACCGTCGGCGGCTTCGAGCACGTGCCCCGTTGGGGTTTCTGGGAGGCCACGCCCGAGGAGCGGCGGGCGCTGTGGGACGAGCTCTACATCCAGCCCGGGTTCGCGATCATCGGGGCCAACTACGCCGAGATCTACTTCGACGAGGCCGCCAACCAGGAGCTGTCGGACTACATCGCCGATCGGATCCGCGGCCGGGTCGACGACCCGGAGGTCGCGGAGAAGCTCATCCCGACCGACCACGGCTTCGCCCTGCAGCGCCTGCCGCTCGAGACGAACTACTTCGAGGCCTACAACCGCGACAACGTCGAGCTCGTGTCGTTGCAGGACACGCCGATCGTGCGGGTCACCGAGACCGGGATCGAGACGACGGCCGGCCATCACGACCTCGACGTGATCGTCTACGCCACCGGCTTCGACGCCATCACCGGGGCCTTCGACAAGGTCGACATCCAGGGCGTCGATGGGGCGAAGCTCGCCGACGAATGGGCCCACGGTCCCCGCACCAACGTCGGGATGATGACGAGCGGCTTCCCCAACCTGCTGATGCTCGCCGGCCCGCAGAGCGTGTCGGGCTCGACCAACTTCCCCCGGGCGATCCAGGACGGCGTCGACTGGGTCAGCGATCTGATCGCCCACGCGCGGGCCGAGGGCGTCACCCGCATCGAGGCCGAGCGTGAGGCCGAAGACGAGTGGGCCGCCGAGGTCGCCAAGATGCAGGACCGCCTGCTGATCCGCGACAGCAAGGGCTGGTTCACGGGCTACAACGCCAACCTCGCCGGACGCGAGGGCAAGCCCCGCTACCAGGCGTACTTCGGTGGCGCACCCCGCTACCGCACCCGGGTCACGGCGATCGCCGAGGCCGGCTACCCGGGCTTCGACCTGCGCTGATCAGCGGCCGCGTTGGCTCGTCGTCATGCGAGCCAGCTCACGCATCGCCGTGCGCGGCATGCTGCGGGCGACCCGCGACCACACCTTGTTCGGCACGCCGGCGACGACCACCGCCTTGCCCGACTTCGCCGCATCGAGGCCGACCTTGGCGACCTCGTCGGCGCTCTGCCACAGGAAGTCGGGGAACTCCATGTCGCCGACACCGGCCCGCTCCTGGAACTCGGTGCGGGTGAGGCCGGGGCACAGGGCGGTGACGGTGACGCCGGTGCCCTTGAGCTCGGCGTGGAGCCCTTCGCTGAGGCTGGTGACGAACGCCTTGGTGGCGTTGTAGGTGGTCGACCCGGGCCCCGGGAGGTCGCCCGCGATCGACGACACGTTGAGGATCGCACCCCCGCCTCGCTCGACGAGGACCTTGGCCGCGGTGCGAGTGAGTTCGTGCAGTGCGACGACGTTGACGTCGACCGTGCGCCGGTCGTCGGCGTCCTTGAGATCGATCAGGTTGCCGGCGTAGCCGAGCCCGGCGTTGTTGACGAGCAGGTCGATCGGATCGTCGTGGGAGGCGATGCGGTCGGCGACGGCGGCTCGGCCTTTCTTGGTGGCGAGATCGGCACCGAGCACCTCGACGTCGACCGGGAGTTCGTGGGCGAGCGCCTGGAGGCGCTCGGTGTCGCGGGCGGTCACCACGAGGGCGGTGCCGTCGGCGGCGAGCTGCTGGGCGATCGAGCGGCCGATGCCGCTCGACGCGCCGGTGACCAGGGCACGGGTCCACGTCGTCATGTGCCCAACGCTACCCACGGGGACGGGCCTTGGGCCCGGCGGCTACGTTGGCCCGATGACCGTTCCCGCCGTCGCCCAACGCTTCATCGACGCGATCACCGTCGGCGATGCCGACGCCGCCCGTGCCTGTTACGCCCCCGGGGCGGAGATCTGGCACAACTTCGACAACGTCACCCAGAGCGCCGAGGAGAACATCGCGCTGATGAACGCGATGACGAAGCGAGTCGCCGATCGCCGCTATGTCGTCCGTCGTCTCGAACCGATCGAAGACGGCTACCTCCAACAACACACGCTTGAGCTGGTGCTCCCTGACGGTCAGGAGATCTCCACCGAGGCGGTCGCGATCGTGACGGTGAACGACGACGGCCTCATCGCCCGAATCGACGAGTGGCTCGATCCGGCGCCGTTGGCGCCCATGTTCGCCTGACGAGGCTGTCGTGAAGATCGCCGGCTGCACCGCACTGGTCACAGGCGGCAACCGTGGCATCGGTGAGGGCTTCGTTGAGGAGCTGCTCGCCCAGGACGCGGCCAAGATCTACGTCGGATCACGAGTGGTGGCCGACGCCGAGACGGTCGCCGCACTCGATCCCGACCGGGTCGAGGTCGTCGAGCTCGACATCACCGACCAGGGCCTCGTCGACACCGCCGCGTCGATCGCGAGCGACGTGACCCTTCTCGTCAACAACGCAGGGGTGTTCCACAACGAGACGCTGCTCGGCGCCGACGACATGGCCGCGATGGAATCGGAGATCACGGTCAACTATCTGGGCACGATGCGCATGTGCCGGGCGTTCGCGCCGGGCATCGCAGCCAACGGCGGGGGAGCGATCGTCAACGTCCTCTCCGCCGGCGGCATCGTCGCCGTGCCCGACATGGGTGGCTACTCGCCGTCGAAGTTCGCCATGCGGGCCGCGTCGGACTGCCTCCGTGCCGAGCTGGCGCCGAACGGCGTGCACGTCGCCGCCCTCATCGTCGGCTCGGTCGACACCCGCATGGCCGAGCACGTCGTCGGAGTGCACAAGGAACCGCCGCGGGCGATCGCCAAGGCCGGTCTGGTCGCCGCGAAGCACTCGATCGCCGAGCACGACACCGACCCGTTCGCGATCGGTGTGCGGGCCCAGCTCCATCGTGATCCCGCCGGTTTGGCCGCCGCCCTCGCGATCGGCGTGCAGCAGGGCTGATCGCTCGGCGCGGGTCAGTCGATCAGCGCGTCGGAGCGGACCCGCTCCTGTTCGGCGTCGAGGTGTTCCTGCATGACCCGGCCGAACAGCTGCTGGGTGCGAGCGACACGACCGATCACGCCGGGCTGCTCGGTGTAGGCGAAGATCGCGGCGTGACGGGGACGGCTGTGCGCCGGCACCCGTGAGACCTGATGAAGGCTGTGGCGGCCGCGGAAGATCTGCATGTCGCCGGGCCGGAGATCGAGGGTGTGCACGCCCTCGCGTTCACCGCCGAGGACGCCGGCGATGCGGTCGAAGCCTTCGTCGTCGGCATCGCGGATGGCCGGGTAGTACTCGAACAGGCCGCCATCGTCGGCTTCCTGCACGAGCACGGTCACCGCGAAATCGTTGGTGTCGAAGTGCCAGGTGAAGAGCTGACCAGGGTCGAGGATGTTGGCGGTGAGGCCGGCGAGCGGGTCGGCGTAGCAGTGCAGCTCGGGGATCTCGAGACAGTCGGCGAGGAAGCGAGCCAGCTCGCGGGCGCGAAACAGCACATCGGTCGCACATCCGGCCTCCCAGGAATCACCCGGGATGAAGCCGCTCGATCGTTCGAGGAAGGTGTTGACGGGGTGGTCGGCCGGGAACGCCTCGTCGGCTTCGGTGTGGAAGTACGGGTTCATCACCTGGGTCGAGAAGTGGGTGGTGTGCTTGCGCTCGACGATCTCGTCGTTGAGCAGGGTCACCGCCTCGGGACGGACGAGATCCTTGATCACGGCGCACCCGACCGAGCGCAGCCCCTCGCGAGCGGCGTCGACGGCGGCGACGTAGCCGGCGGACTGGGGCTCGTGGAGCGGATACCGGTCGAGGTCGACGATCTGGGAGAGCGCGGGCATGTCGAGAGTGTGACCGATCTTCGTCATGCGGAAAACCGCGCTGGTTTCGCCATCACGGGTCGCGGTCGAGGCGGCCGTCGAGACGGGCGTGCACTTCCGCTGTTGAGTCGGCGGGGCCGCCTGCTTGCATCCGCGGCCGAGGCGCTACGGACGTGGCTCCTCGTCAACGCGTCCGGTTGATCGGCGGCGCCGATCACGTCGCCGGCTCACCGAGCGGTAGTTGACCGCCTCGGTCGCCACGACGATCACGAGCACGATCGCGACCATTCGCGTCGCGATCGCGCCGATCAACACCCCGGCGACGTCGAGGGCCTGGAGGACCCCGCCGGCACTCGTGCAGTCGACGTCGGCCTCGCGCAGGCACGGGTCGTCGTCGATTAGTCGGGGGACGCCGACGAGGACGAGGCTCAGCACGATCGAGCCGACGAGCGCCGCCAGCGTGATCGAGGAGAAGCGGAAGGCATCGCGCATCAGGCCGCAGTCTCGCAGCCGAGTCCGTCGATCGCGACCGAACGGTCGAGTGGGAATCCGCTGCGTTAGCCGCAGGCCCGACGGTACGGTTCGAATGCCGATCAGATCGATCGGGATTCGACGTCAGGAGCCGGAACCGTGTCCAGCACCGCCACCGAAGCAATGACCGCCGACGGGTACCCCGTGATGCTCGACCTACGGGGGCGACGATGTGTCGTGATCGGAGCCGGCGCGACGGCGGTGAGCGAGATCCGCCGTTTGGTCGCCGCCGGTGCGACGGTCGAGGTCGTCGCCCCGTCGGTCCATCCCGACATCCTCGAACTCGACGGCCCGGTGTTCCTGCGACGCCGCCGCTATCGGCCGTGGGATCTCGGCGGTGCCCATCTCGTCATCGCCTGCACCGGTGACCCGACGGTCGACGCACGTGTCGCCGCCGAGGCCCACGAACGCCGTATCTGGGTCCAGGCCCAGAGCGACCCCGCCACCGGGTCGTTCCGGCACGCCTTCGAGGCGCTGCAACCATCGCTGCGCTCGTAGCCTGGCCGGACCCACCCGCCTTTCTCCGAGGACGCCATGCCCTTCACCGAGATCAGCGTCACCGACGCCTACCAGATGCTGGCCGACGACCCGACTGCGGTCCTGATCGACGTCCGGACCCCAGAGGAGTGGGAACAGATCGGCGTGCCGACGCTCGACGAGATCGGCAAGCAGGTTCGCTTCGCCACGTGGACCTGGTACGGCACCGGCGAGCGCAACCCCAACTTCCTCGCCGAGGCGACCGATGGACTCGACCCCGAGACCCCGCTGCTGTTCCTGTGCCGCAGCGGTGCCCGCTCCCAGGGCGCGGCGACCGTCGCCGAGGAGGCCGGCTACGCGAGCACCTACAACGTGACCCAGGGTTTCGAGGGTGGCCCGGGCAAGGTCGGCTGGAAGCACGCCGACCTTCCGTGGACGCAGGACTGAGATGGCGATCGAGGACTGGTCCGAGGCCACCCGCCTCGTCCGGGGCGGGGTCGAGCGCAGTCGGTTCGACGAGACGGCCGAGGCGATCTATGCGACCTCGGGGTTCGTCTACTCCTCCGCGGAGGAGGCCCAGGCCGCCTTCGCCGGCGACGTCGACCGCTACATCTACGGCCGCTACGGCAACCCGACCGTCTCGATGTTCGAGGAGCGGCTGCGGCTGATCGAGGGCGCTGAAGTCTGTCGGGCGACGGCCAGCGGGATGGCGGCGGTCTTCGCCTCGATGGCGTCGTTCCTCACGGCGGGCGACAAGGTCGTGGCGTCGCGGGCGCTCTTCGGGAGCTGTTCGGTGATCATCACCGACATCCTTCCCCGCTACGGCGTCGAGACCGTCCTCGTCGACGGGCGTGATCTGGCGCAGTGGGAAGCCGCCCTCGCCGGCGGTGCGCAGGCCGTCTTCCTCGAGACGCCCTCGAACCCCGGCCTGGAAATCATCGACCTCGCCGCCGTGAGCGAACTCGCCCATGCCGCGGGCGCGCTGGTGATCGTCGACAACATCTTCGCCACGCCCGTGCTCCAGCACCCGCTCGACTTCGGCGCCGACATCGTCGTCTACTCCGCCACCAAGCACATCGACGGCCAGGGTCGCACCCTCGGCGGGGCAGTGTTGTGCACCGAACAGTTCGACCAGGAGCACCTGCAGGACTTCCTGCGCCACACCGGCCCCAGCCTGAGCCCGTTCAACGCTTGGACGTTGCTGAAGGGGCTCGAGACGCTCCGTCTGCGCGTCGATGCGATGGCGCGCTCGGCCGAGCGCATCGCCCGCGAGCTCGAACCCAACCCTCGCATCCGGTCGGTGCGGTACCCGTTCCTCGAGTCGCACCCCGACCACGAGCTCGCCCGCAACCAGATGGAGGCCGGCGGCACGGTGGTCTGCCTCGAACTCGAGGCCGATCAGGCCCAGACGTTCGCGGTCGTCAACGCGTTGGAGATCTTCGACATCTCGAACAACCTGGGCGACGCGAAGAGCCTCGTGACCCACCCGGCGACCACGACCCACCGGCGCGTCGCGCCGGATCTTCGCCGCGAGATGGGCATCACCGAATCGATGATCCGGCTCTCGATCGGGCTCGAGGACGTCGACGACCTCCTCACCGATCTCGGCAAGGCGCTGAGCGGCTGAGGCCTACGCTGGCGCCATGTCCGACGCCGACGATCGCCTCCGTTACCGCCTTCTCACGGGCCCCGACGACCGCAGCTTCTGCGAGCGGGTCAGTGCCGCACTCGACGACGGCTATGTGCTGTACGGGTCGCCGACGATCACCCACACACCCGATGGTGTGGTGGCGGCGCAGGCAGTCGTCCTGCCTGTCGACGACGCCTGACCTGAGTCAGGTCAGG
>JBCBYI010000165.1:0-9359 GCA_039815945.1 Actinomycetota bacterium | reverse complement strand
CTTCGTACCAGGTACGAAGTGTCGCCAACTCAGTTGCGGTAGGCGCTGGCTGCGGCGAGGCGGCCAGGGGCGGAGGCGTGGTCGACGTCGACTTCGACCCAGCCTCGTACCGAGTTGACCAGCCACACTCGGTCGGCCTCACGCAGGTCGTCGTAACTGATGGTCGCCTCGACGATCTCGCCCGACTCGATCAGCTCCCCCCGCATCGTGCCCGGCAACAGCCCGGCGTCGACCGGTGGCGTGCGGCGTTCGCCGTCGATCTCGATCACCAGGTTCGCGATGGTCGACTCGCAGAGCTGCCCCAGCCGGTTCCACAACAGGACGTCGTAGGCCCCGGGGAACCGTTCGCGGGCTTCGTCGTAGCGATCGCGGCGGGTCGTCTTGTGGCGCAGAAACTCGTCGCCGCGGTCGATCGGTCGGGTGTCGAACACGACGACCGGATCGGGGTCGAGCACCGGCATCGCCCGCGGTTGGAGTTCGACGGTGCCCCCCAACCCGACGAGGACCCGGATCACCTGGGGCTCGTCCGCGGTGAACGCCTCGATCTCCGCCCGCACCTCGTCGGGCTCGACGTCGAAACCGAAGTGGGTCGCGGCGAGCGCGAGTCGTTCGAGGTGGCGGTCGAGCAGCCCAGCGCCCTCGTCGGGCGTCCAGGCGATCGTCTCCAGCAGCCGGAACGGACGGTCGGCGCGATACAGCACCCGAGCCTTGTCGTGGGCTTCATTCCACTCGCCGGTCGGATCGGAATCCCACACGACGCCACCGCCGACCCCGTAGGTGGCCCGCCCGAGGTTGGTGTTCACCCAGGCGGTGCGGATCGCGATGTTGAACTCGAAGTCGCCGTTGGGCGGGATGGCGCCGATCGCCCCGGTGTAGAGCCCTCGGGGGGTGCGCTCCAGGTCGGCGATGAAGCCCGCCGTGTTGACCTTCGGGGCGCCGGTGATCGACGCGCCCGGAAAGGTGGCGGCGAAGACGTCGAACAGCCCGGCGTCGGTCTGCACCTCGACCGTGGACGTGAGCTGGTGCACGGTCGAGTAGCTCTCGACGGTGTGCAGCGCGGTGGTCTTGAGCGAACCGATGTCGCCGACCCGCCCCAGGTCGTTGCGGACCATGTCGACGATCATCGTGTTCTCGGCCCGGTCCTTCTCGCTCTCGAGTAGTTCCCGCACGATGTCGTCGTCGTTGACCGGATCGGGGTGGCGAGGTCGGGTGCCCTTCATCGGACGGCTCTCGAGGGTTCGGCCCTGGCGACGGATGAAGAGCTCCGGCGACGCCGAACAGGCCGCCCGATCGCCGAAGTCGAGGTAGGCCAGATGGTCGGCGTTGCGCTGCGCCCGAGCCATGGCGGCGAAGAAGCCGAGCGGGTCGCCGTCAAAGTCGGCTTCGAGCCGCATCGTGTAGTTGACCTGGTAGGTCTCGCCCTTGGCGATCAGTTCCTTCACGCGCCGGATGTCGGCCTCGTACTCACGGCGGACCCGCGTGGCCTCCCACCGGCCGATCTCGAAGTCGTCACCCGAGGGAAGCTTCGCGGTGGTCGGGCGTTCGAACGCGGCGAACGACGCCAGCGGGACGTCCTCCGCCCGCAGTGAGCGCAGGGCCGGATCGAACGCGGGTCCGGCGTCGTAGCTGACCATGCCGACGACCCACAGCCCTCGCCGGTTGGCCGCTTCGGCCGCGTCGAGGACGCCGCGCACGTCGTCGAGTTCGTCGGCCTCCCACGAGTCGACCGGATCGTCGAACGCGAGCCATTCCCGCACCCCGTCGACAGGGTGACGGAGGACCGCCCGTTCCAGTGACATGCAGGCAGTATGCCCGGTAGCGTTCGCCTCGGTGCCGCCGTGGGGTGCGGCGGTCTGGCCAGGGGTTCGCCTCTGCCGGGAGTAGCACAGCAGTGGCCGAGCACACGCTCCACCCGGATGAGGAGATCATCGAGGGTGGCCCGTTCATCGAGGACAACCCGACGGGCGCCGCCCGGGCGTTGTTCTTCGGCATCCTCCTCCTGATGGCCGGCAACGGCCTCCAGGGTTCACTCATCGGTGTGCGGTCCGAGACCGAGGGATTCTCGGTCACCGTCGCCAGTTTCGTCATGGCCGCGTACTTCGCCGGCTTCCTCTTCGGGAGCCGCGTCGCCGAGAGCCTGATCGCCAACGTCGGCCACATCCGGGTTTTCGCCGGCCTCGCCTCGATGGCGTCGACCGCGGTGCTGATCCATGCGCTCTTCATCGATCCGATCACCTGGGGCCTCATGCGCTTCGTCACAGGCCTCTGTATGGCCGGGCTGTACGTGACCGAGGAGTCGTGGCTCAACGACCTCGCGACCAACAAGACCAGGGGCCGGCTCCTGTCGATGTACATGATCGTCACGATGGGCGGCATGACGATCGGCCAGTTCCTTCTCGATGTGGCCGACCCCGACGGCGTGAAGCTCTTCCTGCTCGCTTCCGTGCTCGTGTCGGCGTCTCTGATCCCCGTCGTGCTGTCGGCGTCGAGCAACCCGCCGCTCGTGGTTCCCGAGCGCATGTCGCTGCGGGAGCTCGCCGACATCGTGCCGACCGGCATCTTCACCGCGTTCTTCAACGGGGCGACGGTCGGGGTGCTGCTCGGTCTCGGCGCGGTGTACGCAGTGGCGGTCGACGTGCCCGACTCGCGACTCGCGGTCTTCCTCGCCGCGCCGCTCTTCGGCTCGATGCTCCTACAGTGGCCGATCGGCTACGTCTCCGACCGGGTTTCGCGCCGCGGTGTGATCCTGGTGGTCGCCGTGATCGCGGTCGGCGTCTGTGCGGCCTTGGCGGGAGTACCCGAGGGTAGCTGGGCGGCGGTTGGGCTCATGACCGTCCTCGGCGCCGTGACGTTCCCGATCTATTCGTTGACGATCGCCTTCACCGCCGACTGGTTGCCGACGTCGAAGCTCACGTCCGGCTCGGCGTTGCTGGTCCGGGTCAACGGCGTCGGTGCCCTCGTCGGGCCGCTCGTCGCCACGGTCGTCATCGGTGCGACCTCGCCGGTCGCGTACTTCTGGTGCATGGCGGCGGGCAACGTCGCGATCGCGGTCTACCTCGCCTGGCGGATCCTGGTCGCCGACTCGCCCGAGACGCAACGCACCTTCGTCGCCTTCCCGGGCCGGGCGTCCGCCGGCGCCGTCGCCCTCATGCGGGGCCAGCGCAAGCGCATCGAGGACGACGGCTGACCCGCCGCCGTCACGTCACTCGTCGGTGACGTCCCAGGGGGCGATCCAGTCACCGTCCATGCGGAACGAGAGCTGGTTGTCGTCCTCGAGCCGCTTGGCCACGTGGAGTTCGCCCACATCGCGGCCGTAGCGCTCGGTGGCGTCCTCGAAGACCTGGTGCGCGGCGGCGGTCATCGTCAGCGGCGCTTGCAGGCTCGACTCGAGTTCGCGCACGAGTCCGAGATCCTTGAGGCAGAGGTCGAGGGTGAAGCTCGGGTCGTAGTGCCCGGCGAAGATCGACGGGCCGTCGTGGCGAGCGACGAACGAATCGCCGACCGAGTCGCAGATGGCGTCGTAGAGCACCGGGAGCTCGACCCCGTTGGCCATACCGAGGGCGAAGCCCTCACCGATTGCGGCGGCGTGGATGAACCACAGCTGGTTGGTCACCAGCTTGACGACGTTGCCGGTACCGAGCGGGCCGCAGCGGATCACGCGGCCGAGGTTCCCGAGCACGGGCACGACCCGATCGAGGTCGGTATCCGATCCGCCGGCGAAGAGGGTGAGGCGCTTGTTGCGGGCGCCGTCGACCGCACCGGTGACGGGGGAGTCCATGACGGTGACACCCTCGGGCGCCTCGCCGGCCAACTGTTGGACGAACTCGCGACGGTTGGTGGTGAGATCGGCCCAGACCGAGCCCGGACGCAACGCCGCGAGCGCACCACCGGCTCGCATCACGCCGTCGACGTGGTCGGGGCGGGGGAGCGAGGTGAGCAAGATGTCGGCCTCGGCAGCGACGGCTGCGGCGTCGGTGGCGGTACGGCCCCCTGCCGAGACGACCTCGGCCACCGGCTCGGGCCGGAGATCGAGCGCGACGACGTCGAAGCCGGCGTCGACCAGGTTCCGACACATGGGCAGGCCCATGTTGCCGAGGCCGATGAAGCCGATCGTCTCACCCATGGCAGCTCCTAGTAGTTGGCGTCGGGCATCGAGGCCTTGCGGCGCCCGATGAAGTCCTGCAGTTCGGCATCGATCGCGTCGTCGAGATCGGGGCCGGTGTACTCGGCGAGCATGCGCTTCCAGGTCTTGTTGGCCCGCTGGGCCGAGGTGAGCGAGCCCTCCTCGCTCCACTGCTCGAAGCTGTTGTTGTCGGCCTCGGTCGAGCGGGCGAAGGCCGTCTCGAAGTTCTGCAGGGTGTGGCCGTTGCCGAGGAAGTGCTCGCCGTGCGGGTTGGTTCGGAAGGCCTCCATCGCCTGGCCGTTCTCGCTGACGTCGACGCCACGGGCGTAGACGTCCATGAAGCCCAGCTGATCGGCGTCGAGGATCAGCTTCTCGAAGCCGAGGGCGAGGCCGCCCTCTTGCCAGCCGGCGGCATGGAGCACGAAGTTCACGCCCGAAAGCACCGTCGGCAAGATGGTCGACGCCGACTCGTACGCCGCCTGGGCGTCGGGGTACTTCGAGGCGGTGAACTGGCCGCCCGAACGGAACGGCACGCCGACGCGACGGGCCAGGGCGGCCATGACCGAGATGGCCTGGCCGGCCTCGGGCGTGCCGAAGGTCGGGGCGCCCGTTGCCATCGACATCGACGACGCGAACGTGCCGAAGATCACCGGCGCGCCGGGGCGCACCAGCTGGACGTAGGCCATGCCCGACAGCGCTTCGGCGAGCGACTGGGCGGCGAGGCCGGCGACCGTCACCGGCGACATCGCGCCGGCGAGGATGAACGGCGACATGATGCAGGCCTGGTTGGCCCGGGCGTACTCGGTGGCGGCGCCGAGCATGGTGGCGTCCCAGCGCAACGGCGACGAGGCGTTGATGAGCGAGGTCATCACGGTGCGGTCCTCGAGATCGCCACCGAAGGCGATGCGGCTCAGCTCGACCGAATCGGCCGCCCGTTCCGCTGCTGTGACCGACCCCATGTAGGGCTTGTCGCTGTACTTGATGTGGGCGTACACCATGTCGAGGTGGCGCTTGTTGACGGCAACGTCGACCGGCTCGCACACCGTGCCGCCGCTGAGGTGCAGGTGCGGCAGGCCGTAGACGAGCTTCACCGCGTTGTTGAAGTCCTCGATCGTGCCGTAGCGGCGGCCGTTGTCGAGGTCGAACACGAATGGCGAGCCATAGTTCGGCGCGAACACCGTGGTGTTCTCGCCGATCTTCACCGAACGCTCGGGGTTGCGTGCGTGCTGGATGTAGCTCTTCGGGGCGTTGGCCTGGACGATCTCGCGGCACATGCCCTTCGGGAAGTAGACCATCTCGCCCTCGACCCTCGCCCCGGCCTCGCGCCAGAGGTCGAGCGCCTCGGGAAACTCCTGGAACGCCACGCCGACGGTGGCGAGAATCTCCTCGGCGTTCTCCTCGATCGCGGCGAGTCCCGCTTCGGAGATCATCTCAACCGGCGCCAGCGTGCGCTCGAGGTACGGCTTGGTCACCGCACCGGCGCTGGCGCGGGCGGCCTGGCGCCCGGCGCGGCCTCCGCCACGGCGGCCCCCGCGTCGGGCTCCACCCTCGCCGGCCTCCGGCGCGTCGGTGACGTCGTCGCTCATGTTTGCTGCCTTTCGTTGTTGCCGCGTCGGCGGCGTCGCCGGCCACCGCCGGCCTCGGACTCGATCCGCTCGGGGAGCGTCACGACCTCGGCGAGGTGGGGACTGGGGGCGGTGGCGTGGGGGAACGCCATGGCGGCCACGAACAGCTCCTGGAAGCGGGGTTCGGTGGCGGTTTCGATCTTCTCGATGGCACGCACGGCGGCGGCCACCTCGTCGCGCTGTTGCCCGCTGACGAGCATGCGCACCGTGCCGGCGCCGGCCGAGTTGCCGACGGCCTTGACACCGTCGACCGGGCAGTCGGGCACGAGTCCGAGCACGAGGGCGTAGACCGGGTCGATGTGGGCGCCGAACGCACCGGCGAGGCGAACGTCGTGACATTCGGTGATGCCGGCGTGCTCCATCAGCAAGTCGATGCCGGCGCGCAGCGCGGAGCCGGCGAGCTGAATCTGGCGGACGTCGTTCTGGGTGATCGCGAGCTGTGGATGCACAGTGCCGCTGGCGTCGGTCGACTCCGGGCGGATCACATAGGTGAACGTGCGCTCGTCGGGGACGATCCGATCGGTGGTGGCGGTGAGGTCCTGGATCACACCGTTGTGGTCGCAGATCCCGGCGAGGTAGATCTCGCCGATGACCTCGATGATCGCCGAACCACACAGGCCGGCGATGTCGAGCTTGGCGGTCTGCTCGGCGAACTCGGGCTCGTCGCTCCAGGCGTCGGCGCCGATGACCTTGTAGCGGGGGTCGTAGGTCTCGCGATCGATCCGGATGCGTTCGATCGCCCCCGCGGTGGCTCGCATGCCCGACGAGATCTGGGCGCCCTCGAAGGCGGGGCCGGTGGGGGAGGACGCGGCGTAGGTGCGTTCGGCGGTGCCGAGCACGATCTCCGCGTTGGTGCCGACGTCGACCATCAGCTGTGGTTCGTCGGTGGCGTGGGTACGTTCGTCGAGGGTCGCGGCGGCGGCGTCGGCGCCGACGTGTCCGGCGATGCAGGGCCCGATGTGGGCCCGCGCGAACGGCAGGTCGAGATCGAGATCGGTCGCTCGCAGATCGACCGGTTCGCCGACGGTCAAGGTGAAGGGTGCGGCACCGAGTGGGGTGGGGTCGATGCCGAGCAGGAGGTGGTGCATCACCGGGTTCCCCACGAGCACGATGTCGTGGATGTGGGCGCGCACGTCGCCGGTGTCGAGCTCGGTGTCGAGGCCGTCGGCGAGATCCTCGACGAGTTGATCGAGCGCCCCCCGTACGGCCGACGTGAGTTCGATGTCGCCTCCCGGGTTCATCATCACGTAGCTGACCCGGCTCATGAGATCCTCGCCGAAGCGGATCTGCGGGTTCATCGCACCGGCGTCGGCGACGACCTCGCCCGTGGTGAGGTCGACGAGATAGCCGGCGATCGTGGTGGAGCCGACGTCGACGGCCACGCCGTACACAATCTCGTCAAACCCCGGGCGCACGGCCATCACCGCGCCGTCGCGGTGGACGACGGCGGTGATCGCCCGCTTGCCGTCGACGATGGCCGGGTGCAGCTGTGGCAGCACCCGCCCGTCGACCACGGCGCCCTCGATGCCCCAGTCGGTCGCGAGTGCTTCGCGCAGCATCTCGGCGTCGGAGCGCTCGTCGCCGAGTTCGAGCTCAGGCAGCTCGACGTAGCGGGCGGTGATCAACGGATCGAGCGTGAGACCCTCGAGGTCGATCTTCTTGCGGACCACCGGACGGTGGACCTGGCTCGCCGGGGGGATGTCGACCACCACGTCGGCGAGGGCCTGGGCCTGACATCCGAGCCGCGAACCCGGCTCGATGGGGCGCCGGCCCCGATAGCCCGATTCCAACGAGGTCCACGGTGACACCGCGGACTCGTCGGAGACGATGCCCCACTTGGCGAACTCGCCGGTCGACGGTGTGATCTGGCAGCGGCCGCAGAGCCCCCGGCCGCCACAGGTCGAGTCGATGTCGACGCCGACCTGGCGGGCGGCGTCGAGCACGGTCGTGCCGGGCGCGACGTCGGCCGTCACCCCCGAAGGGGTGAAGACGACGGTCACCTGATCGTCGCTGGCCAGGTCGGGCTCACTCGACACGTCGGACATCGGCTCGGACGCTCCGGCTCGGCTAGCTCGCCGCGGCGGCGCGACGTCGGCCACCACGGCGACCGCCGCGGGCGCCGCCACCCTCGCCGGGATCACGGTTGGCGGCGATCCACGCCGCGCAGTTCTCGTCCTGACCGTTGAGCACGTCGGCGGCCATGATCGCCGTCTTCACCTCGCCGTGGAGCGGATTCATGATCGCCGAGGTCATGCCGGCGCCGATCGACATCGCCAGGAAGGTGCCGGTGATGTTGTGGCGGCTCGGCAGACCGAACGAGACGTTCGAGGCGCCACAGGTGGTGTTGACCTTGAGTTCGTCACGCAGACGGCCGACGAGTTCAAAGACCTGGCGGCCGGCGGTGCCCATCGCCCCGATCGGCATCACGAGCGGGTCGACGACCACATCGGAGGCGGGGATGCCGTAGTCGGCGGCCCGGTTGACGATCTTCTTGGCGACCTCGAAACGGACGGCAGGGTCCTCGGAGATGCCGGTCTCGTCGTTGGAGATGGCGACCACCGCCGCGCCGTGCTTGGCGACGAACGGAAGGACACGCTCCAGGACCTCTTCCTCACCGGTGACCGAGTTGATCAGCGGCTTGCCCTCGTAGATCTCGATCGCCGCCTCGAGGGCTTCCACGATGGAGGAGTCGATGGCGAGCGGCACGTCGGTGACGGCCTGGACTTCCTGGATGGCCCGCACGAGCAGTGCAGGTTCGTCGGCCAGCGGGATGCCGGCGTTGACGTCGAGCATCTGGGCACCGGCCTCGACCTGGGCGATCGCGTCGGAGACGACCCGACTGAAGTCGCCGTTCTTCATCTCTTCGGCAAGCAGCTTGCGGCCGGTCGGGTTGATGCGTTCGCCGATCATGACGAAGGGACGACCGAACCCGATCGCCACCTCCTTCGCGGCGCTGGAGATGATGGTGTCGGTCATGACTGGCTTTCCTGGTTGGGGTCGACTCCGGACACGCCGGAGGCAGGGTCGAGACCGCCGTTGTCCACGAGGGCGTTGAGCACGTCTCGGGGGTGGTCGTTGTCGAGCTGTTCGGCGGCCGCATGCGCCGCGGCGACGGGATCGCCGTCGACACTCGTGGCCACCCGGCGCCACTCGTTCACATAGTCGTCGGTGGTGGTCAGACCGGCCACGGCCGCAGCTCGGTCGATCGCGACCTGGAAGCGCTGGTGCATCAGCACCTGTTCCTTGCCGCCGTCTTCGGTGGTGGCGGTGACCTGGGCGGGGATGTCGCGCCAGTAGATGGTGACGAGCCCGGGCCCGCCTCGGCTACGCCTCGGCATGGGCGACTCCCGTTTGTTCGGAGATCTGGACGACCGCCGGTTCGAGGTCGCCGTAGGTCGTGGCGACCCGCTCGAATTCGAGGTCGAGTCGGTCGGCGCAGGCACGGGCTCGGACGTCGAGGTCCGGGTCGTTCGTCTGCGCGAGGTAGATCATCTTCGTGTAGTTGCCGAAGTACATGTCGCGCAGCTCCGGGTGGGCCTCGATGCCGAGCCCGTCGAGGATGATGCGGTCGAAGTGCTTCACGAGGTAGTCGGTGAGATAAAAGGCCGTGG
>JBCBYI010000164.1:0-9393 GCA_039815945.1 Actinomycetota bacterium | reverse complement strand
CCAGGGTGCCCCGAGCGACATTGCACAGGTGCACGCCCGGCTTCATGGCGGCGAGCAGTTCGGCGTCGAACATCTGGTCGGTCTCGGGCGTCGACGGTGCGGCGATCACCACGTGGTCGGCCTCGCCGATCACCGCGCGGATGTCATTGACCACGGTCATCTCCGGGTGCGGCGCGTCGGTGCCCCGACGCCGAACGCCGATCACCCGCATCCCGAGGGCGAGCGCCAGGCGGGCGACCTCGGTGCCGATGCCGCCCATGCCGAGGACCACGACCGTGCGCCCCCGCAGGGTGCCGACTCGCGGATCGGCCGAGTTCCAACTCGCCGGCGCGGCGTCGAGGTACACCTCGGGCATGGCCTTGGCGAACGCGAGCATCTGGGCGACCACCCACTCGCCGATCAGTTCACCGCTGATGCCTCGAGAACAGGTGAGGGTCTGACCCTGCAGCGCGTCGAACGGGAACGAGTCGACCCCCGTGCCGATCGTGTGCACCCAGCGAGGACTTCGGGCCAACAGGTCGGCCAGATTCGGGCCACCGTCGGTGCGGGTCAACACGACATCGCCGTCGACGTCGGCGGGGATCTCGCCCTCCCGCTGGCACTCGACGACCCGGATGCCAGGCCAGTCGTGGACGTCGGGCGGCAGCGGGAATTCGCTGTGGTTGACGACGACGGTCTCGGGGGTGTCGGACATGGCCAGGACCGTACCCGCGGTCACGAGGGGCACAAATCGGACTACGGTTGGTCAGGACGGTGATGCGGGTATGACGAATCTCTATCTGTTCTGTGCGGCGGTGGGTGTTCCTCTGCTGGCGTGGTTCGTGTTCGCAGGCGACGCCGACGCGGACGGTCTCGACGGCGGTGGCGACGGCGACGGACTCCTCGGCTTCTTGCCCCTGTCGACCTTCGCCTCCGCACTCGCCTTCTTCGGGCTCGGCGGCCTGTTGTTCGGCGCCACCGGCGCGGCGGGGGTCGTCGCCTTCGTGCTCGCAGCGGTCGTGGCCGTGGTGGCCGGCGTGTTCAACACGGGCGCGCTGCGATGGGTCCGCAACAACTCCAACTCCAGCGAGGTCATGGACCGCGAGTTGGAGGGCACCATCGCCAACGTCGCCCTCCCGATCAGCAGCGACCATCGCGGCAAGATCATCCTCACCAAGGCGGGGGCCCGTGAGCAGATGACCGCGACACCGGTCGACGGTTCGACGATCGATTCGGGGGAACGGGTCGTGATCGTCCGAGTGGAGGGCGGGGTCGCCCTCGTCGCCCCGCTCGGTCCTGATCTCGAACTCGAGTAGTCCTCCGGGACGCACCAGAACTCCGAACGCAAACGAAAGAGAGAAAAACCCCGATGGCAGCAATCCTCAGCGCAGCCGTGCTGATCGTCCTCGCCCTGCTCTTCACGATCATGATCGTCAGTTCGCTGATCGTGATCTGTCCCCCCAACAAGGTCGCAGTGATCTCCGGTCGAACGCGCGAGCTGTCCAACGGCAAAACCGTCGGCTACCGCATCCTTCGAGGCGGCCGCACCCTGCGGATCCCGATCCTGGAGAAGGTCGCGTGGATGGATCTCAACACGATCCCGCTCGAGGTCTCGGTCACCAACGCGTACTCGAAGGGCGCGATCCCGCTCAACGTGCAGGGCATCGCCAACGTCAAGGTGTCGAGCGCCGAAGGCCTGCTCGAGAACGCGGCCGAGCGCTTCCTCGACCGGCCGACCGAGCAGATCGGCCAGATCGCCAAGGAGACCCTCGAGGCCAACCTGCGCGGCGTGCTCGCCACGCTGTCGCCCGAGGAGGTCAACGAGGATCGCCTGAAGTTCTCCCAGCAGCTGATCGACGAGGCCGACGACGACATCAAGACGCTGGGCCTCGAGCTCGACGTCATGAAGATCCAGAACGTCACCGACGACAACCTGTACCTCGACTCAGTTGGTCGTCGACTCACCGCGGAAGTCGTCAAGCAGGCGCGCGTGGCTGAGGCGCAGCGCATGGCCGAGTCCGAGGCGGCCGAAGCCTCGGCGCGTGAGGCGGCGCAGATCGCCACCGTGCAGGCCGACAAGAACATCGTCGAGGAGCGGAACCAGCTCCGAGTCCGTACCGCCGAACTCGACGCCATCGCCCGAGCCAAGGAAGAAGAGGCGTCGGTCGCCGGCGACATCGCCCGCGCCACCGCCGAGCAGGAACTCGAGCAGCAGCGCATCGAGCTGGAACGCCGCCGCCTCGAAGCCGACGTCGTCACGCCCGCCAAGGCCAACCTCGAAGCCAAGCAGCTCGCCGCTCAGGCCGAGGCCGCCAAGATCATCGAGGACGGTAAGGCGCAGGTGGAGGTGTTCCAGCGCCTCACCGAGCAGTACCAGGCCGCCGGCGACGACGGTCAGCGCATCTTCGTGCTGAACATGCTGCCCGAGCTCGTCGACAAGATCGTCTCGACGGTCAACAACGTCGACATCGACCGGGTCGCGATCGTCGACAACGGTGGCGGTGGCCAGGGCGGCATCCCCGGCCTGGTCTCGCAGCTGCCGGCTGCGGTGGTGTCGATCACCGAGCAGATCGAGGCCGCGACCGGCGTCGACATCCTCGGCTCGATGCGCGACGACGAGCCGGCCACCGGTTCGGGTTCGGAGCTCCCGCCACCGCCCCCGGCGCCGGAGGCCTGATCAGTCGGCCAACCGACGCAGGATCTCGCGGTCGAGTACCTCGACCCGTCCCCGCCTGACCTGGATCGCCCCCTCGGCCTCTGCGGCTTTGAGGGGGCGGTTCGCGGTCTGGCGGCGGGTGCCGGCCATGGCCGCGATGTCTTCTTGGCGGACCCGCACCGTGACGGTCGGGCCACCCTCGTCGAAGGCCTCGGCGAGTCGTTCGACCACCCGCAGCACCCGCTTCTCGACGGGGACGAACAGCACTTCCATCAGCTGCGCGCTGGTCTCACCCAGCTTCGCGGCCAACAGCTCGACGAGGTAACGGTCGACGCGCGGATCGGTGGAGCGCAACTCGTCGAGGATGCCCTGGTCGAGGGTGAGCGTCTCGGTGGGCTCGAGCGTGGTGACCCGGGCGGTACGGCGACCATCACCCACGATTGCCAACTCGCCGATCACCTCGCCGGGGCCGCGAACGGCCAAGGCGGCGACGTCGCCGCGGCTGGTGGTGACCTCGACGAGCACCCGCCCCTTGTCGATGACGTGAAGGGTGTCGCCGGGATCGCCTTCGTGGAAGACGACCTCGTCGCGGCTGAACCGGCGTCGGCGCATCTTCTGTCGCCAGCGGGGCGCCTCGGGCCCGAGCATCTCCAGGAAGCCTGTCGTCACGGGTGGGCAGGGTAGTGGGTCCGGTCGCCTGCGTCGTACCAGTGTCGATTCGCATCGCCGTGGCCCGATCGTCCAGAGTGGGTCGATGGTTGCCGAACCCCGACGCACCCAGGCACAGCAGGAACGCCGGATCCGAGTCCTCGAGACCGCCATGCGCATGGCGGGAGAGGGCGGCTATGAAGCCGTCCAGATGCGGGCCGTGGCCGAAGAGTCCGGCGTCGCGCTCGGCACGATCTACCGCTACTACTCGGGCAAGGACGAGATGCTGATCGCAGGCCTCGCCGGCTGGTTGCGGCGCAGTCGGCGCCGAGTCGAGTCAGGCGTCTTGGTGGGCGACACACCAGGCGATCGGCTCGTGTTCTTGCTCGAACGCTCGGCGGCGCACGCCGAGAACCGGCCGACCCTGATGGGTGCGCTGATCCGGGCCCTCGGCACCACCTCGCCGGCCGCGATCGACCACAAGCTCGATGTCGAGACCCAACTCCGGGCCCTCGTCGTGACCGCCCTCGGCCCCGACAGCGGACTCGACGCCGAGGGCATCGCCCGCGTCATCGGGCACGTATGGTCGTCGGCGCTGGCACGCTGGGTCAGCGGTATCGCGCCCGACGGCAGCGTGGGCGCCGAGCTCACTCACGCCGCCCGGATGCTGACCGGGCTTCCGGCTCGGGTGTGATCAGCGCCCGGTGAGGGCCTGCTCGAACGCGGCCGCCTCTCGCGGCTCGGAGAAGTAGAAGCCGAGCGCCTGGTCGCAGTCGAGCTCTTCGAGCACCTCGAGCTGCTCGCGGGTCTCGACACCCTCGGCGATCACGATCAGCCCGAGCGCATGGGCGAGCTCGATGATCGCGTTGACGATCACGGCCGCGTTCTTGTCGACGCCGAGACCGTGGACGAAGTACCGGTCGATCTTCAACACGTCGAGCGGCAAGCGGTTGAGGTACTCGAACTGGCTCCAGCCGGTGCCGAAGTCGTCGATGCCGAGGCTGATACCGAGGCGCCGGAGCTGGTCGAGCTGTTCGGTGGCCGACTCGGCGTCGCCCATGAGCGCCGACTCGGTGATCTCCATGCAGATCTCGTCGGTGGTGATGCCGGCCGCGGCGACGGCCTCCTCGACGAAGCCGACCAGCTCGGGGTCGCCGAGCTGGCGGGCCGAGAGGTTGACCCAGATGCGGATGGGCTCCTGGTCGGGCGTGCGGTGCACCCGCCAGCGGCTCGCCTGGCGGCACGCCTCGGCGATCACCCAACGCCCGAGCTCGACGATGATGCCGGTCTCCTCGGCGAGGGGGATGAACTCCGCAGGCGGTACCAACCGGCCGTCGGGTCCCTGCCAGCGCACGAGCGCCTCGAACCCCACGATGCGGCCCGTCTCGAGGTCGAGTTCGGGCTGATAGTGGAGGCGCAGTTCGTCGTGTTCGATCGCGTGGCGCAACGCTGCTTCGACGTCGTTGCGGTGGACCTCGATGCTCTGCTCGGCGAGGTCGTGGATGGCGTAGCGCCCCTTGCCCCCGTGCTTGGCCTCGTACATCGCGGTGTCGGCCCGGTCGAGCACGGCGTCGGGGGCGTCGGTGCCGTCGGTGGTCGCGATGCCGATCGAGCAGCCGAGCCCGACCTCTTGGCCGTCGAGCACGAACGGCTTCTTGATCGCGTTGAGGACTCGACGAGCGACGGTGGACGCGCCGCGGGCGCCGTCGGTTCCGGGGCACAAGATGACGAACTCGTCGCCGCCGATCCGGGCGAGGGTGTCGCCCGGGCGAACGATGGCGGTGAGGCGCTCGGCGACCTTGGTCAGGGCGGTGTCGCCGACATGGTGGCCGAGCGTGTCGTTGACCGTCTTGAACCCGTCGAGGTCGATGAACAACACGCCGGTCGTCTGGCCGGTGCGCCGGCTTATCGCGAACGCCTGGGTCATGCGATCGAGCAGGAGGGCCTTGTTGGCGAGCCCGGTGAGCTCGTCGTGGAAGGCCTTCTTGATCAGGCTCTGCTCGGTCTCTCGCTGTTCGGTGATGTCACGGCTCGACGACTGGAGCTGGCGCACGTCGTCGCTGCCGTCGCGGATCGGGGTGATCGCGGTCTCGAACCAGCGGTAGCCGCCGTTGCGGTGACGGACCCGATGCCGGAAGCGGGTCGGCTCGGCGCCGCGACGAGCCGCGTCCTGCAAGCCGTTGACGAGCGCCTCTCGAGTGGCGGGATGGGCGTGGTCGACGGGGTGGGTGCCGACCAGCGAGGCGGGGTCGACGTCGAGGAGCCGACGAGCCGAGGGGGACACGTAGGTGTACGTGCCGTCGGGTTCGTGCAGGCAGACCAGATCGGAGGTGTACTCCGCCACGGCGCGGAAGATGTCCTCGGCGGCGGCGAGTCGCTCGGTGGTCTCGGCCATCATCGCCTCGGTCTCACCGCGGTCGGCGAGCCGGTGGAGCTCGGCGAGCAACAAGGTGGGGGCACCGTCGGTGTCGAGCAGGGGGGTGAGAGCGACCCGCACGGGGTGGGGGTCGGCGCCGCCGGTCTCGACCGCCCGCGTGCCGGCGTGGCCGCCCGCCGCGCGTTCGACGAGCGGCGGGAGCACGCTGGCGGTGTCGGGCTGAGACCACGCGTCGCTCGCCCAGATCATCCGGCCACGCAGGAGCTGGCGTCGGAGTCCGAGCTCGGCGACGTGATCGTTGGTGTCGAGCACGGTGCCGTCGAGGTCAACGAGCATCGCGGGGCCGTCGAGTGCGCCGAGCGACACCCGCATCTGGAGTTCGCGGGTGAGATCGTCGGTAGCGGGATCGGCGAGGCCGGCGAGGCGCGCGAGGGCCTCGCGGCGTGTCGCGTCCGACGCGGTGTCTCGCTGCTGGCCGATGTCGGTCACGTGCGGAAGGTCCCTTGAGAGCGGCCCCACCCAGGGCCCGATCGCGACGCTAGTTCCGGCCTGATGCGGATCGGGGGACCCTCACCGCGCGTGAGAGAACCGACCGCGTCGCGTGAGGTCCACGCCGTGCGATCGGGCATGTCGGGTGAGGGTTGGGGCCTCACGGCGACCCCCGGATACCATCCCGGCGTCCCACATCCAGGAGCTCGACATGACCGGACACCTCGAAGGCAAGAACATCGCGATCACCGGAGCCGGTTCCGGCATCGGCAAGGCGATCGCCCTCGCCTGTGCCGATGAAGGCGCCAACATCGTCGTCGCCGACTACGGCGTGGCCATGGATGGCAGCGACCCGTCGAGCGAGGTCGCCGATGCCGTCGTGGCCGAGATCGACGCCAAGGGAGGCTCGGCGGTTGCGGTCGCCGGCGACATCTCCCAGTTCGACGTGGGCGAACAGGTCATCGCCACCGCGGTCGACACGTGGGGTTCGATCGACGGTGTCGTGTGCCCCGCCGGCGTGTTGCGCGAGCGCATGTTGTTCAACATGAGCGAGGACGAGTGGGATCACGTCGTCGCCGTGCACCTGAAGGGTCACTTCAACGTCTACCGCGCCGCCTTCGCCCGGATGCGCAAGCAGGAGACCGGTGGTGCGCTGGTCGGCTTCACCTCGGGCGCGTTCACCGCGTCGACCGCCCAGGCCAACTACTCCGCGGCCAAGGGCGGCATCGTCAGCCTCACCCGCTCGGCCGCCCTCACCGCCGCGAGCCTGCGCATGCGCGGCGGACCGGCGATCAACGCCAACTGCATCGCGCCGGTCGCCAAGACCCGCATGAGTGAGAACGTGCCCTTCGAGATCGAGACGGGCGAACCCGAGGACATCGCGCCGATGGCGATCCACCTGCTCAGCGACGCCGGACGCGACGTCAACGCCCAGATCTACACCGTGGTCGGCGGTCGCATCAGCGTGTGGAACCAGCCGATGGAGGTCCGCACGATGATGGCGGGCGACGACGGCTGGACCCCCGAGTCGATCGCCGAGCGCTTCGACGAGGTCGGGCAGGAGCCCAACCCCTTCATCGCCGATCTCGAGCGGCGCATGGCCGAGATGGCCGCCGAGAAGGGCGAGTGATGCCCACGCCGCCGCCCGGCCGTGACCTGCTCGCCGCCAAGCGCGTCGTCGTCACCGCCGCAGCCGGCACGGGCATCGGGTCGGCGGTCGCCGAGCGGAGCCTGCTCGAGGGTGCACAGGTCCTGATCTCCGACATCCACGAGCGGCGCCTCGACGAGACCGCCGATCGCCTCGCCGAGGCCACGGGTACCCGACCGCACACCGCGATCTGCAACGTCACCGTCGAAGACGACGTGCAGGCGTTGGTGGCCGCCGCCGTCGACACCATGGGCGGAATCGACGTGATGATGAACAACGCCGGGCTCGGCGGGCAGGTGAAGCTCGTCGACATGACCGACGAGCAGTGGTCGTCAGTGCTCACCGTCACCCTCGACGGCACCATGCGCTGCACCCGAGCGGTGATGCGGCACATGATCGACGCGGGCATCGAGGGCGCGATCGTCAACAACGCCTCCGTCATCGGTTGGCGAGCCCAGGCCGAGCAGTGCCACTACGCCGCGGCCAAGGCCGGCGTGATGGCGCTGACCCGCTGCTCGGCGCTGGAGGCCGCCGAACACGGCATCAACATCAACGCGGTCGCGCCGAGCATCGCGATGCACGCCTTCCTCGAGAAGGTCTCCGACCCGGCCCTGCTCGACCAGCTGTCGGCGGGGGAGGCCTTCGGCCGCGCCGCCGAACCGTGGGAAGTCGCCAACGTGATGGTCTTCCTCGCCAGCGATCTCGCCGGGTACATGACCGGCGAGATCGTGTCGGTCAGCTCGCAGCACCCCTAGCGCCGATCTGCGCGCGCCGAGGGTCCTCTGCTAGACCACGTGACACGAGTCACACCCGTGGGTGGGGCTCGCTCACAACCAGGGGGAACCGATGACGTCTCGTTCTGCACGAGCGACGCTGGCGAGAGTGCTCGCCGCCTTGCTCGCCTTCACACTGATCGCGGCCGCGTGCGGCGGCGACGACGACGGGGATGGCGACGCCACCACCGTCGACGACTCGACCGAGGACACGACCGACGACACCGACGACGGTTCGGCCGAAGCCGCAGGTGACGGCGAGGCCGTCGCCCCGACCATCGCCGAGCCGGTCGAGGACGACACGACCGACGAGGGTCCCGTCCGCGGCGGTGTCTTGCGGGTGGCCACCGAGGCCGAGTCCGACGGTCTGAACCCGGTCGCCAACAACTTCGCGGTGTCGGCGTACCTGATGGGTCTGCCCATCTTCGATCCGCTCTTCGCGTTCGACCAGGACGGCAACTGGTTCCCGAACGTCGCCGAGTCCGCCACCAAGATCGAGGGCACCACCTCGTGGCAGGTGAAGGTCCGCGAGGGCGTGACGTACCACAACGGTGAGGAGATGGACGCCGACGACATGATCGCCACGTTCCAAGCCCAGCTCGCCGATCCGATCATCTCCTTGGCCGTCGCGCCGAGCTTCCAGCCCGAGAACCCGATCGAGAAGATCGACGAGTACACGGTGCAGTACAACCTGCTGCGCGACTCGGCCCACTTCCCGGCCAACCTGACCAGCCAGCTCGGCCTGATCCCGCCCGCGTCCTACATCGAGGCCGCGGCCGACGACGAGACGCTCAACCAGATGCCGATCGGGCAGGGCGCGTTCCGCATGGTGAGCCGCGTGCAGGACGATCGCACAGTCGTCGAGGCCTTCCCGGACTACTGGGGCGGCGCCGATCGGGTCTACCTCGACGGCATCGAGTTCTTCCCGATCACCGACACCGCCCTCGCCGCCGAGCGGGTCGCGGCCGGCGACATCGACGTGGTCGTGACGACGAACCCCGACGCGATCTTGACGCTGCGCGACGCCGACGGGGTCGACACGATCGAGAACCTGTTCTCGTCGGAGAACGACATCATGATGAACACCCGGTCGGCGCCGTTCGACGACATCCGGGTGCGCCAGGCGTTGACCTTCGCCGCCGATCGCGAGGGCTTCTCGCAGCTGATCGGGCAGGGCACCTCGCCGCTGGCGAACTCGATCTTCCATCCCGAGCTCATCTGGAACAACCCCGACGTGGTGCAGGAGGGCAACACGCCCGAGCTCGCCGGTCCGCTGGTCGAGGCCTACTGCGCTGATGTTCCGGAGAACTGCACCGACGGCAAG
>JBCBYI010000163.1:0-9536 GCA_039815945.1 Actinomycetota bacterium | reverse complement strand
GGCTTCTTCAGCTCGCTTCCGGAGATGTTCGGGGACTTCGGTCATTGTCCTTGTTCTCCTTCTTGCCTTAGAGCGGTCCTGAGATGCCGCCGTCCTTGCGCACTCGCCAGAAGTGGATCGCCATGAAGATGACGAGCACGAAGGGCAAGAGCAGGACGTGCAGCACGTACCAACGAAGCAGGGTGTCGGTGCCGATCTCCACGCCGCCGAGCAGCACGAAGCGGACTTGTTCACCGAACACCGGTGTGTACCCCATCATGTTGGTACCCACCGTCACCGCCCAGAGGGCCAGCTGGTCCCAGGGCAGGAGGTAGCCGGTGAACGAGAGCAGCAGGGTGAACTGCAACAGGTTGACGCCGATCACCCAGTTGAACTCACGAGGCGGCTTGTAGGCCCCGTGGTAGAAGACGCGGGCCATGTGGAGGAACACCGACAGCACCATGAGGTGGGCTGCCCATCGATGCATGTTCCTGACCAACAGGCCGAAGGTCACGCTGTTTTGCAGCGTGTAGATGTCGTCCCAGGCCGCCGCAGCGGTCGGACGGTAGAAGAACATCAAGAAGATGCCCGTGACCGTGAGCAGGATGAAGAGGAAGAACGACAGGCCGCCGAGGCACAGCGTGTAGCTGACCTTCACGGCGTGACGCTTCACCTTCACCGGGTGCAGGTGGTACAGCACCGAGTTCATGATCACGTAGGACCGGTTACGAGGGCTGTCGGTGTAGCCCTTCCGGAAGATGGAGCCAGGTCGGAAGATCGAGTTCCAGGCCTGAGAGGACTGGGTCGCGTCGACGAGCTGGGTCGCTTGGTCCTGCAGCCGCTGCGGCAGGGGCTTCTTCACTTCTTCGTCAGTGTTCGCCATAGATCTGTGTTTCGTGTCAGGGCGCTCCGGCGTCAGCCGAGGCGCATGCCGTATCCGTAACCGTGGGTATTCGTACGCTGATGGGCGTCACCGTCGGCCGGCGGATCGCCGATCTTGCCGAGGATGATCACGCCCGTGGGGCACCGGTCGACGCACAGGGCGCAGCGGGTGCACACGTCGTCATCGATGGTGAAGATCACGTTGTCGTTGGGGTCGCTGCCGGGCAGCTCCGTGCCGATCGCTTCGTCGATCGCATCGGGGCGCACCATGTGGATGCACTTCCACGGGCAGATGTCGACGCAGCCTTCGCACATGATGCACTCGGACTGATCGATGTGGATGAACTGCTTCGGCTTGACCTGGCCCATGAGCCAGGCGGCGTCGACCTGCTGGAGGATGTAGTCGTCGCGGAATTCGGGAAGCGGCGGATTCGCGTCGGTGGTCGCCATGAGGTTAGGCACCTTCCTTCACGAGGGGACGGCCGAAGGTCGAGCGCTCGGGCGCCTTCTCGGCGTTCTGCTTCTCGCCCCGCTTCTGCCAGGCGGCCCACATCCAGATATTGCCAGCGAGGAAGACGACATAGATACCGACCGCGATGAGGTCTCGGATCACGACGTAGTTGATGCGGATCGGCGACCAACCACCGTCCTGTTCGGACTTCAGCAGGTCGAAGGGGCCGTACACGATCTTGTCGGTACGCCAGTTGAGCTCGTTGTCGGCCCAGGTCAGCCACTGGTGGGGCACGACGCCGTAGACCCAGAACATCAAGAAGAAGACGATCATCGAGCCGAGCATCGCCTCGCCCCAGGTGACGACCTGGTCGGCGGGACGGCGCTTCTGATAGGCGAGGATCCCGCCGACGATCAAGGCGGTGACGATGATCGAAGAAACGAAAGCGACCACGCTGCGACTCCTGAGGAACGGACGCGTCTCACGGACCTCGTGAAACCACGCACAAGTGTAGACCCGAAGGACGGCGCCCCTCGGATTTGCGAACCCCGGTTTATCACGGTGCCTTTCGATTCCCCCCATCCGGCGGCGCGGAAAATCGCGTCGTGAACAGTCGGTCGAAATTCGCTTGAGGATTCTGCTTCAGCTTGGTCGGACGTGCGACACTGCCTCTATCCTCACGGTGCGTGTGTCGCGCGCTACGGCGTCCGCTGACCCACCGCGCATTCTGCTGTCCGATCGATCTGCCGGAGACCAACGGTGACCGAAGTACCCGAGCACCTCCTCAAGAAGGCCGCCGAGGCCCGGGCCCGCCTCAGCGGGCAGGCGCCGCCCGACGCGGGCGACGGTGCCGCCTCGAGCAGCGAGTCGGCGCCCACCGCCGCACCGGTTCCGGCCACGACCGCCGCCCCCGCGCCGGCCGTTCCCGAGGAGCCCGCCGCTCCTGAGCCCGTCGCCCCGTATGTCGAGGCCGCCGAGACGCGCAAGAAGGTCCCGGTCTGGATCATCCCGGTCCTGGTGTTCCTTCCCTTCTGGGCGATCTTCTACGTCGGCTACCTCGAGAACCCCCCGGCGGAGGCCACCGGCCTGCTCGCCGAGGGCGAAGAGATCTACACCGGCCAGTGCGCCAGCTGCCACGGCGGCGGTGGCGGTGGCGGTGCCGGTCGCCAGCTCAACGGTGGCGAGGTCTTGTTGACCTTCCCGTCGTTCGCGTCGGGTGCCAGCTACGACGGTCTCGCCGGCAACATCCACTGGGTGGCCAACGGCACCGCCGGCTCCAACCCGCTCGGGTACGGCGATCCGGACCGTCCCGGCGCCGAGGGCCAGCACGTCCCCGGTGCGTTCGGTCAGATGGCCGGCTTCTCCAGCCTCTCGCCCGAGCAGCTCGTCTCGGCGGTGTACTACATCCGCCATTCCTACGGCGCCGACCAGATCACCCCCGAGGGCGACGAACGTGAGCTCCTCGTGCTCGAAGAGGTGTACCACGTGATGGAGGAAGAGGGCATCGAGACCTTCGACGGCGCCTCGCTCGAGCAGGTGCAGACCTGGGTCGACGCCGCTCGCATCAAGGTCGACGAGGAGTTCGGCGAGATGGCCTCGGAGTGATCCACTCCGCCATCTGGCACTCCACGATCTGCCACAACACAGTCTGAGAGAATGACGAACGGCCGGGCCCGACGGGTCCGGTCGCTTCGCGTCCGGGCCACCGACCGGGCGAGCCGGTTCAGCCGATGATCGTGCGGAGCTCGTCGGCCAGTGCTGCGAGTTCGGCGTCGGCTTCGATCAGCGCGACCTTGGCGTCGATCATCTCTCCGGCGGGGGTCCACCCCATGACCATGCTGGTGAAGGTCTCGGCGAGATCCTCGTGGGCGGAACTCGCGGCGTAGTCGTTGACGAAGTCGCCGCTGCGTTCGCCCCCGTCGTCGCCGGGCCAGAAGGTCATGGCGAACTCGGCCAACACGCTTCCGTCGGCGGCACAGCCGAGCGCGATCCTGACCCCGTCGCATGCAGCGTCACCGAAGGCGAACACGGTGCGGTCGAGGGTGACGACGTGGGCGAGTTCGTGGACGATCGTCTCCTCGAGGAGTCGGCGGTCGTCGAGGTCGGCCGCGTCGAGGCTGAGGATCCATCCGCCCGTGGTCGCCGGATGCACGACGCCGACCAGGCCTCGCTCGCCCTCGTCGATGACCGAGAGTTGGCGCAGATCACCGTCGTAGGACGCGGGCCAGGTCGAGTCGACGATCTCCCACAGCGCGGCGATGCGGTCGTCGGTGATCGCGGCCGACGGTTCGCCATCGACCACGACGACGTCGCCGAGACGGACGACGTCGTGGCGATAGACCACCCGTTCGACCGCACGTGCGGTGTCGGCGCCGATCGACAGTCCTGCAGTACCCACATCGGTGCGGATCCCGCCGTCGTCGGACGCGACGATGAACGCGCCGAGGCAAGCGGCGAGGCCGAAGCCGGTCAGACGAAGCGTTCGACGGACATCACGCATGGAGATCACATCGAGCCTAGGAACGAGCTGCTTCGCGGACATGAGGCGTTCGACCCGTCGCGGGCCGACGTCCACGGTCACGGCACAGGGCCACGGGACCCGCGAACATGGGCCCGTGGATCCCTCACTGACCGACGCCTGGCGTGCCCTCGAGGGCCACGCCGCCACCTTCGACGATCTCGACCTGCGAGCGCTCTTCGCCGCCGACCCCGAACGGGTCGAGCGCATGACCCTGTCCGTCGCCGACCTCACGGTCGACCTCTCGAAGCATCGGGTCACCTCCGAGATCGTCGATGCCCTCGTGGCGCTCGCCGACGAGGTCGGCCTGGCCGATCGGTACGCCGCGATGATCGCCGGCGAACGCATCAACTCGACCGAGGATCGGGCCGTGCTCCACACCGCACTGCGGGCGCCGACCGGCACCGAGGTGATCGAGGACGGTGAGAACGTCGTGCCGGCCGTGCACGAGGTGCTCGACCGGATGGGTACCTTCGCCGACCGGGTCCGGTCCGGCGAGTGGGTCGGTGCCACGGGCGCGCCGATCGAGACGGTGATCAACATCGGCATCGGCGGCTCCGATCTCGGCCCGGTGATGGCCTACGAGGGGCTCGCCGCCTTCCGCCACGAACGCATCCGCTGCCGCTTCGTGTCCAACGTCGACGGCTCCGATCTCTACAACGCGGTGCACGACCTCGACCCGGCCACGACGCTGTTCGTGATCTCGTCGAAGACGTTCACCACCCAGGAGACCCTCGCCAACGCCCGCTCGGCCCGCTCGTGGCTCACCGCTGCGCTCGGCACCGACACCGTCGGCGACAGCAACGATGCGGTGGCCAAACACTTCGTCGCCGTGTCGACCAACGCCACCGAGGTCGCCGCGTTCGGCATCGACACCGACACGATGTTCGGCTTCTGGGATTGGGTCGGCGGTCGCTACTCGATGGATTCCGCCATCGGCCTGTCGCTCATGCTGGCCGTCGGCCCCGAAGCGTTCGGCGAGATGCTCGCCGGCTTCCGAGCGGTCGACGAGCACATGGCCGCCACACCTCTCAACGAGAACGTGCCGGCGCTCCTCGGCCTGATCGAGGTCTGGTACCGCACCTTCTGCGACCTGCCGAGCCGCGCCGTGCTCCCCTACTCGCGTTCCCTCCACCGCTTCCCCGCCTACCTCCAGCAGCTCGACATGGAGTCCAACGGCAAGCAGGTGCGTATCGACGGCGAGCCGGTCACCTACGAGACCGGCCCGGTCATCTGGGGTGAGCCGGGCACCAACGGGCAGCACTCGTTCCACCAGCTGCTGCACCAGGGCAGCACGGTGATCCCGGCCGACTTCATCGTGTTCGGCGCACCGGATCACTCCGACGCCGAGTTCGCCGGCGTGGAGGCCCACCACGATCTGCTGGTCGCCAACTGCTTCGCCCAGAGCCAGGCGCTCGCGTTCGGCAAGACGGCTGCGGAGGTCGCCGAGACCGAGACGGATCCGTTGCTCGTGTCGCATCGCACGTTCCCGGGCAATCGACCCTCGACCACGATCATGGCGCCGGC
The DNA here is from genome assembly GCA_039815945.1 of Actinomycetota bacterium. GTDB lineage: Bacteria > Actinomycetota > Acidimicrobiia > Acidimicrobiales > Aldehydirespiratoraceae > UBA11606. Next base: position 4,179 of record JBCBYI010000163.1, on the reverse strand, counting down.
CCTCACGCCGTCGGTGCTCGGCCAGCTGGTCGCCCTCTACGAGCACCAGGTCTTCACCCAGGGTGTCGTGTGGGGCCTCAACAGCTTCGATCAGTGGGGCGTCGAACTCGGCAAGGTGCTGGCGGTGGCGATCATCCCCGAGCTCACGAGCGACGACACACCCGACCTCGGCCACGACGCGTCGACCAACGCCTTGATCGAGCGATACCGAACCATGCGAGGCCGCTGATTCGACCACGCCGGTGGAACGCGTTCGTCGGGCTCGGTCCCGACGCGATCGTCGAGCTGGCCGACCACCGCTGACCCTCAGCGCATCTCCGGCGTGAGGTCGTGGGCGCCGATGAGCTCCCAGGCCTCGTGCTCGACGTAGGCGTCGAGGGTACGGCTGATGATGCGCTCGAACAGTTCTTCGCCCCGCTGGGTGGTCTCGCCCTTCGTCACCGAGTTGTGGAGCCAGGCACACAGCCAGAAGTTGAGCGTGAGGCGATAGGCATTCATCAGATCCTCGAGCTGGACGTAGCCGGCGTCCATCGCCTCGATCGCGTCGCGATAGAGGTCGATGAGATCGGACTCGTGGGCTCGCCGCATCTCGCTGTCGAGGTTGCAGGTGAGGAACGGCACGACGTCGCCCATGCCGTCACCTCGGCCGAGCAGCTGCCAGTCGATGAGGACGAGCTCGTCGCCGTCGAAGAACATGTTGTCGAGCCGGAAGTCGTTGTGGGTCAGGGTGCGGCTCGACTCGCCGAACGAGGCGAACATGTCGCTCACGGTCGGGAGGTACGACTCGAGCCGGGCGACGACATCGGGGCCGAGCTGTGCCCCGTAGTGGTCGACGACCGTCGGCCAGCTCGCTTCCAACATCCCCTGGAGGCCCATGTTGAGCGGGCTGTCGATCGGCGGCACCCAGTCGAGCTCATCGACCTGGTTCCACCAGCGACCGTGGACCCCGGCCGCTGCGACCATCGCGGCCCGGGCCTGATCGAGGGTGGCGCCGGCGTGATGATCGCCGGCGGCATGCCCGCCGACGTCCTCGAGCACGAGGCAATACGCCAGCGTCTCGTCGTCGCCGACGTTGAGGTACGCCTGCGGGGTCCGCACCTTCATCTTCGGGAGCAGGTTGGCGTAGGCCCGATGCTCGCGGCCGTAGACGTCGAGCAGATCGCCGATCGGCTTCAGGCCGGAGTCGGTGGTCGGGATCTTGGCGATGGCCGTCGCCGGGCCGGCGCCGGCCGAGTACTCGATCGTCAACCGGGCCAACTCGCCGAGGAAGCCCTCACCGACCGCGATGCGCTCGGTGGCCACCGATGCGACCGTCACGTCGGCGAAGCCGCTCGCACGCAGCGCCTCGGTCATCACCTTCGCGGTGATCTGATCGAGCGACGTGGGAACCGGGTGCTGGGCCATCGGGCGAGGGTAGAGGGCCGCCGGTCGTCGTGCCGAAGAGGCCTCAGCCGCGGGGCTCATCGATGAAGACGAAGTCCCGGTCGACCCCGCACAGCTCGTCGAGTTCCGCCGTCGACTTGGTGGCCAGATCGGCGTTCTCCGACGGGTCACAGTCGTCGATGAACACGAAGGTGTTGAGCAAGGCCAGGGTGATCAGCGCACCAGCGCAGAGGCTCATGACGAGGAAGACCCGGACACCGAGGTTCGACGATTCGTCGTACGCCTCGGTGTCCGGGTCGACCATCGCGATCAGCCCTTGGTGACGATCAGCTGGAACTCGACGATGCCGCTCTCGTCGATCGACACGACGATCGGGGCGCTCGGCGCGCTCACGCCGTAGTCCTCCCATGTGATGGTGGTCGAACCGGTGATCACGCCGAAGCCGTCGTCACGGACCAGCGCGTTGATGGTGAACGTCGCCTGGTTGGTGGTGCCGGCGACGGTGAGATCACCGACGGCATCGACGGTGACGACCTCGCCGTCGGCGAGGCCGTCGGGCAGGTTCACCGGCTCGGTGAGCACGAAGGTCGCCTCGGGGAAGTCGCTCGCCATGATGGCTCCGCGGATGGGGCCCTCACGGCGAGAGTCGTTGGAGGTGATGGCCGCCATGTCGACCGTGATGTCGGTACCGGTGAGCCGGCCACCTTCGATGGTCACGGCGCCGCTCACGCCGCCGGTGCGGCCGACGGCGACGACCTCACCGATGGTGAGTTCCTCGTCGACCCGGAAGCCGGCGAAGCTGCCGCTCGCAGTCTCGAAGTCGAAGGTGCCGATCTCGTCGTCGACGACCCACGTGGCGTCGATGTCGCCGTCGAACGGCGAGGCGGCGGGGGTGGCGGCGGGCTCGCCGTCGGCATCCGGGTCGCCGGCGAGATCGGCGTCGAGCTGGGCGTTCGCGGCGTCGACGTCGACGGCGTCGGGCGTGTCACCCGAGAAGAACAGCCACCACACGGCGGCGACCAACACGACGAGTCCGATGCCGGCGCCGATGGCCAGCTTCTTGATGTTCATTGCAGCTCCAGATCGTTGAGCGTTTCCGAGTGGGGATACGGAGGGAACCCGGCACGTGGTTCCAAGATTCTGAGAAACGTCGGATCAGAGGGTCGCGGCGACCTCGGCACAGGCGGTGATGGTGGCCTCGATCTCGTCGTCGCCGTGGGCCAGCGAGGGGAAGATGGCCTCGTAGGCACCCGGCGCCAGCGCGATGCCACGGTCGAGCATCCCGTGGAAGAAGCGCGGGTACACGCCGTTGTCGGCGGCGGCCTTGGCCGTGTCGAAATCGTGGGGTGCCGTGTCGGTGAAGAAGATGCCAAGCAGCGGCCCGACCCGCGGCAACACGGCGGGCACGCCGGCGGCGGCGAAGGCGGCCTGCATGCCCTCCTGCAGGCGGGTGGCGCGATCGGTGAGCGCCCCGTAGGCCTCGACCGTGAGGTGCTCGAGCGCCGCGAGCCCCGCTGCGGTCGCGAGCGGGTTCCCCGAGAGGGTGCCGGCCTGGTACACCCCGCCGAGCGGGGCGATGTTCGACATGATCTCGCGGCTCGCGCCGTAGGCACCCATCGGCAGACCGCCGCCGATGACCTTGCCGAAGCACCACACGTCGGGCTGCACGCCGAACCACTCGGCTGCGCTCCCCCGGCAGAGCCGGAAACCGGTGATGACCTCGTCGAACAGCAGCATCGCGCCGGCTGCGTCGCACGCCTCGCGCAGGCCTTCGAGGAAGCCGGGGGCCGGGGCGACGAGGCCCATGTTGGCGGCGACCGGTTCGACGCACACGACGGCGATCGATTCGTCGATCTCGGGCACGATGTTGTACGGCGCGACGACCGTGTCGGCGATCGCCCCCGGGGTCACGCCCTCGGAGCCCTTCAGTCCCTGCTGGGCGATACCCGACCCGCCGGCGACGAGCAGAGAGTCGGTGTGGCCGTGGTAGTTACCGGCGAACTTCAGGATCTTGTCGCGGCCGGTCGCGCCGCGCGCGAGCCGGATCGCCGACATGGCTGCTTCGGTGCCCGAGGACACGAGCCGCATCATCTCGAGCCCTTCGACCCGACTGGTCATCTCCTCGGCGATCCGCACCTCGTTCTCGGTCGGCGCGCCGTAGCTGGTCCCACGCGTGGCAGCGTCCTGGATGGCACCGATCACGTCGGGGTGGGCGTGGCCGAGAATCGACGGGCCGTAGCTCTGGACGTAGTCGATGTATCGACGACCCTCGACGTCGTAGACGAAGGGGCCCTCGGCGCGTTCGACGAAGTAGGGCGTGCCACCGACCGAGCCGAACGCCCGCACCGGCGAGTTGACGCCACCGGGGATCACCGATTGGCCACGTTCGAACAGGGATGCGTTCGTGTTGCTCACACGGCGAGGCTAGCGACCCGAGGGGGTCAGAACCCGAAGCGAGCAAACGGGAAGTCGACCAGAGACTCGAGGACGATCTCGGCGTCGGGGTGGATGTCGTTGACCGTGACCGCGTTGGGGACGAGCACACACCGCATCCCCGCGGATCGGGCCGCTTCGTAGCCGTGGCGGGAATCCTCGATGACGAGGACGTCGGCCGGATCGAGGCGGAGTTTGGTCGCCGCCAACAAGAAGAGGTCCGGGGCCGGCTTGCCCCGGTCGACCTGGTCGCGGGTGCTGAAGTGATCGAAGTGGTCGACGAGGCCTAGCTGTAGATCCCAGTGACGTTGGTCAGGTGAGTGGGTCTCCTTGAGACTCGGGGGTGCTGAAGCCACCCTCACC
>JBCBYI010000162.1:0-9566 GCA_039815945.1 Actinomycetota bacterium | reverse complement strand
TGCCCGACGCATCCGTCGCCTCCAGGCGCTTCGTGCGGTCGCCCAACGGGTCGAGGTGATCGTCGCCGACCTCGACACGCACGACGGCGCCCGCCGCGCCGTCGCCGACGCGGCGGCGGCGTTCGGGCGCCTCGACGGCATCGTCCACGCTGCGGGTCGACTCCACGACGAACTCATCGAGACCCTCGACACCCACACCGCTCGCTCCGTCGTCGCCCCCAAGGCCGACGCCTCGCTCGCCCTCGCTGAGGCGGCTGTGACCGAATCGGTCTCGCGGCTCGTGCTCGTCTCGAGCTCCTCGACCGAACTCGCGCCGATCGGGCAGCTCGCCTACATCGGCGCCAACGCCGTGCTCGACGCCATGGCCGGCGAGCGCGACGGCGTCGAGATCACCACCGTCGGCTTCGGACTCTGGGCCGATGTCGGTATGGCCAGCGACGCCGGTGCCCGGATGCGCCTCGGCCTCGGGGCGGGGGAGCGGTTCGACCATCCTGTCGTGAGCGAGATCCATCGTCACGACGATCGGGTCGAGTTGGTCGGCCGGCTCGACGCCCACGGCTCGTGGGTGGTCGACGAACACCGCACGATCGAGGGCGTCGCCGTCCTGCCCGGCACCGGTCACCTCGATTTGATGCTCACCGCTGCGAAGGCGGCCGAGGCGCCAGGGGCGCTGGCCGACGTCGAACTCTTCGGTCCCGTCGTGGTCGGCGACGATCCGGTCTGGATCCGTGCCGTCGTCGAACACGGCGACGATCCCCACGTCCGCGTCGAGAGCGATCTCGGTGGAGGCGCATGGTCGATGCACAGCTCCGCCCGCCTCGTCGACCCGGCGCCGGCGCCGGCCCTCGTTGCGCCCGACGGCGACCGGTCCGCGATCGATCTCTTCGCCGAGCAGCGCTCCACTCTCACCGTCGGCCCCCGCTGGGACGCAGCGGCGTCGCTCGTTGCGGCCGACGGCACCGCCGCGGCGACGATCACCACCACCAGCGCGGCCGGTGAGGGCGAGGCGTGGATGCTGCATCCCGCCCTCGCCGATCTCGCCACCGCGGTCGGCGTCAGCCTGCGGCTCGGCATCGGTTTGCACGTGCCCACCGGGTATGAGTCGGTCGTGTCCATCGCTCCACTCGCCGACCGCATCGAGGTCATCGCTCACCGCCGCTCGCACTCCACCGATGCTGAGTTGCTCGTCGATCTCGACATGCGGGTCGACGACGCCGTGGTCGCCCAGATCCGCGGTCTCCGTCTCCTTGCGCTCGAGCCGAGTGCGCTCACGCCCCCCGAGCACGGCCGCCGCCGCGCCACCGACGGGGGACTCGTCGCCATCGCCGACGAGGTCGGGCTGCGCCCTCACGAGGGCACCGAACTCCTCGCCCGGCTGATCGGCTCCGACCATCGCTACGGCCTGATCTCTTCGGTCGATCTCGAGGTGCTGCGCGCCCTCGACACCGACGATGACGTGACGGATCCCGATGCGCCGGTCGCCGCCACCCTCGAGGACGAACTCGTCGCGATCTACGCCGACCTGCTCGGCGTCGACGACATCGACACCGAAGCCGATTTCTTCGACCTCGGCGGCCACTCGTTGCTGGCGATCCGACTCACCGGTCGGATCCAATCTGCGCTCGGAGTCCGCGTCCAGATCGCGGCCCTCGCCGACGCATCGAGCGTCACCCGCCTGGCTGCGCTGCTGCGTGAGTTGCAGCCCGGGATCGATGCGACCTTCGCGGCGCGGTTCAGCGGATCCGGCGATGCGATCGCGACCTCGTCGACCGACACCGCGCCGACGGAAGCCGATGCGGCGGCCTGGCGCAGTCTCGTCCCGATCTCTCGCGAAGGCGACGGTCGCCCGCTCTACGTCGTGCACGGCGCGGGCGGCAACGTCTTGTTCCTGTGGAGCCTCGCCCGGGGCATGGCTGGCGACCGGCCCGTGTACGGCTTCCAGGCCAAGGGCAGCGAGGGCGGGCTGATGCCCGACCCGACGCTGGAGGCGATGGCCGCACGCTATGTCGACGAGCTCGTCGCCCACGACGACGGTCCCTATCTGCTCGGCGGGTTCTCCGGTGGCGGTTTGATCGCGCTGGAGATGTCGCGCATCCTGGCGGCGCGAGGCAAGACGACCGACCTGGTCGTGCTCTTCGACACCCCGACCCCCGGGAACCTGCGGCCGTCGTTCCTTCGCCGCTGGCGCAACGTCGTACGCACCGCATCCGACGAGGGCCTCGGGGCGGTTCGGAGTCACGTCAAGACGGTCGTGTCGTACTGGGTTCGTCGGGTGTTGCCCCGCGACGCGGCCCGTCAGGCGCAACGCGAACAGAACGAGCGCGAACTCGGCTACGTGGTCGACGGACAGGTCGCCGACCTGTACTTCCACTTCACCAGCACCGCCGACCGCTACGTGCCGAGCCGGTACGGGAGCAAGGTCGCCCTCATCCGAGCCGACGATGTCCGGCCGACCCAGCGAGCCGACTACGGCTGGGGCAAGTACCTCGACCAGTCGATCTCGCTCTCGACCTCACCGGGCGATCATCACACGATGTTCTATCCGGAGAACGCCGGCGTGCTGGCCGATCGGGTGCGCGACGCGATCGACCTGGTCGACCCCGCCTGACTCACGGCAGTCGCTGGAACCACAGCAGGCTGAGCGCACTGGTCACCAACGCGAGCCCGAGCGCCGCGGCCACGAACCAGTCGCTAACGTCGTCGTCGACCGTCTCGAAGCCCACCGCGGTACCGATGTCGTCGTAGACCGCGGCGAGTTCCTCGGCCGATGAGGTGGAGAAGAACGTGCCGCCGGTCTGCTCGGCGATGTTCTCGAGTTCGTCCTCGTCGACGGGCACCGGCACGGTGATGAAGGTGCCGGGGGCCTCGGGATCCTCGATCGTGACCTCGCCCAGCGCGGTGCCGAGCGCGACCGTGGAGATCGGGATCCCGGCCTGCACCGCCTCCGCGATCGCGGTCCCGATCGGTCGTCCGACGGTCGGTTCGCCGTCGGACAGCAACACGACGACCGCCGGCGGGGCGTCGTCGGACTGGATCTCGAGGGCGTCGAGGGTGCGGCCGAGGGTCGACAGCGACGTGGAGATGGCGTCGCCGGTGTTGGTGAAGGGCCCGAGCTCCAGACCATCGAGCGCGAACTCGACCGTTGTGCGATCGGGGGTGGGCGGCACCTCGACGATCGGGACCTCGTTGAACGACACCAGGCCGACGTCGATGCCCGCGGGTGCGTTCTCGAGGAACTCTCGCGCCGCCTGCTGGGCCGCGCCGATGCGGGTCGGCTCGACGTCTTCGGCGCCCATCGACAACGACGTGTCGATCGTCAAGATCACGATCGCCCGTTCACGCGGGACCTCCCGTTGGGTGACCGGGCCGGCGACGGCGAGAATCATCATCGCCGAGATGCCGAGGAAGGTGACGGCGACGAGATGACGCCGCCATCCGGGCCGACGGGGCGCGATGGCGTCGAGGAGGGAGGCGTCGGAGAAGGCGAGCGCATACCGGCCCCTTCGGGCCTGGGAGACGATGTAGGCGATGGCGACCAGCGCGAGGACGACGAAGAGCCACAGCCGGACGGGATCGGTGAAGCTCATCGACGCACCCGCTTGGCCTGGGAGCCGTGCCGGCGCCGGCGATCGACGAACCGGGCGAGCTCGACCACCCAATCCTGATCGGTGCGCAACACGAGATGGTCGGCTCCGGCCTCTCGCACCCGGCGCTCGTGATCGACGAGACGCTCGCGACCGGCGGCCGCGTAGCGGTCTCGGAGCTTGCGGCTCCGGGTGTCGACCTCTCGCACGGCGCCGGTCTCTCGGTCGCGCAGCTCGATGACACCGACGTTGGGGAGCTCGAGCTCTCGGGGGTCGACGACCTCGACGACGAGCGTGTCGTGACGGGTGGTGACGGCCTTGAGCGGATCGTCCCAGCCGGTGGCGAGCAGGTCGGAGACGATCACGGCCAGGCCGGTGCGATGGCCGGGGCCGGCGACGTGGCGCAGGGCTTCGGCGAGGCCGGGGCCGCCGCCGGGCGCCGGCTCATGCGTCGCGAGGCGGTGCAGGAGCGCGAGGAGATGACGGCGCCCCGTGCGGGGACGATGGTCGACGATGCGGCCGCCGTCGCTGACGACGGCGCCGAGCCGGTTGCCCGTGCGGTCGGTGAGGATGCCGATGGCGGCGACGACCGCGATCGCGAGGTCGGCCTTGCGCTGGACGGAGGTGCCGAAGTCGAGGCTGGGGGAGAGGTCGACCAGCACGGTCGTCTCGAGTTCGCGGTCGGCGATCGTGTCGCGCACGTGGGCGGTGCCCATGCGAGCGGTGACGTTCCAATCCATCCGGCGGACGTCATCGCCGGCCTGGTACTCGCGCGCTTCACCCGGCTCGGCGCCCAGGCCGGAGACGAGGCCGCGGTAGTCGCCCTGGAGCAGGCCGTCGAGCCGTCGGGCGACGTCGAGTTCGAGGCGGCGCAGGACTTCACGGGTCCGTTCGTCGCCGAGGGTCTCCGCGCTCATGCGGGCGGCGGGGGCGGAGGAGCGAACGCGGTGTCGTCCGTGCCGGGGTCCTGGGTCGACGGCGAGACCATCGGAGCGGGCACGGTCGACAGGAGCCGACCGAGGATCAACTCGACGCCGACGTCGGCGGCGAGGGCCTCGTAGGACGGCACGATCCGGTGCCGCAAGACATCGGGGGCGATGTCGAACACGTCCTGGGGCACGACATAGTCGCGGCCTCGAAGGGCGGCGAGGGCGCGACCTGCGGCGATGAGGCCGAGCGACGCCCGCGGGCTGGCGCCGTAGTCGATCATGGGTGCGAGGTCGGCCAGTCCGTAGTGGGCGGGGTCGCGGGTGGCGAGCACGAGATTGACGGCGTAGTCGGCGACGCCCTGGTCGACGATGAACTCCCGGGTGCGCTCCTGCCAGGCGAGGATCGACTCGGGGTCGAGCACCTGGTCGGCGACGGGGGGCGTGGTGCCCATGCGCCGAACGATCTCGGCCTCTTCGGTCGCGGTCGGATAGTCGATCAGGACCTTCATGAGGAAGCGGTCGCGCTGGGCCTCGGGCAGTGCGTAGACCCCTTCGGATTCGATGGGGTTCTGGGTGGCGAGCACGAGAAACGGGGTCGGCACGTCGAAGGTCTCGCCGCCGATCGTGACCTGGCCCTCGCCCATGACCTCCAGCAGCGCCGACTGGACCTTCGCGGGCGCCCGGTTGATCTCGTCGGCGAGCACGAAGTTGGCGAACACCGGGCCGAGTTCGACGTCGAAGGTCTCCGACGACGAGCGGTAGACCCGGGTGCCGGTGACGTCGGCCGGCAAGAGGTCGGGGGTGAACTGGATCCGCGAGAACGAACCCCCGGTCGTGTCGGCCACGGTCCGGACCGCCAACGTCTTGGCCAGGCCGGGTGGTCCCTCCAGCAGGCAGTGGCCGCCGGCGATCAGGGCGACCAGCAGTCGTTCGAGCAGCCGTTCCTGGCCGACGATCACCCGCCGGAGTTCGACGAGGGCTCGTTCGAGCGGCGGGAGGTCGGTGGCATCGGTCATGAGTTCACCCGGGCGATCCTTGACACCGGCTTTCGGTGCGAGATGGTCCGCTGCCGTCGTGGCAGCGAACCTGGCGCACGATACGCGCGAGCGAACGACAGTGGGACTCGGTCCCGGCGCTAGTTTCGGCGTCATGCGCATCCTCGTGGTCGATGACGAAGTCGAACTCGCCGAAGCGGTGGCCCGCGGCCTGCGTCGCGAGGGCTATGCCGTCGATCTCGCCCACGACGGCAACGAGGCGTTGAGCAAGGCCGAACTCACGCCGTACGACCTGATCTGTCTCGACCTCACCATGCCCGGCATGGACGGCCTCGAGGTCGCCATCCGGCTGCGGGAGAACCCGCCCGACGGCGAGCAGCCCCGGATTCTCATGCTCACCGCCCGTGACAGCATCGAAGAACGCATCGAGGGCCTCGACCACGGCGCCGACGACTATCTGATCAAGCCGTTCGCCTTCGGCGAACTCACCGCTCGAGTCCGTTCCCTCATGCGGCGAGAGGCCGCCGGCACCACGTCGGTCTTCACCGTCGGCGACATCGAGCTCGACGACGCCAAGAAGCGGGCCAAGCGAGGCGATCGCGAGCTCGACCTCACCGCCAAGGAGTTCGCGCTGTTGCGGTACTTCATGGCCCACGTCGACCAGGTGCTGTCGCAGGAACACCTGCTCGAACACGTCTGGGACGAGCACGCCGACCCGTTCACCAACACCGTGCGGGTCACCGTCGGCACGCTGCGCCGCAAGCTCTCCGACGACGACGAGATCCAGGCGATCGAGACCGTCATCGGCTCGGGCTACCGCCTGATCGACCCCGACACCGAGCCCGATGGCTGAGGAGACGCTCGCCGTCCGCGCCGCCGAGGCGCTGCCCGGGTGGGCCGGTTCGATCCGGTTCCGCCTGATGGTGCTCTACTCGGTGCTGCTGTTCGGGCTCGCCACCGTCGTCGTCGGCGGCATCTACGCCGGGCTCGCCCGCAGCCTCGAGGACCAGGACGTGTCTCGCACCGAGGCCGCCGCGGTGCTGTTTCGCGACGCCGACGGTCGCGACATGATCGGCACGTTCGAGTTCGAGGTCCAGGATCCACTGGCCGTCTTCGAGCGCGAGGTCAACGAGCAGGCGCTCGATCAGCTCCGCACCTACGCCTTCGGCGCGCTCGGCCTGTTGTTCATCGGCAGCCTCGGCGTCGGCTGGTTCGTCGCCGGTCTGGTGCTGCGACCTGTCGGTCGGATCACGTCGGTGGCGCGGGAGATCTCCGGCACCGACCTGTCGCGGCGCATCGAGCTCGAAGGGCCCGATGACGAGCTCAAGCAGCTCGCCGACACCTTCGACGACATGCTCACCCGCCTCGACCAGGCGTTCGAGAATCAGCGCGAGTTCATCCACGAAGCGAGCCACGAGCTGCGCAACCCCCTCGCCGTCATCCGTACCAACCTCGACGTCGTGCTCTCGGACCCCGAGGCCGAGGCCGAGGATCTCCGCTCGGCCGGTGAGGTCGTCGGCCGCTCCGCCGAGCGCATGACCACCCTCGTCGACGACCTGCTCGTCTACGCCCGCCACGGCACCCGCACGATGCGCGAGGAGGAGTTCGATCTCGCCGAACTCGTCGACCATCTCGCCGACGACTTCGCCGCGCCGGCCGACACGGCCGGGCTGGTGCTCACCAAGCAGCTGCCCGCCGAGGCGCTTCCGGTCTGCGGCGACGGCCCTGCCGTTCGCCGAGCCGTGGCCAACCTGATCGCCAACGCAGTCCGCCTCGCCCCGGAAGGCACCAACGTCACCGTCTCCGCCGACCGTTTCGACGACTGGAACTTCATCTCCGTCGCCGACGAGGGCCCCGGCATCGCGCCGGAGAACCATGTCCGCATCTTCCAGCGGTTCTGGCGTGGTGACCAGGGCGAGGCCCGCCAAGCCGGACGCTCGGGCCTCGGCCTCACCATCGTCCGCCAGATCGTCGAGGCCCACGGCGGCCGGGTCGATCTCGCCTCCGACGTCGGACGCGGCTCGACCTTCGTGCTGTGGTTCCCCCGCAGCATCAACTCACCGCTGCCCGAGATCAGCGCCTGAGCGCCGCTCGATCAGTCGAGCACCTTCCACTCGATCTCGGTGGCGAAGAGCGTGAAGCCGCGGGCCTCGTAGTTCGCCCGGGCGTGGGGGCCGTCGAGCGAGCAGGTGTGGAGCCAGACCCGCTCGACCCCGTCGTACCCGAAACCGTGCCGCATCGCCTCGGTGAGGAACCATCCGCCGAGCCCGTGGCCATGCACCTCGGTGCCGAGTCCGAAGTAGACGATCTCGACGCTCGAACCCTGCAGTTCGTACTCGCAGTACCCGACGGGGACCCCACCACTCATGCACGTGATGTGGCGGTAGTCGGGCGACGAGATGATCGCCGACCATCCGTCGTCGTCGAGGGCGTGTCGATCGGTCCAGTGCCAGGGTTCGCCGACATGGCGGTAGAGCCACCGCGCGAACGCCGTCGTCATCTCCTGCGCCACGACGATCTCGCCGGCCCGGCGAGGTGTCGATGCATCAGGGACCGCGCTCGGGTCGGTGATCTCGAGATGCCAGGTCGTGACCTCGACGGCACCGGGCGTGTTTTCGTCGATCTCCTGCATCCGGGTTGAGCCTCGCACACGTTGTACCGATTGAAGGTCAGGATCTTCACGTCGATTTTCTCGCCGGCTTACGAAACCTTTCGCCTTCAACCCGTACCTTTCGCACATGGATCGACACCCGATCAACGATTCGTCCGACGAAGAACCCCCCGCTTCGTCGGTCTGGCCCGCCGAAGAGCGGCCGCCCGCAGCAGACAGCACCGAGCTGGGTGAACCCCCCGCACCCACCTCGACTCCGTTCCCCCCGACGGAGCCTGCGGCCGGCCGCCCGGCGGGCCCCTACCCGTCAGCTCCGGTCCCGCCGCCACCGCCTCCCCCCAGCGGTGTCGGATCCCCCACGGGATCCGGAGCGACCCCTCCGACGGCTCCGTGGGCCACGCCGCCCCGATCGAGCCTCCCCCCTCGTCCGGCCGACCAGACCCTCCCTCCCCCCAGCGGGTCGGCCGGACCCCCCACGACGTCACCCGTCATCTCCGCCACCGAGCCAACGCCTCTCGGCTCGAGTGGCGGTCGATGGCGGGTGGCGGCCGGTGTCCTCGGCGGCATGGCGCTCAGCGTCGGCCTCGTCGGCGGCGGCTACCTGATCGGCGAACAGCAGGCCGATCCCGCGACCATCATCCGTGAGGTCGCGGTCTCCCCGGCGTCCAACGCGTCGGCCGACGCATCGACGGCGCCGGCCACCACCGCCCCGCCCATCGTCGACCCCGAGCAGGCCGCGATCGAGCCCGCCACCGCGGTCGCCCGGGCCGTCACCCCGTCGGTGGTGCGCATCAGCACCGGCTCCGGTCAGGGCAGCGGCATCATCTGGGACGCGGCCAACGGCTACATCGTCACCAACGACCACGTCACCGGCACCGCCGACAACGTGAGCGTGCTCTTCCACGACGGCGTCCAGGTCAGCGGCGTGGTCATCGGCGGCGACGCCGCCCGCGACATCGCCGTCGTCCAGGTCGACCCGAGCGATCTCGATCTCGTCGAGGCGACCTTCGCCCCGAGCGAGACGGTCGAAGTGGGCCAGCTCGCGGTCGCGATCGGTTCGCCGTTCGGCCTCGACCAGTCGGTCACCGCCGGCATCGTCAGCGCCGCCAACCGCATCAATCCCTTCGGCGGCTCCGACTCGGCCAACCCGGTCCCGGTCGAGATGATCCAGACCGATGCGCCGATCAACCCGGGCAACTCCGGTGGTGCGCTCGCAAACCGCGACGGCCACGTCATCGGCATGAACACCTCGATCCGCACCGACGGATCGGGCGACAACGCCGGCGTCGGCTTCGCCGTCCCGAGCGACACGATCGTGTTGATCGCCGAGCGGATCATCAACGGCGAGTCGCTCGAACTCGGCTTCCTCGGCGTCAGCGCAAAGGCCATGGAGATCTCGAAGTCTGCCAAGATGAAGCGCTCCTACTTTGACTTCGCGGACATGGCG
>JBCBYI010000161.1:0-9604 GCA_039815945.1 Actinomycetota bacterium | reverse complement strand
GGCTCGGGCCAACGGTCATGCCTTCCTCGAAGGCGGCGCCGCGACCGCACGATCGATCGCCTTCTCACTCGACCCGGCTTCCTCCCAGACCCGGTCAGGGCTTCGTTCGACGCTCGAGGGCTACCTGCGTTCCGGCGCGTGGCAGTTCGCCCTGGCCGACTTCGGGATGACGGCGCTGACGCTCGCTCAGGGCGGCGCATCAGAGGTCGCGGCGGAGCTGCTCGGCACGCGGCGCGCCTGCGGCTACCTGGGTGACTCGTCGGAGAGTCTCGCTGTCGATGCGGAGTCCGTCGCCCGAGCGGCACTCAACGACGCTGGGTTCGACGCTGCGACTGCTCGTGGGGCTCGTCGAACGCCCGAGCAGGCCACCCGGCGCGCCGTCGAGGCGTTGTCGCAGCTCGACGAGGCCTGACGGGAATCATCCCCTCGCCAGGCGAGTTCCCCCTGACATGAGCGCCCTCAAGATCGAATCGACCCCCAAATGGATCCGAGGCATCGTTCGCGATGACACCGGCGGCGAACGCACCGTCGTCGACACGACGTCCGCCCAGCTCGTCTGGGAACACGAGTACTACCCGTACTGGTACATCCCCGTCGCCGACGTGCACGACGACGCGTTGCCGACGACGACGATCGACGAGCTGCCCGGCCACGTGAAGATCGACTTCGCCGACGTCGAGCGCTGGTTCGAGGAGGACGAGGAGGTCTACGTCCATCCTCGTGATCCGTATCGCCGGGTCGACGCCCAACCATCGAGCCGCCACGTGGTGGTGGAGGTCGACGGTGTCGTCGTCGCCGACTCGACCAATCCGACGATCCTCTACGAGACGGGTCTGCCGCCCCGCTACTACCTGCCGGTCGCCGATGTCCGCATGGAGCACCTCACCCCGACCGAGACCAGCACCGGCTGCCCCTACAAGGGTTTCGCCCGCTACTGGAGCGTCGACGTGGGCGACGGTCCCCATGCCGACCTCGCCTGGGGCTACGACGAACCGCTGCCCGAGTCGGCGCCGGTGAAGGGCCTGATCTGCTTCTACAACGAGAAGGTCGACCTCACCATCGACGGCGAGCGCCTCACCTCCCCCGCCACCAAGTTCAGCTAGCGACTGCCTCGCCTTTTCGCGACGCGGTCGGCGCGCGTCGCGATAAGGCGAGGCAACGGTCAGGTCTGTCGTCGGCCGGCCAGGTGCCAACCGACGAAGGCGCCGATCGCGGCGTCGACCGAGCCGATCAGCGCCCACACCTTCGGCGCGCCGTCCGGTGCCGCGAGCGACCAGAACAGGGCGCCGAGCGCGAAGCCGATGATGGCACCGGCGATCGCGGCGGCGACCCGCATGGGCTCAGCGCCAGTAGTCGTTGGCGGCGGCGATCGTGGCGAACTCGACCGCCACGATGTGCCCCGCCTGCAGCAGCACCGTGGCGTCCTCGGCGTACGCCGGACGCAGGTCGCCGCGCACCTCCGCGTCGGGTTGCATGGCGGCGATGGTCTTGCGGGCCATCATCATCGCCAGCTCCCGACCCTGGGCGGGCGTGTCGGTGATGAGCGAGGGAATGACGTCGTCGAAGACGGACATGAGGTGCCTCTCGGTGGGGGTCAGGAGCGGACTTCGTTGATGCGGCGGCGGGCGATCTCGAGATCGTCGGGGTTGGTGACGCCGACCCACGGCTCGCTCGTCGGCACGACGCCGACGCTGTAGACGCCGGCGGCCTTGAGGTCGTTCACGACCGTCGGCAGCAGGTATTCGGTCTTGGGCTCATCGCCGTGCTCGGCGAGGAAGGTCTCGAAGCCGGTCTCGAGGTGGGCGAACAGATTGTTCGGGAACACCCAGCAGTTCATCGAGGCGATGGCGTCGTCGGCCAACGCGCCCTCCGGGTCGGTCGATGTGATCGACCCGTCCTCTCGGCGGCCGATGCCGTGGGTCTCGACGAGCGACACGAGCTCGCCGTCGACGACCTCACAGATGCCACGGGAGACCTCGCCGAGCTCAGGCAGGGTCTGGTCGAGCCGGAAGCCGGCGAGCAGGGCCCGGTCGTCGGGCAGATCGGCGGCCGCCTCGGCGAGGGCGACATAGGTCGACGCGCCGTAGTAGTCGTCGGCGTTGAGGACGCAGAACGCGTCGGGCACCTCGGGGGCGGCGGTGAGCACCGCATGCGCCGTGCCCCACGGCTTGTCGCGCTTCGGGCCGTGGGTGTCCTGCAGGACGTAGGCGACGTCGAGATCAGGATGCTGGCTCGACACGTGGCGGCGGACGTCGGCTTCGATGTCGGACCGCACGATCAGCACGACCTTGTCCATACCGGCCGCCAGGGCGTCCTTGATCGCGAAGTCGAGGAAGGCTTCGCCATCGGTGCCGATCACGGCGAGTTGCTTGGTGCCGCCGAACCGGGATCCGAGTCCGGCGGCCATCACGACGAGGGTGAGGCTCACGCCGTGATCGTAGGCGTCAGCGTTCGAGCAGGTGGCGAACGTGGTGGGTCTCGTTGAACGAGCGCACGCTGCGGATGCCGGTACTGCTCGCCTGGACGTGGGTCAGCCCGCAGTAGTCGGGCCGCATCGACAACACGTCGTCCAGCCCGATGATCGACTTCAGATACACGACCGTGACCATCCCGTGGCAGAAGACGGCGACCCGCTTGCCCTTGTTGGTGGCGATCACGTGCTCGAACCCGCGCACGACCCGCTCCTGGAAGTTCTCCAGACCGTCGCTGAAGATGTGGTCCTCGAGGTTGTCGAGATCGAAGTAGTGGGCGGTGTCGGGGTCGTCGGCCGACATCTCCTCGAGCGGCACGTAGGTGTTCGACCGGTGATCGGACTCGATCAGGTCGTGGAGCTGCTCGACTTCGAGCCCGAGCATCTCCGCAGTGGGGATGGCGGTCTGGTGGGCTCGGCGCATCGTGGACGAGACGACGTGGCGGATGTCGTGCTCCCGCAGGAAGTCGCGGGTGGCTTCGGCTTGCTGGATCCCCACGTCGGAGAGGTGCGGGTCGGCGCCCTCGTCCTCGCCGACGGTCTGACGAACGGGCCGGCCGTGCCGGAAGATGTAGAGCTCCACGGGCCGGGAACCTACCGGGCGCCGGCCGCAGGACGCACACCGAGACCGGGGATCGACGGCACGATGACCGCGCCGTTCTCCACCGGGAGCGGCGCAGCGACGTCGGCGGCCAGCAGCGCCGAGGTGGCGACGCCGTGGGCCGCGGTGACACCGCTGGCCGCAGCGACGTGCACGGCGTGGGCGACCCCGACCGCCGAGTCGATCATCGACGTGATGATCGGCGTCACGCCGGCCGCGTGCGCGGCGCCGACGGCCTCCATCGCGAGATCTGGCCCGCCGAGGGCCTGCGGTTTGATGACGACGTGGGCGATGGTGCCAGTGGCGAGCGCCCGCCGAAGGTCGTCGAGGTCACGGGCGGACTCGTCGACCGCGACGGGGATCGGCGACTCGGCGCCGACGGCTGCGATCTCGTCGATGCCGGCCGTCGGCTCCTCACAGACGGCGACACCGAACGGCGCCAACCGTTCGAGGATCTCCAGCGCCTCGTCGGGCCGCCACCCACCGTTGGCGTCGAGCCGGAGCTCGATGTCGTCGCCGACCGCTCGGCGGGCCGCCTCGACGAGGGCGAGATCCTCCTCGACACGACGATGGGCGACCTTCAGCTTGATCGTCTCGATGCCGTTGGCGATCGCCAGATAGACGTTGGTGAGGGCGGTTGAGACGTCGGCCGCTCCGATCGTCGCGTTGACCGCAACCCGTTCGAGCGGGTCGGGGGCGAGGTGCGCAGCGAGCGGCAGGCCCGCCTCCTGGGCGAGCACGTCGGCGGCAGCACCGGCGACGGCGGCGCGGGCCTCCGGTGCGGCAGCGAGCAAGCCGAGCACGTCGGCGACCATGTCCTCCTCGAGCCGCAGCCCGGCGAGGTCGACCCGATCGCGCAGCGTGGCCAGATCGTGGGCCGACCAGCCCGGCATCGGACAGAGGTCTCCCCACCCGACGGTACCGCCCTCGGAGAGCCGGACGAGCGAACCGGTCCGCTCGGCGACGATCGCATGCGAGGTGGCCATCGGCGAACGGAGCGCCAGCTCGTAGGGGATCAGCTCGAGGCTCATGCCCGACCGATCGTGTGGCGGATCGCATCGGCCACCGCGGCCGGCGCCTCGAGATGGGCGGCGTGCCCGGCCCCGTCGACGACGTGGACGACGGCATCGGGAAGCCGATCGGCGAGCGTCGCGGCGATGTCGACGAACTTCGAGTCGTCGCCGCCGGCGATCAGGCCGACCGGCATCGTGCAGCGGTCGAGTGCATCGTGCAGGGGTGCCATCCGGCCGGTGCTCGCCCGTCGCAGGCTCGTGGCGAGCGCAACCGGATCGTTGCCGAGCCGCTGGGCCCGCGACGCGGCGAGATACGCCTCGCCCAGGCGGCCCTGGGTGGCGAACAGCGGGTTGGCCATCCAACGGTCGACGAAGGCGGCGAGATCACGCTCGATGAGGGCGGCGAGATCATCGTCGGCCTGCGCCCGGGCCTGACGCTCGTCGGTGCCGGCGAGCCCGGCCGACGCGCCGATGAGCGAGAGCGAACGGACCCGCTCGGGATGCCGGCACGCCGCGGTGAACGCCACCCGGCCGCCCATCGAGTAGCCGACGAGATCGATCGGCTCGCCGGTGAGCGCGAGCACGGCGGCGGCCATCGCATCGACCGTGTAGTGGGCTGGGTTTGCGGAATGCGGCCCTGCGCCGTGGCCGGCGAGATCGGGCACGATCGCATCCGGATCGATCAGGTCGGCGAGTTCGCGCATCGTCGACGCGTCGCCGGTGAAGCCGTGCAGGGCGACGACGCTCACCCGGCGATCGCCACGCCGACGCCGGCCCGGATCCGCCGCCGCACGTCCATGTCGTGATCGGGGTCGATCGCCACGATCACGAGATCGACACCGGGTTCGGTGCGCCCGGTGGCTGCCGCCAGCACCCCGGCCAGATCGTCACCGTCGCCGACCACCGTGACGTCGATGCCGGCGAGCCCGTCGAGTTGGGCGAGATCGATACCGTGCGGTGTGCGGAAGATGGTGTCGTAGTCGGCCGGATCGATCCGGCCATGGATCGGCAGCATCGAGAAGATCTGCCCACCGTCGTTGTCGATGCACACGACGGTGAGATGCTCGCCGGCCCGCTCGACACCGAGCAGACCGCCGATGTCGTGGAGCAGCGCCAGATCGCCGGTGAAGACGACGACCGGAGCCTCGGAACCGACGTGGGACGCGAAGCCGAGGGCGGTGGAGGTGATGCCGTCGATGCCGGCTGCGCCGCGGTTGCCGACGAAGCCGATCGGGGTTCCGGTGGGGACGAAAGAGTCGAGATCACGCGGCGGCATCGAGTTGGAGGACATCACGAAGAGCGGCTCGCCGTCCGCGATCGAGCAGAGATCGCGTACGACCGAACCGCTCGAGCGTCCGCCGGAGCCAAGCACCTCGTCGACCGCACTCCCGGCGGCGTCGTCGAGGCTGCGCCATCGATCCAACCAGGAGCCGGGCGTGACCCCGACGCGACGGGCGGCGTTCATGGCATAGATGACGGGGTCGACGGCGAGATGGCTCGTCGTCGTGAACGACGAGTCATGCCAGCGCTGCTCGGGGTCCACGGCGATGACCTGGTCGGGCCGGACCCGTTCGAGCCACTGATTGACGGGCGCCGTCGTCGGGGCGGCGCCGAAGCGGACGACCACGTCGGGTCGCAACTCGTCGACGACTCCACCGTGCTTGAGCAGGTGCTCACCGTGGGCGATCACGGCGGGCCGCTCGCGGAAGCGCAGCTGGGTCATCGGTTCGGCGATGATCGGCCATCCGACCGCGTCGCCGAAGTCGGCGATCGCATCGGCCAACCGGAAGCCGGGCTTGATGCCGGGCGCCGCGTCGGGGCCGACGAGGATCACGCCCTTCTCGATCCCTTCGATCGTGGCGAAGGGTTCGCCGGGGGAGCTCCACAGGCCGGGACCGTCGTCGACGGTCTCGTACTCGCGCACCGGCACGCCGTCGACCGGTTCGAGTGGTTTGCGCAGCGGCCAGTTGAGATGGACCGGTCCCCGACCGTCGCCGGTCGACGCCTCGTACGCACGGGTCGCCGCCATGCGGGCGGCGGGTTCGGACCAGTCCGACGGGATCGGGAGGTCGGTCGCCCAGCGCACGTTGGTGGTGAACATGCCGACCTGGTCGACCGTCTGGCCGGCACCCCAGCCCCGCAGCTCGGGCGGACGGTCGGCGGTGCACACGATCATCGGCACGCAGGCGTGGTTGGCCTCGACGACGGCGGGCAGGTAGTTCGCCGCCGCCGTCCCGGAGGTGCAGATCAGCACCGACGGCCGCCCCGACGCCTTGGCCTGGCCGAGAGCGAAGAAGGCGGCCGACCGTTCGTCGAGTTGGATGTGGGTCCGCAGCTGCGGATGGGCGTGGAACGTGACCGACAGCGGCGTCGATCGCGAACCGGGCGAGATGACGATGTCGCGGACGCCGAGCGCCGCGAGCTGGCCGGCGAACGCGGCGATCGGCCCGTAGACGGGATCGTCTCCGTCGATCGAGGTGGTGGCGGGATCGGTCATCGAGCGGACTCCATCACGTCGAGCAGGGCCCGGAGCTTCACACCGGTTTCGGCGAGTTCGTCGTCGGGGTCGGAGTCGGCGACGATGCCGGCCCCGGAGAAGAGTTGGACCTGCGATTCGTCGACCAGCGCCGAGCGCAGGGCGACCCGCAGCTCACCGTTGCCGTCGAGATCGGTCCAGCCGACCGGTGCGGCATACCAGCCCCGGTCGAAGCCCTCGTTGGCGAGGATCCAATCGACGGCCGGATCCGACGGCGTGCCGCCGACGGCCGGGCTCGGGTGGAGCACGTTGGCGACCCGGATGACGTCCATGTCGCTGACCCCGCCGGAGCGGCGCTCGACGCGGGCGGAGATCGGGGTGCGCAGGTGCTGCACCCGAGCGAGGCGCATCACGTCGGGCTCGGCCGGGGTCTCGCCGACGAGGCCGAGGGTGGCGAGCCGGGCGGTGATGTCGTCGACGACGAACTGGTGCTCGGCGCGGATCTTGGGCGAGGCGAGCATCTCGGCGGCGAGCGCGGCGTCGGAGGTCTCGTCCCAGCCGGTGCCGGTCGTGCCGGCGAGGGCGACGGTGGAGACCTCACGACCGTCGAGGGTCACGAGCCGTTCTGGCGAGGCGCCGATGAAGGCCCGGTTGCCGACGCCGAACGCGAAGATCGCACACGTCGGAAAGCGCTCGGCAAGAGCCCGCAGCACGGCGGGGGTGTCGATCGGTCCGCGGGGGATCACCCGGGCGAGGACGACCTTGTCGAGCGCACCGGAACGGATGTCGCCGATCGCATCAGCGACGAGCCGGACGTAGTCGGGATCGTCGTGGGTGGCGTCGCCGCGCACGATCTCGCCGAGCACGGCCGGTGTGGGCGCGGGGCTGGCCGCCATCTCCTCGAGCCGGGCCTCGAGCACGTCGAGCGCCGCGCTCTCGTCGTCGCCCTCCTCGAGCGAGGTCGCAGCGAGCAGCCACGAGCCGTCGGGCCGGTCGACCACCGTGACCTCGGGCAGGATCCACCGCGCGTCGGGGAAACCGGTCCAGTCCGGGGCGAGCGGACGGCTGCCGGCGGTGAACGAGAAACCACCGACCATGACCGGCGCCGGTGCGTCGGCCGGGCCGTGGCGGCGGATACGGGCGCTCAGCGCGGCCCGAGCGGCCGAGGCGGCGGAGAAGCGGGAGTCGCCGTGGGGTTCGACGAGCTCGGCGGCGCCGAGGGCGACGAGGGCGAACTGCTCGTCGGGCCGGACCCACAGCGAGCGGTGATGGTCGGTCGCCGCGGCGTAGATCGCGACCGGGTCGACCCGCTCGTCGAGCTTGCGGGCGAAGACGACCACACCACCGCCGACCGGGGTGTCGTCGCGGAGCCGGGCGAGGGCCCGCGTGCGCAGGGTTCGTTCGAAGTGCTGGCCGACGAGGTTCGACGCGACCGGCACGAGCCGGTGCATCAGTGCCACGAGGTCGTCGCGGTCGCGACCCTTCGCTCCATTCTCTTCCTTGAGACGGCTGTTGCGCTTGAACAACTCGATGGCGTCGTCGACGACGTTTTCGATGTGGGTGGCGTGGCGCATGGCGAGGGCGGTGAGCTCCTCGAGCGAGACGCCCTCGCTCACGAGGGTGCGGGCGGCGACGAGCATGTCGACCGCGTCGGCGGCGAAGCGCTGCTCGTCGCCCTCCCCGATCGGCGTGAGGAGGCCGGCGCTGACGACGACGTCGATCAAGAACTCCGGGATCTCAGCCCGACGGGCGAGCTCGGTCTTGTCGAGGTCGGGGTCCGCGGCGTTCTGTTCGGCGAGATCGACGAGGAGGCCCGAGCCGTCGGCGTTCGAGAGCTCACGGATCTGGGCGAGGCTGAAGCCCTGCTGGGCCAGCGATCGGATCTCGTTGATGCGCTCGAGATGGGCATCGTCGTAGAAGGCACGGCGGCCTTCGCGGCGAGGCGGGGCGAGCAGTTTCTCTCGCTGGTAGTAGCGGATCGTGTCGACCGCGACGCCGGTCGTGTCGGCCAACTCCTCAACGTGGTAGTCCACGCTCCTATTGTACGAGTCATCGCTCCCAGAGTGGCCACTCGGGCGGACGATCAGGCACTAGGTTTCCAACGATGAGCTACGACACGTCGGGGATGCTGTCCGATCCGCTCGATCCGAACGCGCCCCGCAAACAGAAGCGGGACTATCCCGTCGTCGCCGCTCGCCGTGGTCTGGTGCTCGAAGATCGCACGACCGGGGTGGTCGGTGCGCTCGTGTCGTTCGCTCCCCCACGCCTCGTGCTGCGCGACCGCTACGGCAAGGACCACACCGTCCGCTACGCCGACGGTTCGGTGCGCGCCGGCATCGACGGCAAGGGCGTGCCCTGCAAGCTCGTGCTCCCGAAGGCCGAGCCCGAGACGCCGAAGATCACCGCCAGCGGCTCGATCGACGCGGGCGACGTCCCTACCCGCGTCGCCCGCGCCAGCCGGATCTGGGTCGAGGGTATCCACGACGCCGAGCTGATCGAGAAGGTCTGGGGCGCCGACCTGCGCGTCGAAGGGGTCGTGGTCGAACAACTCGACGGCGCCGACGATCTCGCCGAGCGCGTTCGCGGCTTCCGGCCCGGTGATCGTCGCCGCCTCGGCATCCTGCTCGACCATCTCGTCGACGGGTCCAAGGAATCCCGCATCGCCGCCGAGATCCACGATCGCAACGTCGTAATCACCGGCCATCCTTACGTCGACGTGTGGCAGGCGGTGAAGCCGTCGGTCATCGGCATCGAGGCGTGGCCCGTCGTGCCCAAGGGCCAGCCGTGGAAAGAGGGGGTCATCGCCGCCCTCGGGGTGAAGGCCACGCCGGCTGCCTTCTGGAAGCACGTGCTCGGCCAGGTCACCTCGTGGAAGGATCTCGAGACGCCGCTGCTCGGCGCGGTCGAGGAACTCATCGACTTCGTCGCACCGCCGGAACGCTGAGGACCGACCGTGAAGGACGCGACCGGCCTCAGCCTGCTCGACCTGCTCGTCCTCTCCGCCTGTGAGGACGAGGACGCCCGACCGCTGGCCCCCTTTTGCA
>JBCBYI010000160.1:0-9666 GCA_039815945.1 Actinomycetota bacterium | reverse complement strand
AGACCCGCGAGGTGCCGCTCGTCGCGACCCGAATCGGCGATCGCATCGACGTCTCGACCGTGCGGTCGAACTCCCAGTGGGTGAAGAACCTCGAGGCCGACCCCGACGGTGCGGTCTGGCTGAAGGGCGAGCGCCGCGAGGCGACCGCCGAGATCACCGAGGGCGACTTCCTCACCCGAGCCACCTTCGAGCTCTAGGACCCGCCATGGCGCCGATCGTCTTCATCCACGGCGTCGGCGACGCGCCGGGACCAGGAGCCGACGAGGCGCGCAGCGCGTGGATCGACGCGCTCGCCGCGCCGGCACCGAGCCGATTCGACACCTGGCTCCGTTCCAACAGCGCGTTCGCCTACTACCAGGACTGGGACTGGTACGTCGGAGACGACCGGGCCGAGCAGACCGCGACGTCGACGTGGTCGACACTGCGCCGCACGATCGGCGATGTCGTCGACGAGGCCCAGTCCGCCTACGACGAGGTCACGCCCGAACGGCTGGCCGACCTGGCCGAGGTCGCGAACCGTTGGTCGGATTCGGATCGGGTGGTCACAGCCGGCAACCAGGCCGCCGATCGGGTCACGGCCTTCAACCTCTGGCAGGTACCCGCATTCCTCGAAGACCTCGACGGCACCCGGACCGTCGTGCTCGATCGATTCGCCGCGGCGGTCGACGACGACACGCGGGTCGTCATCGCCCACTCGATGGGATCGATCGTGGCCTTCGAGGCCGCCCACACGACCGGGATCGAACTCGACGCGCTCATCACCCTCGGTTCACCGCTCGGCGTCGAGGGCTACGTCCGCCGCCGCCTCTCCACCCCCGACCGGGTTCCGCCCGGTATCGGGCGCTGGCTCAACATCGCCCACCCGAACGAGCCGGTCGCGCTCGTGCCCGAGTTGGCGCCGCTGTTCACGAACGAGGACGCCAGCCAGGTGATCGAGGATCTCGTGCTGGAGACCAGCACGCCCTGGCACGGCATCGACACCTACCTGCGCCACGACGACGTCCGTCGGGCGATCTGGAACGTGCTCGAACCCCTGGTGCCCGGTCGGGCCGACTAGGCCAGCTGCGCAGCCGGCGCCCACGAGGCGTGGGTGCCCGACGAGATGCGCTCGGGGAGCTTCACCCGGGCGATGGGGCCGGCGGTGGGATCGGCCGCCTCGAAGATCTCGCAGTGCGACTCGTCGTTGACGATGTCGCACGAGAAGGTGAGCAGGTAGGCGTCCTCCTCACCCGCGGAGTCGAGCTTCGGCGCGACGACGGTCTCGCTGACGAACGTGCCCTCCGGCGCGTGCCAGAAGGTCTCGGTGCCCGTCTCGACGTCGTGCTTCACCAGGCCGTTGAAGGCGAAGATGCCGTGGGCGCACAGGGCGTTGTAGCTGTAGCGGTAGGGCCGCCCCCAGTGCTGCCCGTTGATCATCGGGAACTCCGAACACGTCTCGCTCAGCACCTCCTCACGCGTCTCGCCGGTGACGAGGTTGAAGCGCCACCGGTGATGGCGGGCCTGCAACACGTTCATGTCGAGCGCCTCGAACCCCTTGTGACGCGGATCGGCGTTGGCGCTGCGGTCGACCCCGCGAGCGGTGGGGTTGTGCTGGAAGAAGCCGTCGAGGACGACCTCGTCGCCGTCCTCATAGGCGTTGGTCCAGTGCAGGACGAAGGTCGGGTCGGCCTCGAACCAACGGATGTCCTCGGTGGAGCCGTGTCGGGGAACGAGCGCGAACCGACTGGGGAGGTCCCGGCGGAAGACGTTGGAGTAGTAGCCCGACTCGAGCGCCCCGGGATCCCAGAACAGCGGCAGGTCGTTCAGGATCGTCCAGTGCTCGGTGAACATCATGTCGTGGGGCAGCCGGGGCCCCGGCAACGGCACGTCGATGTAGGTGACGAGCTCGCCCTCGGGACTCACCACGCCGTAGTGCATGTACGGCGCCTCGACCCCGTAGTTGAAGAAGAGCAACTCGCCGGTGTGTTCGTCGACGCGCGGATGGGCTGACACCCCCTCCCTCGGGAAGAACCCGCCCCACTCGGTGGTGCCCTTCGTCTCGAGGGTGTGCGGGTCGAGGCGGTAGAGCTCGCCGCACTGGTAGAAGCTGGCCAACACCTCACCTCGATGCACGATGACGTCGGTGGAGGCGTTGTCCTTCATCATCGATCGGGCGCCCCAACCATGATCGGCCACGGCGTTCGACGGGTGCTCGGCGATCCCGGCCCAGAGCGAGCGGCCGGCCTCCTGCTCGGCGAGGAACCCTTCGGTGCGCACGAACCGGTTGGCGTACCTCGCCTCGCCGTTGGCGAAGCCGATCGAGTGGATCATGGCGTCGCCGTCGAAGGGGTGGTAGCGCTTGGCCGGCTCGAAGACCGCGGTCTCGGTGTTGCGGAGGTAGACACCGGCGAGATCGTCGGGGATCGTCCCCTCGACGTCGAGGTCCCAGGCGTCGTACTCGCGGTACTGGGGTCGCCACACTCCGCTGCGGTAGGGATGATCGTCGCCGGGCGGAAGCCCGCCGTGGATCTCGTTGCGCAGTTCGACCTTCATGGGGACCCCCTCGGCCTGGCGGCGGTTTTACTAGTAGTACTTGAAAAACTGTGCGAGTGTAAACCCCGTGCCGGCACCCACCACTCGAACGGGCACCCCTCGCACCGGGAAGACCCTCACCGCCCGCAGCCGACGCACCCGCGCCGCGCTGGTCGCCGCCGTGCGGGCCGAACTCCGCCGCTCGGGTGGGTTCACCGCCGAAACGGTCGCCGAACGGGCCGGATGCTCCGGGGCGACCTTCTACAGCCACTTCGGAACCAAGGACGATGCCCTCACCGCCGCGTTCGCCCTCACCCTCGACGACCTGGTCGGCGGCCTCGTCGAGCGGTTGACCGTCGACTCGCTCACCGACGACGTCGCCGGCACCGTCGCTGGCTTCGTCGAGTGGCAGGCCGACTTCTTCCGGGTCGAGTCGCTGGTCTTCCGCACCGCCCTCAGCCGACTCCCCTCGCACCGTCCGCTCCGCCACAGCTTCCGCGACGCGGATCGGCGGGCCGTCGACCACCTCACCACCGTGTTGACCGCCGGCCGCGACCGAGGCGTCGTGCGTCATGACATCGACCCGACCGACCTGGCCGAGGCCTTCCTCGTCGCCGGGCAAGGTGTCAACAACCCCCGTGCCCTCCGGCCGGCCGCGGCGCCGGTACGGGCTGCGCTCGCCGGAAGCATCTCTGCCATGCTCGTACCGAACCCCACCTGAGGGAGATCCATGACCAACATCCTCGGTGTCCATCAGACCGACTTCGCGAACAACCTGGCCAAGACCGGCGGCGACATCGCCGACCTCACGGCCGAGGTCGTCGCCGCCACCCTCGCCGATGCCGGCATCGACGCCGCCGAGGTGGAGAGCATCCACGTCGGCAACGCGTTCGGCCAGCTCTACACCGGCCAGGGCCACCTCGGCGCCATGCCCGCCACCGTCGAGCCCGACCTGTGGGGCGTGCCGGCGATGCGCCACGAGGCGGCGTGTGCGTCGTCGTCGATGGCGACGTTGGCCGCCACCGCCGAGATCGAGGCCGGACGCTACGACTGTGTCCTCGTACTCGGCGTCGAGCAGGAGAAGACGATGCCGGGCGGTCCGGCCGCCGCGGTGCAGACCGCCGCGGCGTGGGTCGGCCACGAGACAGAAGGCATCGAGCACTTCTGGCCGTACGCCTTCGAGCGGGTCGCCGGCGAGTACGACCGCCGCTACGGCATCGACGAGACCCACCTGCGGGCGATCGGCGAACTCAACCTCCGCAACGCCAAGGACAACCCCAACGCCCAGACCCGGGCCTGGGCGCTGACCCCGGAATCGTTCATGGCCGACGACGACGCCAACCCGATCGTCGAGGGTCGCCTGCGGCGCAACGACGTCACCCAGATCACCGACGGTGCGGCCGGTGTTGTCCTCGTCAGCGATCGCTGGCTCGCCGAGCGCGGTCGCCGCCCCAAGGCCGTGATCGGCGGCTGGGGCCACGCCACCGTCGGCCTGTCGATCGATCAGAAGTTCGAGCGCAGCAGCGACAGCGAGTTCGTCATGCCCCACGTGCGTCGGGCGATCACCGACGCCTTCGGCCGGGCCGGTATCGACGGCACCGACCAGCTCGACGCGATCGAGACCCACGACTGCATGACCCCGTCGGAGTACATGGCGATCGACCACTTCGGCATCACCGCACCGGGCGAGTCGTGGAAAGCGGTCGAAGAGGGGCGCCTCGAACGCGACGGCGACATGCCGGTCAACCCGAGCGGCGGACTGATCGGCGGCGGCCATCCCGTCGGCGCCACCGGCGCCCGCATGCTGGTCGACGCCACCAAGCAGGTCAGCGGCACCGCCGGCGAGTACCAGGTCGACGGCGCCAACCGGGTCGCCACCCTCAACATCGGCGGCTCGACCGCCACGACGGCGTGCTTCGTCGTCGAGGGCGTCGAGCAGTGAACGACTTCGAACACATCCTCCTCGACCTCCCCGGTGAGGACCCCACGGGCATCGCGACGATCACCCTGAACCGCCCGGAGCAGATGAACGCGTTCACCAACGTGATGGTGCGCGAGATGATCGCCGCGTTCGACATCACCGACGCCGACGACAGCGTCCGTTCCGTGATCGTCACCGGCGCGGGACGGGCCTTCTGTGCCGGCGCCGACCTGAGCGGCGGCTCCGACACGTTCAACGCATCGGAGCAGCCCGACCGGGTCGCCAGCGACGACGCCACCCGCGTGCCGCGCGACGGTGGCGGCCGCGTCACCACCCGCGTCTACGACTCCCGCAAGCCGGTGATCGCCGCGATCAACGGCCACGCCGTCGGTGTCGGCATCACGATGACGCTGCCGATGGACATCCGCATCGCGTCGGCCGAGGCCAAGATCGGCTTCGTGTTCGCCAAGCGCGGCATCGTGCCCGAGGCCGCGTCGAGCTGGTTCCTGCCCCGCCTTGTCGGGATCAGCCAGGCGCTGGAGTGGACGTACTCCGGCAAGGTCTTCATGGCCGCCGAGGGCCAGGAGGCCGGCCTCATCCGCAGCGTGCACCCGCCCGACGACATCGTCGCGGTCGCCCGCGAGCTCGCCGCCTCGTTCGCCGACGGCACGTCGGCCGTCTCGGTCGCCACCACCCGCCAGATGCTGTGGCGGATGCTCGGCGCCGACCACCCGATGGAGGCCCACAAGGTCGACAGCCGCATGATCGACGAACTCGGCCGCGGCGTCGACGCTGCCGAGGGCATCGAGAGCTTCCTCGAGAAACGCCCGGCCGCCTTCCCCGGCAAACCGTCGACCGACATGCCGCCGTCGATCCCGTGGTGGAACGAACGCCCCTTCGAGTGAACCGATGACGGCCCGCGAACCCTGAGCGGCGCTCAGTCGGGCTCGAGGTCCTCCACGACCCGCATGGCGTCCATCGTCGACGGGCCGACGCCCTCGGGGCCGGGAACCTCGACGACCGGGTCGTCGACGTCGTCGAACTCGAGCCGGAGCGCCTTCGACATCGTCGCGTGCATGTCGTAGGTGCAGACGATGTAGGTGAGCTCGAGGATCTCCTCCTCGCAGAGCTCGACCCGGAGCGCGTCGAACACCTCGTCGGGCACTCGGCCACCGTGGAGCACGAGCGCGTCGGTGTAGGCGAGCACCGCCCGCTCGGTTGCGGTGAACAGCTCGGAGACCGACCAGGCCCGGATCGCCTGGATCTTGTCTTCGGCCAGACCGACCTCCCGACACGCCTTCACGTGCTGGGAGTACACGAACTGCGAGCCTCGGGCCCAGCCGGTGCGGGTCTGGCCGAGCTCCCGCAGTTGCGCATCGAGCAGCCGGTTGCGCGAGCGATAGAAGCCGAAGCCACCGACGATGTGATCGAACAGATCGGGGACGAGCGCAGTGACCGTCCACCAGTCACCCGGAGATCCGGTGGCGGTGCCGGGCTCGTCGACGGGATCACGCTCCCCGAACAACATCGAGTAGAGCGTTTGGGCGAGCTCGTGGGCGTCGGCGGTCCGGACCTGTCGAAGTCGAGGCATACACCGTAAGGTAGGCGAATCGATCGGACCGGGTCCCGGGGAGGCTGCGATGACCGACGTCAACCATCAGCTGCGAATCGAGTTGCGCGACGAACGCCGGCTCGTGGCGCCGTACCGGGGCGGCATCGCGTGGCGCCTGCTCGCCACCTTCGTCGTCTTCTCGGCCGCCTGGGTCGCGATCCTGATCGCCGGCTTCACCGGGGCGATCCCGCTGTGGCTGGGCGGGATCCTCAGCTTTGTCGTGGCGACCACCTTCTACATGCCGATGCACGAGGCCACCCACGGCAACGTCTGGGGCGACACGATGCGGGGACGCTGGGTCGAAGATGTGGTCGGCATGCTTTCGGCGATCCCGGTCGGGTTCTCGTTCAAGGGCCATCGCATCAGCCACATGCGCCACCACGCCTTCACCAACAACCCTGAGAAGGACCCCGATTTCTTCGCCCAGGGTCCCCTGCGCGAGCTGCCGAAGAAGTTCTACGGCGCCGTGCTCGTTCGCACCCTGCTCCCACTGTTCGCCTTCGTGCCCGCGGCGGCCGTGCTGCTCCCCCGAGCACTCCGTGAGAGTCGGGCCGAGCGCGTGCCCGAGGATGATCGCTACACCTTCCGCTACTGGCTGATCAGCACCGCGGTGCTCGTCGCGGCGTTCGTGGCCGGGGTCGGGGTCGAGGCCCTCGTGCTGTGGTTCATCCCGACGAAGCTCGTCGTCTGCTGGCTCGGCTTCATCTTCGCGTGGTTCCCGCACCACCCGGGCGCGGGCCGCATCGGCCGGTACGTCGATACCCGGGTGGCGGTCTTCCCCGGCTCGACCTTCATCATTCGCGGCCACGACCACCATGCCCTCCATCACCTGTTCCCGCGCGTCGTGCACTACAAGCTGCCGAAGCTCTGGCAGGAGATCGGTCCACAGATGACCGAGAAGGGCGTCCGCACCGAAGGCCGCGCCCTGGGCGCAACCGCTCCGATCACCTGGTGACGCTCAGTCGAAGAGGTGTTCGGCGGCGCCGCGGGCCGCTCCCTGACGCACGTTGACGATCTCGACCGAGACGTCGTTCTCGTACTCTCCGATCTCCTCGACGATGCGTCGCAACGCGGCCGCGGCCGAGTAATCCATGCGGCCGACACCGGCGAGATCGAGCACGACCGTGTCGAGATCGGGGTGCTCGGCGATCGCCCGCCGGATCAGGCGATCGACGCTCGGGATCGTCGCGAACCAAAGCACCCCTTCGGGCGCGACGGTCAGGGTGTCGCCGTCGCGGCGGCTCGGTGTCGTGATGGTCAGCTCGCGGTACAGGTGGGCGAGCAGCGCCAGGCCGACGCCGACCATCACCCCCCGTTCGACCCGCGGCGCCGACAGCAGTGTCGCCGCGAGGGTGCCGACGCCGACGAGCGCCTGAACCCGATTGGCCCGCACGAGCGCCCAGAGCTCGTCGAGGCGGATGAGCTTGACCACGGCGCCGAGCACGATCGCGCCCAGGATCGCGTCGGGAAGATTCTCGAGGAGCGGGGTGAGCGGCAACGCGAGGAGCACGAATGCGCCAGTGATGGCGCCCGCCCACGCACTCGTGGCGCCGGCGAGCTTGTTGAGGGAACTGCGACTGAACGATCCACCGACCGGGAACGCGCCCGACACGGCGGCCGCCAGATTCGCCACGCCCTGGCTGACCATCTCACGGTTGGCGTCCCAGGGCTCTCGCTCCTGAGCGGCGAACGTCCGAGCGATCGAGGACGGTTCGGCGAAGCCCACCAGCGCGATGACCAGCGCCGGAACGACGAGATCGCCGGTGCGTTCCCACGGGAAGTCGAACGTGAGCGACACGAACCCACCGTCGAGCTCGCCGACGATCGAGCCGTCGTAGCCCGACGCCGACGACAGCACGACCCCGACGACCACTGCGACGAGGACGCCCGGGAACAGGGCATGGATGCGGCGGCCGCCGAACATGAAGGCGAGCGTGAGCACCGCAAAGCCGATCGCCGGCCACTGCCACTCACCCGGTGATGCAAGCGCCTGCAGCGCGTCGGCGAGCACCCCGTCGCCGTCGGTCTCGACATCGAACACCTTCGGGAGCTGACTCGACAAGATGAGGATCGCCGCACCGGTCGTGAAACCGGTCAGCACCGGTTCCGAAAGCAGATAGGCGACGCCGCCCATCCGCAAGAGCCCGAGCAGGATCCGGAACACCCCGACGAGCAGGGCGAGACCGGCAGCGAGGGCGATGTACTCGCCCGACCCCGGGTCGGCGAGCGGTTCGAGCGCACCGAACGCGAGGAGGGCGGTGAGCGCCACCGGGCCCGTCTGGAGGTAGCGCGACGACACGAAGAGGGCTGCGAGAATCGGGGGGAGCGCCGACGCGAAGAGGCCGTACTGGGGCGGCATGCCAGCGATCTCGGCGTAGGCGAGCGACTGCGGGAGAGCGACGAGTGCGACCGAGATGCCCGCCACCAGATCGCCGGCGGTCGGCTTCGGCATGGTCGTGAGCCCCGTCATCGCAACCCAGCGTAGAGGACGAAGGTATCAGCCAACGGCTAACTCGTCGTACACTCGGGCTCGTGGCCCCGCCCGCGAACCCCGAACTCGTCGTCTTGCAGGAGACGTGCCGGGCACTCACGCGCTTGCGCGACGAAGCGGCCGCCCGCAGCCTCGCCGAACTCGTCGTTCGGCGCTATGCGAACCTGACCCGAGACGGCGACGACGAGGCCAAGCGTTCGTTCTTCGGCTTCCTCGTCGACGAGTTCGCGCCCGACCCGGCTGCCCTCGCCGACGCGATCGCCTCGTACCAGTCGGCCCCCGACGCCACGACGGCTCGCGACCTGTGGTCGGCGGCAGAAGCGCCGCGGCTCGATCTGTTCCGGTCGATCAACCTGGCGGCTGACGGCATCCACACCCTCCTCACCATGCGAGCCGATCTGTTGCGCCTGCGCGACGAGCTGCTCGCACCGGCCGAACGAGACCTCGGCTACTTGCTGTCGTCGTGGTTCAACCGAGGCTTTCTCGAACTGCGGGCCATCGACTGGCAGACCCCGGCGGAGACGCTCGAGAAGCTCATCGAGTACGAGGCCGTGCACGAGATCCGCGGCTGGGAGGATCTCCGCCGGCGACTCGAACACGACCGGCGCTGCTACGGCTTCTTTCATCCGAGCCTGCCCGCGGAGCCGTTGATCTTCGTCGAGATCGCGCTCGTCCACGGACTCGCGACCCGCATCGAAGACGTGATCGACGCACCGATCCCCGACGACGACCTCGCCGATCCCGAGGGCCTCGCGCCGGCTGACACAGCGATCTTCTACTCGATCACCAACTGCCAGAGCGGTCTGCGCGGCGTGCCGCTCGGCGACTTCTTGCTCAAGCAGGTGACCGACGAACTCCAGGCGACGGTGCCGAGCCTGCGACGGTTCTCGACGCTCTCGCCGGTCCCCGGCCTGCGGCGGTGGGTCGACGACGAGGGGATCGAGGTCGACCCGAGCGAAGACGGACTCCGGCGCCTCGCCGCTGAGTACCTGCTCACGGCCAAGCGCGGCGACGAGCCGCGCGATCCGGTCGCCCGCTTCCATCTGCGCAACGGCGCCCGCCTCGAGCAGCCCGAACGATTCGGCGTCGCCCTTGGGCGACGGGTCGCCGCCGACGTTGATCTGCTCGAGG
>JBCBYI010000015.1:0-30824 GCA_039815945.1 Actinomycetota bacterium | reverse complement strand
CGGTCGTGGCGCCCGTGTCCGACGACAGCTGGAAGCCTTCGGGCAACACGACCGCCCGGGTGACATCGTCGGGCGAGCCGTCGCTGGCCAGCCGGCTGAGCACGGCGCTGACTGCGATCCGGATGACCGGATCCTCGATCAGGCTCACCACGTCGAGCGTGGGCCGACCCCGCGGTGGCCCCATCAACCGGGTTCCCTGACCGAAGGTGTGCACGAGTTCGCCCGCTTGGTCGACGAGCATGCCGGCGACGAACTGGCTGTCGAGAATGGCGTCGTAGGCGCGCAGCAGTCGCTGGTCGGCGGTGACCGTCGATCGGGCCGAGCGGGTGAAGCGGCCGCCCGACAGCGCGCCGGGCACCACCGGGAGCCGCCGGGCGCGACGCACGGTGGTGTCGCCCTCCTTGCGGAACACCCGCCACGTGCGGTCGATCGTCGAGAGGTCCTGGTCGAGAACGCCAGGCGTCTCACTCGGACCGAGCACGAGGACGCCACCGTTTCGCAGCCCGGTGAACAGCAGCGACAGCGCAGTCTCCTGGGCCGCGCTGCGCAGGTAGATCAACATGTTGCGACACACCACCATGTCGATCCTGGTGAACGGTGCGTCGGCGAGCAGGTTGTGATTGGCGAAGGTCACCAGGGATCGCAGCTCGCGCCGTACGTGCCAGGCGTCGTCGACCCGCTCGAAGAACCGGTCGCGCCGGGCGGCGGAAACGCCGATCAGGCGATCTTCCTCGTAGCGGCCGGCGGCCGCCGTCGCGAGCGAACCGCGGTGGACGTCGGTGGCGAACACCTGGATCGGCACGTTGAGGCCCGCTCGTTCGCGCGCCTCGACGGCCGCCATGGCGAGCGAGTACGCCTCTTCGCCGGTCGAGGTCGCGGCCGACCAGATCCGCAGCGCCGTGGCGCGCTCGGCCGCCTCCGTCAACAGCTGCGTGATCTGCGACTCGACCACCCGCCATGCGGGCGGGTCACGGAAGAAGGCGCTGACGTCGAGGAGGAGGTCCTCGACCAGAAGGTCTCGTTCGACGGAGTTCCGTTCGATCAGATCGGCGTACTCGTCGAGGCCGGCGCATCGGGTGAGGGTCGAGCGACGGCCGATGCGGCGGTGCACGGTCGATGACTTGTACTGGTTGAAGTCGACGTCGCTCGACTCCGAGATGGCTCGGAGGATGCGGAGTTCGGGCGCCTCCAGGGTCACGATGGTCTCGGCCGGGCGCTTCCCGTTCGCGAACCCGACGATGATCTCCGGCATCTCGCCTGGATTGATCGATGCGTCGATCATCCCGGTCGCTCGAGCGCTGTCGGGCATGCCCTGGAATGCTGCGGTCTGGTCCTGGGCGAGGGTCAGACCACCGACGCGGCGAACCGATTCGATGCCGTCGGCCCCGTCGGAACCGGAACCGGACAACACCACCGCGATCGCCCGCTCGCCGAACTCGGCGGCGAGCGAATTGAAGAACACCGAGATCGGCCGGGGCAGGCTGCCGCCTTCGAAGCTGCGGGCCCGGAGCCGGAGCCGCCCTCCGAAGACGGTCATCTCGGTCGACGGGGGGATCAGGTAGATGTGGTTGCGCTCCAGCAGGGAGCCATCGACCGCCTGGGCGATCGTCATGTCGGTGTGGCGCCCGAGCAGGGTCGCCATCATCGACTCGTGGTCGGGCGACAGATGCTGGATCACCACATAGGCGAGCCCGGCATCGGTCGGCACCGAATCGAAGAACTCCTCAAGCGGGGCGAGTCCGCCGGCCGAAGCGCCGATCCCGCAGACGAACAACTCCTCTGACATGGGGCAACTGTAGGGGATCGTCGGAACGGTTTCCCGAGGCACATGACTCAGGCCACGGGGGGTGACAGCGGGTAGCATCGCCGAGTGACCGAGACCCGCCACGTGCTGCTCGTCGAGGACGAGCCGGCCGATCAAGCGTTGATCCGCTCGGCGTTCCAGCGCATCGGGTCCGAGGCGACACTCGACGTCGTCCCGAACGTGAGCGTGGCGATCGACCGCCTCGGCCGCGACCCCCGCCCCGTGATCGCCATCGTCGACCTCAACCTTCCGGGCGAGAGCGGCCTCGAGCTGGTCGAATGGATGCGGGCGACCAACAGTGTGCGTTCGGTGCCGATCGTCGTGCTGTCGGGCAGCGACGACCGCACCGTCATCCGCACGTCGTATGAAGCCGGTGCCAACGCCTATCTGGTCAAGCCCCAGTCTCTCGATGAAGTCGACGAACTCGTGCGGCGCATCGACTCGTTCTGGTTGGGGGCGTGCGCCCTCGCCGACGACCCGCGCTGATCAGCCCTCTGCGCCGAGCACCTCGCGGATCGCGATCGGCACCGGCGTCTCGAGCTGGTCGTAGGTGCAGGTAGCCGGATCACGATCGCCGCGCCAGCGCACCCATCTGGTGGTGCCCCGGAAGCGGCCGTTGAGCACGGCCTCGTACTTGACCTCGGCGACGAGTTCGCAACGCAGCGGGGTCCATGATGCGGTGTCGCGTCCGCCCGACCAGCGGTTGGGGGCGCCTGGCATGAGGCCGTCCTGGTGGGCTTCGGCGATCATCCACTCGCCCCACGGGTGCTCCGCAGGGTCGTCAGTGACGTAGGGGGCGAGGGCGTCGACGAGCTCCTCGCGCATGCTCGCCTTGAAGCTCGAGGCGACGCCCATGTGTTGCAGCCGGCCCGGCGTGCCGTCCGCGTCGACGGTGTGGAGACCGACGAGGAGGGAGCCGACGCCCTTGCCGTCCTTGTGCATGCGATAGCCGGCGACGACGACATCGGCGGTGCGGGTGTGCTTGACCTTGAACTGCACCCGTTTGTTCGGTTGGTAGGTGCCGTCGCGAGGCTTGGCGATCAGACCGTCGAGGCCCGCACCTTCGAACGCGACATACCACTCGTGGGCGGTGGCGCGGTCGAGGGTCGAAGGCACGAGATGGATCGGCGGTTCGAAGTTCGCACCGATCGTCTCGAGGATCACGCGGCGGTCGCGGAACGGCTCGTCGGTGAGGTCGGTGTCGTTGACGGCGAGCACGTCGAAGGCCACGAACTCGGCTGGTGTCTCTGCCGCCAGCCGGTTGACCCGTGACTCGGCGGGATGGATCCGCTGCTGGAGGGCGTCGAAGCCGAGATGGTCGCCGATCGTCACGATGATCTCGCCGTCGACGACACATCGTTCGGGCAGGCTCGCCTTGAGCGGTTCGATCAGTTCCGGGAAGTAGCGGGTGAGGGGACGTTCGTTCCGCGATCCGAGATGGATCTCGTCACCGTCGCGGAAGACGATGCAGCGAAAGCCGTCCCACTTCGGTTCAAAGGCGAGATCGCCCGTCTCGGGGATGCCGTCGATCGCCTTGGCGAGCATCGGCTTGACGGGCGGCGTGACCGGCAGGTCCATAGTCGGACTCTAGGGGGCGCCGTGGCGTCGGGGCAGCGGCGCGTGCCACCCGTAGTGGAGTGCGAACAGGCGAAGGCCGATGACGACGACGGCACCCCCCGCCTCGGTTGCAGGGTTTTCGATCTCCAACTCCCAGGCGAGTCCCACGATGAGCGCACCGAGCAGGGCGGGGATGACGTAGAGGCGAGAGCCGGGTCGGAAGACCTGGGGGACTTCGTCGGCGAGCACGTCGCGCAGGAGGCCACCACCGATCGCCGAGACGGTGCCGACGACCATGCCGCCGACGATCCCGATTCCGGCTTCGGCCGCCTTGGTCGCACCGACGATCGCGAAGAGGCCGAGGCCGACGGCGTCGAGGATCACGACCAGTCGTTCGAGGGCGGCGTCGGGGCGGGGGACGAGGAGCGCGGCGCCGGCTGCGCCCGCAGCGACGGCGAGCAGCTGCCCCTCGCGAACGGCGACCGGCGGGAGATCACCGACCAGGACGTCGCGGGCGACACCTCCGGCGAGGCCGGTGACCAGGCCCAGGGTGACGACACCGACCAGATCGAGATCCCGGCGGATCGCGAGCCATGCACCCGAGAGGGCGAAGACGAACACGCCGAGGTAGTCGAGGATCGACACGAAGGTGCTGTCGAGCGTCATGGCGGTGCGAGCCTAGGCAGACGAACCGTCGGCGCGCAGCGGTGGGGCCGGGCGGCTCGGATTGCGGCCGACCGGCGCCGCCGCGAGCATGGCGCCATGAGCGACGCCATCCGCCCTTTCACCGTCAGCGTGACCGATGACGAGATCGCCGATCTCCGCGACCGTCTCGCCCGTACCCGCTGGGCCGACGCCGAACCGGTCGACGACTGGAGCCAGGGCATTCCGCTCGCCTACACCATGGAGCTCTGCGACTACTGGGCCCGCGAGTACGACTGGCGCCGCTTCGAGGCCGAGCTCAACGCCTACGACCACTTCCTCACCGAGATCGACGGCGTCGACATCCACTTCTTGCACGTCCGGTCGCCGCACGACGACGCCACCCCGCTGGTGCTCACCCACGGCTGGCCCGGTTCGGTCGCCGAGTTCATGGGCGTCGTTGGTCCGCTCACGAATCCGACCGAACACGGCGGCTCGGCCGACGATGCCTTCCATCTCGTGATGCCGTCGCTGCCGGGCTACGGCTGGAGTGGCAAGCCGACCGACACGGGCGCCGGCATCGAGTGGATCGCGACGGCGTGGAACACCCTGATGGTGCGACTCGGCTACGAGTCCTACGTCGCCCAGGGCGGTGACTGGGGCGGCGCGGTGACGACGTACATCGGCATGCAGAACCTCGGCAACGTCCGGGCGATCCACACCAACATGCCGGTCGCCGGTCCCACGTCGGAGTCGCTGGAGGATCCGACCGAGCAGGAGGTCGGCGCCCTTCAGGCCCTCGAGCACTACGACAAATGGGACTCGGGGTACTCGAAGCAACAGTCGACCCGGCCCCAGACCCTCGGCTACGCCCTCGTCGATTCCGCCGCCGGCCAGGCGGCGTGGATCGCCGAGAAGATGTGGGCCTGGACCGACAACGACGGCCACCCCGAAGACGCGCTCACCAAGGATCAGATGCTCGACAACATCTCGATCTACTGGTTCACCGGATCCGGCGCGTCGAGCGCCCGCCTCTACTGGGAGAGCTTCACCTCGTTCGGTGGCGGGTCGGTCGATGTGCCCACGGGTTGTTCGATCTTCCCGAAGGAGATCATCCGCTGCTCCCGGCGGTGGGCTGAGAAGCGGTACACCGACATCCGCTATTGGAACGAACTCGACGCCGGTGGCCACTTCGCGGCGTGGGAGCAGCCCGAGATCTTCGTGAACGAGATCCGGGCCGCCTTCCGGGTGCTCTGACTCAGTTCTCGAGCGCCTCGTCGATCAGGCGCAGGAGTCCATCGATGAGTTCGACCGGCTGCACCGGCTTGCTGAATCCGAGATCGGCACCGACCGCCCGGGCCTGGTCGAGGATGGTCGGATAGATCCCGCGTGCCGCGCCGCTGACCGCCACGATCGGGATCGGTCGGCGGCGCCGGATCCGGTCCGAGGCCTTGATTCGCTGGAGCAGGATGAGGCCGCCCTCCGACGCTCGCCGGTTGCCGTCAGCGTCGTTGACCACCATGTCGACGATCGCGCCGTCGAAGTCTTCGGCCTCGAAGATCCGGATCGCGGCCGCGCCGGTCGCCGCGATCACGGGCTCGATGTCGCGGGACCGCAGCTCGCTCGCCCATTGGGCGGCGAGGTCGAGATCGTCCTCCATGATGAGGATCTTGTTCGGGCGGATCGCCTCGGTCATCGCGGTCTCGAGCCGGCGTCGATCACGCCGGCGAGCATCGAGGGCGACACCGGCTTGGTGAGCACCGCGAGCGCGCCGAGGTTCTGGAGATTCGCATCGGAGCTGCCGTACCCGGTCGCGAAGACGAACGGGATCGCCCGGCTTCGCAGCAGCGCCGCGATCTCCAGGCTCGAACCTTCCTCGAGGGAAACGTCGAGTACGGCGAAGTCGACGGCGCGCTCGTCGAGGATGTGGCGGGCACCACTCGCCGTCGCGTGGATCGTGACGTTGTCGGCGCCGAGTTCTTCGAGCATGCGCTTGGTGTTCATGGCGACCATGAAGTCGTCCTCGACCACGAGCGCCTCGCCGAGTCGGACACTCGAGGTCGCCGTGGCGACCGACTCGTGCGCGCCCTCGACCCCGCTTCGGCGGGCGTCGAGGCTCAACACGGCGGTCAGGCCCTCCGGTGCGAAGTCGAGTTCGATCCCGCCGAGTTCGTGGGCGGCGCCGTCGCGGATGATCGACGTGCCGAACCCGGCCGACGACGGAGGCGCGACGGTCGGCCCGCCCCGCTCGCGCCAGGTGACGGTGCCGGCACCATCGGTGTCGGCATTCCACTCGACGTCGACCGTGCCGGTCGGCGAGCTCAGCGAACCGTGGCGGGCGGCGTTGGCGAACATCTCGTGGAACAGCAGGGTGAGGGTCGTGGCCTTGCCGGGTGCGATCAGCAGGCTCGGCCCGGTGAGGCGGATCGCCTCGCTCGAGTCCCGATCGAACGGGCGGGCGATCCGGCGCAGGAGGGTGCCGAGGTCAACCGGCTCCCAGTCGGCGTCAGTGAGCAGGCCGTGGGCGGCGGAGAGGGCATCGAGGCGGGCATCCATCAAGGCGATGAACTCGTCGACGTCGTTGGCAGCGTCGCCGGTGTAGTGGGCGATGGAGCTGACGAGCGACAAGGTGTTGCGGATCCGGTGGCTGAGCTCACGGACCAGGAGATCGACGCGCTCGTTGAGCTCGATGTGGCCGGTGAGTC
Source organism: Actinomycetota bacterium (assembly GCA_039815945.1). GTDB lineage: Bacteria > Actinomycetota > Acidimicrobiia > Acidimicrobiales > Aldehydirespiratoraceae > UBA11606. Next base: position 24,116 of record JBCBYI010000015.1, on the reverse strand, counting down.
GACCGAAGCCGTCGACCAGATCGAGCGCGGCGCGAACCGCGGGCGACTCCCACGGATTCGACTGCCCTTCCACCTCCTGGCGATAGGCGGCGAACGAGGCGCGGGGGTTCAACCGGAACCCGTCGTCGGCTTCGGAGATCTCCTTGGAGGGGGCCCCCGCCCAGTCGATGCTGGTGGCGGCCTCGTCACGGAAGAAGACCAGTGATTCGAGCCCGGTGATGGGCAGGTCGAGCAGGAGTGCCCCGCGGCTCGTGCCCAGATCGTCGTCGACCAGGGTCGCGAGCTCGGTGGTGAACCGGGCGGACCCCTGCGCGGGGATCATCGGGTTGCGCATCGCGGCGATGCACGTGGCGACGACGTCGCGGCTCGGCGTGTGGCCGTGGGTGGCGATGCCGGTGTCGGTGACGACGGCGAGGCCGTCGCTGCTGGTGAGGCCGAGGAGTTGGTCGACGATCGACGTGAGGTCGAGGGTCATGCCGGTCTGACGGCCGGCCGGTTGATCGAGCAGGGCGTCGAGCGCGGCGGCGATGGTCGCCCGGCGCTCGTCGGCCTCGCCTCGCAGGGCGGTGGCGACCGCGGTCGACAGCGACCAGCTGAGGAGTTCGGCGAGGGTGATCTCGCCTGGCGTCGGAACCCGCGGCGATCGATCGTGGCAGGCGAAGAGTCCCCACATCCGCCCGTCGACCACGACCGGGAGCGACAGGCTCGATCCGAGCCGCATGTTGCGCAGGTACTGGGTGTGGACATCGGCGGTGCCGCGCAGGATCGAGAGCGACAGGTCGACCTCGGCACCGCCACCGACGATCGCGACGTCGCCGCCCGCGGTGGTGTCGGAGATGATGCGGATCGGGGTGGTGGTGTAGAGCTGGCGGGCGGCGGCGGGGATGTCGTAGGACGGGAACCGGAGCCCGAGGTAGGACTCGATGTCGTCGACGCGGGACTCGGCGATGACGTCGCCCGAGCCGTCCGGCGCGAAGCGGTAGACCTTGACCCGCTCGTAGCCGAGGAGCACACGAACTTCGTGAACGGCCGCGGTGAGCATCTGTTCGAGCGGCCCGTCGAGCGCGAGCCGGGCGAAGACCCGCTGGGCGTCGTTGAACCGGCGGATCAGACCCGGGGGGTCGTTGGCCGGGATGCCCTCGAGGATCGCCAGACCGCCGGTGCGGTGGATCGAGAGGGCGAAGGGGGTGTCGGCCGAGTCGAAGGTGACGACATCGACGTTCTCTCGGGTCGTCTCGATCGTCGAGTGCCCGAGGATGTTGCGGATCGTGTGGACGATGTCTCGGGGCAGCAGCTGGTCGACGAATCGACCGATGGCGTCGTCGACGGCGATCCCCGTCAGCGTCTCGAGGTTGGAGCTGACGTGGCGGACGGTCAGATCGTCGGCCAGGTCGAGTGTCATCAGCCAGCCATACGGCTGAACCGATCCGATGAACTGGATGGGTTCCGCCTCGCACCCGTCCAGCGCTTCTCGCTCGATCTCGAGTCGGCGGCGGGTGTCGTCTGCAGTGGTCATCGTCGGTGAGCTCCACTCTCGCACAGTGCGAGCGTGCGCCCGAACGTTTCGTCGGCCCAGCGCAGCATGACCGGCATCGAGGACGCCGGCATCGTGTCGAGCCAGCGTCGGATCGCCCGCCAGCGGTCGGCGCGGCCGTCGATCAACAGATCGAGATAGGCCGACCGTCGGCCGACCGGCAACCGGCGGCGGAGGACCTCGGCGCCGAGCGCCGAGCCTTCGAGCGTGTAGGCGATCCCCGCGATCGCCTCGGCCGACGATGCCACGACCGGTTCGAGGTCGGCGGCGGCCGCCGCATCGCGCTCGAGCGCGACGAGCAGTCGTTCTGATCGAGGGGGCACGTCGGCAAGCATCGCTGCGTCGTCGAGGGCGTCAGCGTGTTCGGCGGTGACCGCGTACATGACGCCGAAGTAGGTGTTCCAGCCGGCGTCGGTGGTCAGATCGGCGGCCCGGGCCATCGCCTGCTCGGTGGCGGCATGGCGGTCGCGGGTCTCGGTTCGGAGGAACTCGCTCACGGTCGCCATCAGCCGACCGTAGTCGATCGCAAAACGACGCCACGCCGGAAGGCCGCCCCAGCAGCGACCCTCCGGCGTGGTGCCTGTTTGCCCAGAGGAGATCTGTTCTATGCGGCGTTCCCCGTCATCCACATCACCGGCTGGTAGCGCCGGACCCGCTCATCGGGCCAGGCGAAACTGCCATGGGCCCGGCCGTCGAACGGGCTGGTGATCTGGACACGTTCGGTGCCGCAGCGGACGTGGCCGATGATCTGGCCACGGCGAATGATGGCGCCCACCGGCGTCGTTGCCGGCTCGAACACGCCGGCCGCGGGGGCGACGACGACACGTTCGGGACCGCTCAGGTTTGGAGTTTCCTGCTCGGTGTGGGGAGCCATGGGGAAACCATAGAGACGCCACGCGAACGGCTCATCTTCGACGCGTGAACCGCGTGTTTCGTGTTTCCGGTCGCCGTCGGACCGGATTCAGCGTTCGTCCGGGGTCTTTCCGGCGAGCTCGCGGTACTGGACCGGCATCGGGTTCGAGCCGGTGAAGTCGGCGGCCGCGTACGGCGTGCCGAAGCGGGTCTCGATCGGCACGACGCCGGCCCACCACGGCCCGACCATGTCGCCGTCCTCGTCGACCGGGTCGCCGGCCCGGACCTTGGCCGACGCTTCGGCGAGCGGCATCTCGAGCACGAGGGTCTTCTTGTTGTCGATCTCCGACACCGGCCGACCGTCGTCCCAGTTGGCGACGACGTGGTCGGTGATGAGCTTCAGCGCCCGGAGCTTGGCGTCGTCGTCGGTGATCTTGGTCGCTCGGCCTCGGACGACGACCGAGCGGTAGTTCATCGAGTTGTGGAACGGGGTGCGAGCCATCACCAGCCCGTCGACGTGGGTGACAGTGGCGCAGATCTCGTGGCCCTCACCGCTGCCGAGCAGATGGTTGGCGGCGGCGCCGTGGAGGTAGAGGGTGTCGTCGTCGCGGCCGTAGGCCATCGGCAGCACCAACGGGCCGTCGGGGGTCTGCACGCCGACGTGGGCGATCATGCCTGCGTCGAGGATCTCGAAGACGGTCGCCTGGGCGTAGTCGGCTCGATTGGCCCCGCGCCGGACCTTGGTGCGCGGGGACGGGGCGTCGGGCATCGCATCGCTCATACCCGCAGACGCTAGAGGGCGCTGCGTCGACGCACGAGCGATATCCGCTCAGCTCGCCACCGGCTTCCAGAAGCCGGCGTCGAGCGAGAGTTCACTGATCGCTCCCGTCGCCGGGTCGAGGAGCAGGGGCGTGGCGTAGCTCGTCGAGGGCACGCCGTTCTCGAGGCCGCCGGGCCACGACCGGACGAGCAGGAGCTGATCGCCGAGCGGGCTGACGTCGTAGTCGAGCGCGACCTGGGAAGGCGGGAGCTCGGTGGTGATCGTGGTCGCCGCGCCGGTGGCGACGTCGGCGACCGTGAGCTCGATCTCGGGCCGGAAGGTGAGGGGGTCGGCGCCGATCTCGTTCAGCCAGTACAGCGTCGAGCCGTCGGCCGACAGGGTCGCCGCGTCGGCCTCGCCGAATCCGGTCGGCGCCGAGTCGGGGTCGTCGACGCCGAGCAACATGTTGGTCCAGTCGTCTCCGGTGACCTCCACGAACGTGACGTCACCGCCGAGCACGACGTTGCGCACCGTGGAGACGGTGCTGGCGATCGTCTCGAAGAGCAGCAGTGATTCGCCGCTGCGGAGATCGACGAACTGGAGGTCGCCGGTCCTCGGGTCGTCGGCGTTGCTCGGATGGAAGGCGACGTACGCGGTCGGGCGGCCGAGCCGCATGTCGGCCCCGACGAGCGTCGCGTTCTCGGCGATCACTCGCGCCCGCTTCTGCTCGTCGACATGGATGACCCGGTCGCCGATCTCGAACAGGACGTTCTGGTCGCCGTCGATCGTGGGGTCCTCGACGTAGCGGACGCCGCGGAGACCGGTGTCGACCGACCAGAGGTCGCCGCGGGCGGCCTGATCGTCGCCGACCGGTGTGACGACCCACACCGTGTCGTTCTCGTCGAACCCGACGAGCGGAGCGGTGATCGGACCGAAGGCGCCGATGTCGGTGTCGCTCTCGATGCCGATGATGCCGAAGTCCGCTGGATCCTCCCAGTCGGCGAGCTCCGGCTCGGGAGCTGCATCGGGGGCGCCGGCCTGCTCGGCCGGCACACCCGTGATCGTGGACTCGGCCGGCTCGACGAAGCGGATCGGATCGGCGACCGTCTCGGTCGTGAGGTCGAGGGTGACGGGGTCGATCCGGTGGATGGTCACGGCCGAGCGGTCCTCGGTCGACTGCACCAGGGCGACCCGGCCGTCGGTGACCTCGAATGCGCTGACGCTCGGCGTCGAGCCGGGACCGAGATCGACCCGAGCGGTCTCGACCCCGTCGATCCCGCCTCGCACCACGCTCGTGGCGAACGTCGTCACGTCGATCTCGACCCACCACATGGCATCGACCGTCCGGTCGAAGCGGGGGAAGCTGACGAGAGTCGAGCCTGGCTCGCCTCCGAACACCGGCGTCAGACCGGGGTCGCTACCGTCGAGGTTGCGGAACAGCCAGGCCGAGCCGCCGCCGAACTGCTCGTCGATCACGAGGAGGTCGCCGCGGACGTCGACCGAGGAGATGTGCGACTCGGCGGTGACGGCGTCGGACATCAGTTCGACCCAGTCGTAGGTCTCCAGGTCGACGGCACGCAGGGCACCCGTGCCGTCGCCCCCGGGCTCGTCGGTGACGAAGGCGTACGGCACGTCGTCGACGACGGCGCTGCCGACGAGGGTGCCGTCGGCCGCGATCGTCACCGGCACCGCGTCGGGTGTCGGCAGGTGGCGCACCGGCGCGAGGTCACCGCCGGCGTCGACGTTCACAAGGAGCGAACCGTCGGCGAGCAGGTCGGCCTCGACGATCGACTCGCCGCTGTCGCTCAGGTCGAGCAGCAGCGTCTCGCTGCCGTCGGCGGCCACCCCGTGGAGGCGCGGCGCCGAGTCGGGGATCTGCGAGACGGTGCCGTCGCGGCCCTCGGGGCCGTCGGAGTACTCGATCTCGATCCGCAGCGTCTCGATGCCGTCGGTCACGGTCACCGGCGGTTCGACGTCGGGGTCGGCATCGTCGTCGATGAGGTCGTCGTCATCGACGACCGGCTCGGTCACGACGTCGTCCTCGAGACCGTTTTCATCGTCGCCGAGCACGGTCGCGGCGCCCAGGCCGCCGAAGAGGGCGAGGGCGCCGACGGCGAGGCCGGCGGCGGTGCGGCGACGGTTGGTGATCTGGCGAGCCCGTCGTTCGACACCGTCGAAACCGGGGGTGATGGTCGGGACGTGGTCGACCTTGGCCTGGACGCTCTGGCCGAGCATTGCGCCGAGTTCGTCGTCGGAGAATGGGGTGTTGGGGGTCATCGTTCGATCACCTCTCGAAGATCCGCCAGACCGCGAGCGGCGAGGCTGCGAACGGTGGCGGGACGGACGCCGAGGTATTCGGCGATCTCGTCGTCGGGCATGTCGGCGTAGAAGCGCAGCACGAGCACGATGCGGCGCTTGGGTGAGAGGCCGGCGAGGGCGTCGGCCAGGTATTCGTCCTGCGCAGGCGTGGAGGCCGGCGTCGTCGGAGGGGAGAGGCGACGCCGCACCTCCCGCTTGCGCAGCTCGCCGCGAGCACCGTTGACCACCGACGTGCGGAGGTAGGCGCCCGGGCGAGTGAGGGAGTCGAATTTTCGGAGGGTGTGGGCGAAGGCGTCCTGGACGATCTCCTCGGCCCGGTCGGGGGAATCGACCAGGGCCCGAGCGAGTCGGACCATCACGGGATACTCACGACGCCACAGGTCGTCCATGGACACCGCGGTCGCGGGTTCCGCCGGGACACCCGGTTCAGAGTCGGTTTGCAGAATCATCACCCCCCACCGATGCGCGAGAGGTCGATTCTGTTGCACCCGTTCCCGATTTCTTCGGAATCGGCGTGAATCAGCCCTGGCTGGGAACCCAGTTGCCGTGGAATCCCTGCGGCACCCGCTGGGGCAGATGTACCGTCGCGACCGGTTCGCCGGTGAAGTCCTGTGCGTTGAGGATCACGACGTCGGACGTGTCGGTGTTCTGGTCGTACACGTAGGACATGATCCAGCCGTCGTCTTCGTTGGTCGGATCGTCGATCGGCGCGTCGGGTTCCCGCGGCACGAACACCATCTCCTGGGTGGCGCGGCCGGGGCCGAAGTCGTGGGTCTCGATCGTGCCGGTTTCGAGATCGTGCTTGAAGCCGGGTCCCTCGTGTCCGACGAAGGCGGCGGTGTACGCGAAGCGGGCCTTGCGGCCCAGCCGGCGTTCGTCGTGGCGGGGGAATTCGTGGGCCCGGTCGTCGAGGCGTTCCTCGACCGTGGTGCCCGCCGCCGGGTCGAGGGTCCACCGGTCGAACTGGGGGTCGTTGTCGGCCGGACCGTTGATCACGTCACGGAACAGGGTGTCGTAGCGGGCGATCTCCATCTGGATACGGCCGTCGGGCAGGTCGAAGGCGTTGCACGGGTGGAACGCGAAGCACGGCTCGAGTTCGCACCAACGCACGTCCTCGGCGTCACCGTCGAGCGGCAGCACGCCGACGCGGGCCGCTTCGCCGTCGACCCAGTAGTACGGCAGCTGGTGGCCCTCCATGGCCTTCTCGAGGTTGAACCGCACCGGGAAGTCGAACAGCAGCGCCGAAGTCTCGGTGATGTGGATGTCGTGGATCATCGGGCTGTAGCCGACGGGCACGTCGACCTTCTTGGTGACGGCGGTGCCCTCGGCGTTGACCACCAGATAGCGGACGAAATCCCAGGTCCAGTGGTAGGCGGCGACGTGGAGTTCGCCGGTGACGGGATCGATCTTCGGGTGGGCCGAGAACGAGCCGTCGAGGGTGCCGTTGAAGTCGATGCTCTCGACCGTCTCGAGTTCGTCGGTGAGCAGCATGAGCGGGCCGCCGGCTTCGACGATGGCGAGGGTCATGCCGGCGTGGCCGATGACGTTGGTGTTGGCCGTGCCCTCGGATCCCTGGAACCGAGGACCGGGTGTGATCGGCCTGCCGAGCGCTTCGCTGACACGATCCGAGACCACGAAGCGGTTGCGATACCAGTCGGCCTGGCCGTCACGCAGCCGCACGCCGTGCACCATGCCGGTACCGGTGAACCAGTGGGCTTCGGGGTGACCACCGTCGATCGGATTGGGGCCGTTGCGGATCAATCGGCCGTCGAGCTCGGCCGGGATCGTGCCCGTCACCGAGAGGTCGGTCGCGGTGATCTCGTCGAGAACGGGGGCGTAGTTCCCCTGGAGGTACTGGTCGGTCGTGGTCGCCATGCCCCGATCTTGTCACTGTCAACCCGGGCTGTCATCCCCCGTGAGGATGACCCGCACCCGCGGTCGGTGTTCAGCGGCGGATCGGTTGGAGCTTGCGGTAGGTGGCGACCCGCCAGAGCCACTCGAAGGGCCCGAAGCGGAAGCGTTCGAGCCAGGGCTCGGACCAGGCGAGCTGGATCACCCAGACCACGACGATGAAGACGAAGATCTCGGCTCGGCCGAGTTCACCGACGCCGATCCAGACGTCGAGCACGAGGAGGCCCAGCATGGTCTGGGTCAGATAGTTGGTCAGCGCCATCCGACCGACCGCCCGCAGCCGTTGGTGCACACGGGTCTCCGGACGCTGGTTCCAGATCGCGATCAGCGCGATGTAGCCGATCGCCATCGGCACGGTGGCGAGGATGTTGGGGACCGCACCGACGAAGGCGACGTCGGGATCCCAGTCGTTCCCGAGGTGGATGCTCACGCCGAGGATCGAGAGCGGGAGCCCGATCCCGAGGCTGATCCGAGCGGCCCGGCGGTAGTACTCGACCGGCTTCTGTCCCTGGATGAACTCGATACGGAAGAGTCCGACGCCGATCAGCATCGCCCCGAGCGCCCGCATGCCGAAGTCGACGAAGAAGGTGGTCTCGACGTTGTCGCTCATCGGCTGATCGGCGTCGACCCAGTACTCGCCCAGGTCGGTGACGGGCTCGATCTCGCCCTGCATGACCGTCATCGCGATCGCGGAGATGGCGATGCACGCGCCGCCAGCGATGAACAGGGTGCGCGCCGATCGCTTCCGCAACAACAGCAGCACCGGTGCGCAGAACGCGTACAGCTGCAAGATGTCGCCCGACCAGAACAGGGCGTGGATCACGCCGATGCCCAGCAGCAGGAGGTTGCGCCAGAGACTCAGCCAGTTGGCCCGGCGGCCCTTGGCGGCGGCCCGATCGGCGAAGATGACGATGCCGGCACCGAAGAGCATCGAGAAGAGCGCCATCGTCTTTTGATCGATGAAGACCTCGCCGAGCACGCCGACGATCCAGTCGAGGGTGTTGTCGGAGCCGGCGAAGTCGAGGTTGAAGTAGGCGGGCTGGGGCAGGCCGAACGACACGGCGTTCATCACGAGAATCCCAAGGGTGGCGATGCCGCGCACGGTGTCGAGATTGGTGATCCGTTCGGAACGGGTGATGGGGGTCGCCGTGTCGGTCATGTGATGTCGTCGCCGATCCACTTCGGTTCGTAGGTGAGCTCCTGGGCGGCCAGGCGATCGAGCAGCACCACCGGATCGGGGTCGTCGAGCATGATGGCCCGGTTCTTCTCCTTGAGGATGGTCTTGTCGACCATGGTGTCGAAGAGCGAGAGCAGTGGCTGCCAGAAGCCGCCGACGTCGAGCACGCCGACCGGCTTGGTCAGGATGCCGATCTGGTTCCAGGTCAGCACCTCGGCGAGCTCTTCGAGCGTGCCGAAGCCGCCGGGCAAGGCGATGATGGCGTCGCTGAGTTCGTACATGCGCGACTTGCGTTCGTGCATCGTGTCGACCTCTTCGAGGGTGGTCAGGCCGCGGTGGCCGACCTCCTTGGAGAAGAGCCCGGTCGGGATCACGCCGGTGACGGTGCCGCCGGCGTCGAGCACGGTGTCGGCGACGAGCCCCATCAGGCCGACGGCACCGCCGCCGTAGACGAGCTCGATCTCTCGCTCGGCTAGGAGTCGGCCAAGGGCGACGGTGGCGTCGGTGATGGCCGGATCGGAGCCCGGGGACGAGGCGCAGAACACGCAGACGCGCCGGAGTTCGGATGACATGCGCCGACCCTAGTTACTGTTCGGCATGCGCCACGCCGTGTTCCTCGCCCCGTTCGGCCCCTTCGCCGACCCCGAGCGCCTCCTCGACGTCGCCCGCGCTGCGGAGGAGCACGGCTGGGATGGCCTCTTCCTGTGGGATCACACCCTTCGCCGCGAGACCGACGAGGTCCTCGATCCGTGGGTGATGCTCGGTGCGTTGGCCGCGGCCACGGACCGGCTGCGGCTCGGGCCGATGATCACCCCGATCGTGCGGCGGCGCCTGATCAAGCTCGCCCGCGAGATCCTGACCGTCGATGTGCTGTCCGGTGGTCGCTTGACCCTCGGCTTGGGGCTCGGCGTCGACACCAGCGGCGAGCTGTCCAAGTTCGGCGAGATCGTCGACGCCCGCACCCGCGGCGCGATCCTCGACGAGGGGGTGCCCGTGCTCGCCGACCTGCTCGCCGGCGAGCGGGTGCAGCACCGCGGCGAGCAGTTCGTCGTTGACGACGTGTTCATCGAACCGCGCTCGCCTCAGGGGGACCGCCCGCCCTTCTGGCTCGCCGCTCGCGGCGATGCCCGCAAGCCGATCCGGCGGGCCGCCCGGTACGACGGAGTGTTCCCGATCGAGATGGACACCGAGCGCTACGGCCGCCTCGTCGACACGATCGTCGAGGAGCGCGGCACGCTCGACGGCTTCGACATCGCGATGTCGACAGCACCCGGTGAACCGGTGGCCGCCTACGCCGCCGACACCGCGACGTGGGCCATCCACGCCTGGCCGGCGGTGCCCGATCCCGACGCTGTCGTCAACACGGTCGTTCAGGGACCTCCCGGCTAGGGTCGCTCCGTGGTTGATTCTTCGATGCAAGCCAAGGTCGACGACCTGCGAGCCCGCAAGGACGCGGCGCGCAACGCCGGGTCGGAGCGCTCCGTCCAGCGCCAGCACGACAAGGGCAAGATGCTCGCCCGCGAGCGGATCGAGTACCTGCTCGATCCCGGCTCGTTCCACGAGCTCGACATGCTCGCCCGGCACCGGGCCCCCGACGAGGCCGGCCTCGGCGAGCGGCCCTACACCGACGGTGTGATCACGGGCTGGGGCACGGTCGACGGCCGCAAGGTCTTCGTCTTCTCCCAGGACTTCACGGTCATGGGTGGTGCCCTCGGCGAGGTCTTCGCCGAGAAGCTCCACAAGGTGATGGATCTCGCGCTCGCCACCGGTGCACCGATGATCGGGCTCAACGACGGCGCCGGCGCTCGCATCCAGGAAGGTGTCGTCAGCCTCGACGGCTACGGCGGCATCTTCTACCGAAACGTCCAGGCCTCCGGCGTCATCCCGCAGATCTCGGTGATCCTCGGCCCGTGTGCCGGTGGCGCCGTGTACAGCCCGGCGATGACCGACTTCATCTTCATGGTGCGCGAGAAGTCGCACATGTTCATCACCGGCCCCGACGTCGTAAAGACCGTGACCGGCGAAGAGGTCACCCTCGAAGAGCTCGGTGGCGCCGGGTCGCACAGCTCGAAGTCGGGGGTGGCCACCTATGTCGCCAACAGCGAGGAAGAGGTGCTCGACCAGGTCAAGGATCTGCTGTCGTACCTGCCCTCCAACAATCTCGAGGTCTCGCCGCCGATCGAGTCGGGTGATGACCCCGAACGGCTCTGCCCCGAGCTCGACACGATCCTGCCCGACAGCCCCAACGTCCCCTACGACATGAAGGCCGTGATCGGCCACGTCGTCGACGACGGCGACTTCATGGAGTACCACGCCTCGTGGGGCAAGAGCATCGTGTGCGGCTTCGCCCGCCTCGACGGTCGAGCCATCGGTGTCGTCGGCAATCAGCCGATGATGCTCGCCGGCGTGCTCGACATCGAGTCCTCCGAGAAGGCTGCCCGCTTCGTTCGCACCTGCGATGCCTTCAATATCGCGCTGGTCACCTTCGTCGACGTGCCCGGCTTCCTGCCCGGCGTCGACCAGGAGTACGGCGGCATCATCCGCCACGGCGCCAAGCTGCTCTACGCCTACTGCGAGGCCACCGTGCCCCGCATGCAGGTCATCACCCGCAAGGCCTACGGCGGTGCGTACGTCGTGATGGATTCCAAGGGCGTCGGCTGCGACATCTCGCTTGCATGGCCGTCGGCCGAGATCGCGGTGATGGGCCCGCAGGGTGCGGTCGAGATCGTCTATCGGCGTGAGCTGGCCGACGCCGCCGATCCCGACGCTCGCCGTGCCGAGCTGGTCGACGATTACACCAACCGGCTCGCCAACCCGTATCTCGCCGCCGAGCGCGGCTACGTCGACGACGTCATCGAGCCGGCCCAGACTCGCCGCAAGCTCATCGCCGGCATGCGGTTGCTCGAGTCGAAGCGCGAGGAGATCCCCGAACGCAAGCACGGAAACGTGCCGCTGTAGCCATGGCCCTCGACATCGACCCACAGCTCATCCAGCCGACTCCCGACGGCCCAACCCCCAATGAGGAGGAGATGGCCGCCATCCTGGTCGCCTACGAGGCCCTCTGGCCGCGTCCCTCGGCCGCGACCGAACCCGAGACGCCGCCTCGCTGGCGCTTCGCCGGTCGGCCCTGGACGGGCCGCGCCGGGTACGGCGGCTGGCGCTGACCCCGGTCGGCGTGGCCGGTCACCTCACCCAACCCGATCACCGGGTCCGGTTCGATTGGGGCCCGATGGGTCTGCGCACCCTCGCGCCCGAGGTCGATGTGGTGATCGTCATCGACGTGTTGTCGTTCACGACATGTGTCGACATCGCCCTCGGCCGTGGAGCCGAGGTGTTCCCGTACAAGTGGCACGACGGCAGTGAAGCTGCGTTCGCCACGTCGGTCGACGCCCAGGTCGCCGGTCCCCGGGGTGGCTCGCAACGATTCAGCCTGTCGCCGGCGTCCCTCGACCAGATCCCTGCCGGCACCCGCCTCGTGTTGCCGTCACCGAACGGCTCGGCGCTGCTCTCCGGTGCGGCCGACGCCGGAGCCGACACGGTGGTGGCCGCCTGCCTGCGCAACGGAGCGGCGGTCGGTGCCTGGTTCGCCGATCTCGACGTCTCGGTCGCGGTGATCGCCGCCGGGGAACGCTGGAAGGGCGCGACCGGCCCCATGCGGGTCGCAGCGGAGGATCTCTGGGGCGCCGGCAGCGTGTTGTCGCTGTTCGAGCCCGCCGACCTCAGCCCCGAAGCCCGGGCGGCCGTCGCCGCCTGGCGGTCGGTCGAGCCGGTGGTCGTCGACGAACTCGAGCGGTGCGTGTCGGGTCGTGAGTTGATCCTCGCCGACCATCCGACCGACGTCTTGCTCGCGGGGGCGGCGCACGTGAGCGATCTCGTGCCGACGCTGCTCGACGACCGCTTCGTCGACGTGGCAGCCGACGGCTGAGGTCAGTGCCGGTCGGCTCGGGCGGCCGTGATCGCGTCGTCGAGGCCGGCCACGTCGTCGGTGCCGATCCGGAACATGCGCGCCTTGCCCAAGCGGACGTCGCGGTAGTGGATCTCGATCGCGTCGAGTCCCCAGACGCTGTAGAGCATTCCGCCAGGGATCAGGCGTACGCCCCAGCCGTGCCACCACCGGTTGCGTACCGCTGCGTGGGACTCGATGTGCTTCACCGGGATGCGTCGTCGTGGCCAGCCCCAGGTCCAACCGGCGGTCACCTCGTCGGCATCGACGCTCGTGTGGAGCGACCCGAACGTGGCGTAGGCGACCCCGAGGCCGATGCCCACCAGCACGGCGCCGAGGATCGTGCCGGCGAGGATCATCATCGCCATCACGAACGGGATCGCCAGTGCGCCGATCGGGATGATCAGGTTCCAGGCGGCCTGACGGTGGGCGTAGGTGCGGGCGGCCATGTCGCGATCCTAGGTCGCTCCCTCATGGCTCGGTCCGCTGAGCCACGTAGACCCAGCCGTTGACCTCCGACGCCGGCATGTGGGCGCCGTACTCGCGGACGTGCACGTCGAGCTCGCCGTCGTGCTCCATCTGGTCGAGCTTGGCGACCAGCGACCCTTCGGCGTTGTAGACCTCGTTCACGCCGATGATCAGTTGACCTCCGGGCACCAGCACCCGGCGGAACTCGTCGAGCGCAGCGGGTTCGACATGGCCGAAGGAGAACATGCCCATCGCCGCCACCGCCCCGTAGGTCGCGTCGGGCAGATCGAGAGGCTCGTTGAGATCGGCGGCCCACAGGCGACGGTAGGCACCGGTCTTCTCGGCCTCCGCCAGCATCTCGGGCGAATAGTCGATCCCGTCGATGATGGTGTGGCCGACTGCAGCCAGGCGAACGGCGAGCAGACCCGTGCCGCAGCCGAGGTCGAGCACCGATGCTGAGGGGTCGACATGGGTGGCGAAGGCATCCTCGCACCGACCCGGCATCGCATAGCCCCGCCCCCCGACGAGCTCTTCGTCGTAGGTCGCCGCCCACTGCGCGTAAAAATCCTTGGTCTCGTGCCCCTCGATCGAATAGGCCCGTTCGTAGAACGTCTCCGGCTGCGACTCGTCCGCCGACATGGCACCGGTCTAGTCCGTCGCCGGACGGCCCGCCCGGGCTCGGATCAGCGGATCCGGCTGCGGATGTCGGCCAGCCAACCGTCGGCCGACGCCACCCCGTCGCGGTTGGCCTCCTGCAGCTCGGCCGAGCCGTAGGCCGACGGGTACGAGCCGAGGAACTTCACGTTGCCCTGCTTCATGTGGATGTTGCGGAGCGCATCGCCGACGACCTCGTCGCTGATGTGGCCTTCGCAATCGATCAGGAAGCAGTAGTCACCGAGGCCCTTGCGGGTCGGGCGGGATTCGAGACGGGTGAGGTTGATCGAGCGCGCGGCGAACTCCTGGAGGATCCCGACCAACGAACCCGGCGCGTCCTCACGCTGGTAGATCAGGATCGAGGTCTTGTCGTGGCCCGACGGTGCGGTAATGCCGTCGCGGCCGACCAACACGAAGCGGGTCTGGTTCTCGGGATGATCCTCGATGTCGGCCGCGAGCACCTCGAGGCCGTAGACCTCGCCGGCCCGCTTCGGCGCGATCGCGGCGGTGTCGAGCCGGCCGCTCTCGGCCAACTCCCGGGCCGCGTCGGCGGTGGAGTTGGTCGCCTCGATCGCCGCGTGGCTGAGTTGATCGGCCAGGTAGCGCCGGCACTGGGCGTAGGCGACCGGGTACGAACGTACGTGCGCGATGTCGCCGAGCTCCACGCCCGGGTGCACCAGCAGATTGAGGCTGATGTTCATCACCACTTCGCGTTGGATCAAGAGCTCCTCGGCCTCGAACGCCAACGTGTCGAGCGTCGCGTTGACCGACCCCTCGATCATGTTCTCGATCGCCGCGAAGCCGTAGGTCACGTCGCCGCGTTCGGCCGCGCGGAGGACCTCGACGATCGACCCCTGAGGTCGAAGGTCGAGGTCGGCCAGGTCGGCCTGGCCGCACAGCGCCTGTTCGGTGAAGGTGCCGCGCGGACCGAGATAGCCGATGGTCGCGCGGGGGTGGTTCGAACTCACGAGAGCCGAGGATACGGCGGCCCGCCGCCGCCGAGTCCCGATTAGCCCTTGACCGAGCCGGCCAGCAGACCCCGCACGAAGTAGCGCTGGAGGCTGAAGAACACGACCAGTGGCACGAATGCCTGCACGAATGCGCCCGCGGTGAGCAGATGCTCGGTCTCACCGAAGTCGCCGGCCAGGTTGGCGATGCGCTGGGTGGTCGGGAAGACCTCCGGCGTACCGCTGTTGAGCATGACGACCGCGATCAGATAGTCGTTCCAGGTCCACAGGAACTGGAAGATCGCGAACGCAGCGATCGCCGGCACCGACAACGGCAAGACGAGCCGCATGAAGGTGCTGAAGTGATCGGCACCGTCGACCCGGGCGGACTCGATGAGTTCGCCGGGCAGGCTCGCCATGTAGTTGTGGAGCAAGAAGATCGCGAACGGCATCGCGAAGCCGGTGTGGGTCAGCACCACCGCCCACGGTCCGCCAGCCAGATCGAAGTCGGGCACGAGTGTGAGTGTTCGGTCGGTGCCCCACACGGTCCAGTGGGCGCCGCCGAGGTACATACGCAGCAGCGGGATCAGCGCCACCTGGAGCGGGATCGAGAGCAGTGCCACCGTCGTGATGAACAGCGGCTTGCGGCCCTTGAAGTCGATCCAGGCGAACGCGTACGCGGCGAACGAGGCGATCGCGATCGGGATGATCGTCGACGGTACCGCGATCGCCAGCGACGAGATCACCGAGGTGAGCATGCCGCTTGCCTGATCGTTGCTGAGCACGACGCAGTAGTTCTCGATCAGGTGGAAGATGTCGGGAGCGTCGTAGGCCTCGGGACAGCCGAGCTTGTAGTCGCGGTCGGCGTCGGCCGCGAACTCCCAGAAGCCCGAGGTCCGCTGCCGGGTCCGGCTCCGGAACGAGTTGATGAACAGCGACAGCGACGGAATCGTCCAGACGACGACGATGCCCCACATCGCCCACATGGGGACGTTGCTGAGCTTGCGATAGATGCGGTCGATCAAGGAGTTGCCGTTCTTCACGATTCCGCCCTCTGCATGTTGTAGACGTTGAAGACCAGCACCGGCGCCACGATCACCAGGATCATGATGGCGATGGCGGATCCGACTCCTCGGTTGAGGAACTGGAACGACTCGTCGATGAAGTCGGTGGCCAGCACGTTCGTGCCGAAGTTGCCACCCGTACTCACCCGCACGATGTCGAAGACCTTGGCGACCGCCACGAGGATCGTGGTGAGCACCACGCCGACGGTCGGCAAGATCTGAGGAAGGGTCACATTGAAGAACTGCTCGGATTCCGAGGCGCCGTCGATGCGGGCTGCTTCGAGGAGCTCTTCGGGCACCGCCTTGATCGCCGCCGACAGGATCACCATGGCGAAGCCGGTCTGGATCCAGATCAGGATGAACATCAAGTAGACGTTGTTGAAGGGCTGGACCGCTTCACGGAAGGCGACGGTCTGGGCTTGGGAGGATCCGTCGTCGAGGATCTCGAAGCCACCGAGGCTGCGGCGGAGGAGTTCGACGAAGAGGTAGCCGACCACGATGAGCATCACGCTCGCGCCGGCGAAGGATCCGTTGTTCTTCCAGGCGTTGTAGATGCTGAACCCGAGTCGGGCGAGGATGGCGCCGAGCACCAGCAGCACGAGCCATCGGCTCCAGGCCGGGTAGGTGTTGCCGTCGAGGCCGGCCTGGCTGAGCTTGCCGAGGGCGACCCAGGCGGCGTTCGGGGCGCCCGTCTGTTCGCCGCTGATGTTCTTGGGGGCGTACTGGAGTCGCCAGATGACCGACGCGCCGACCATCGAGATGGCCATCGGCATGAAGACCAGTGACTTGGCGACGTTCTCCCATCGGCCGGCCCGCTGGGACAGCACCGCCATCGCCAGGCCGAGCGCGGTGGCCCCGATGGTCACGGTGAACATCCACCAGATCGTGTTGGAGAAGGTGCCGCGGATCACCGAGAAGAAGGCGAACGCCAGCACGAAGACACCGACGAGCATCGTGCCCCGTGAGGTGGGGGAGTGCTCGAGGCCCCGGGTGCGGTTGCGGGTCCAGTTGATCGAGTAGGCGATACCGATGCCGGCCACGATCAAGAAGCCGCCGACCCAGGTGAGCTGGCTGGTGAAGATGTTCCAGGTGCCGTCGTCGCCGCTCCACGAGCGCCAGTCGAGGAAGCGCTCGGAGGTGACCAGCTCTTCGTAGTTGTCGAGGCCGACGAACTCCTCACTGTCGCGGTCGAGGAACGAGGTGATGATCGTGCGGATCGCCGGCACCACCAGGTTGATCGAGAGGAAGGTGAGCGCCGGGGCGAGGAAGATCACCGCTCGGGCCCGGCGGTCGAACGCGGCGAGGCCGTTGGCGTCGCGGTCGTGGGGCCAGCCGAAGCGCAGGCCGAGCAGGGCGAGCGGGATGACGGCGGCGATGATGGTGGTGGTCGAGGAGCCGGTGCCGAGATCGGGGACGAACCAGCCGCCGATGACGGCGCCGACGGCGGCACCCAAGAGGGCTCGTTCGACGAGGACGTCGCGCTTGCCGAAGAGGTAGGAGACGCCGGCGAGGAGTCCGCCGAGCACGATCGCCGAGATGATGATCGTGAGGATCGAGGCGTCGGGCCGGTTGGCGAACTGGAGGTTGGCGCCGATCAACCAGCCGCTGAGAAGACCGATACCGGTCGGGACGGCGAGGCGGACGATGCGGTTGGCGTGACCGGTCGCGTACCCGGCGATCAGACCGAGGACGATGCCGAGGATCGGCCACTCGAAGGTGCCGATGCTGAGGAAGCTCCCGGTGGCGTACTCGAGCAGTTCGGGATCGGCGACCCCTTCGAGGATGGCCACCAGCTCGGGGTTGTCGACGACGAATGTGACGCCCTCGTCATCGGTCAACAAGAACTCGCTGTCGGCGACCAGGGTGCCGACCGAGCGGTTGCCGCGGAGGGCACCGAAGCCGATGCCGCCGAGGATGCCGCCGGCGAGCGCTCGGTAGAGCGACCAGTCGCGGCGAGCTTGGGAGACGAGGAAGTTCGCGCCGACGAACACGGCGGCGGAGACACCGACGACGGCGACGATCTTCCAGGAGATCGAGTAGAGACGGCCGAGCTGGCCGATCTGCGCGGAGGCGTAGATCAACAGGAGCAGCAGCGACGTCAAGACGAGACCGCGTACACCCCCGTCCAGAGAGAAGCGTCGGCCCCCGCCGTCGTCGTTCTCGTCGGTCGCCGACTCTTCGGCAACTGCGGTCATGTCCCGATTCCCCCCGGTCTCGTTCGGATTGTGAAAGGTGCCGAGGGCGGCGGCCGACTCGACCGCCGCCCTCAGTTGCGCATCATTCAGATTTGCAGGTGTGGGCTGTGCCCACCGGCTGCGACCTCAGTGGGTCGCAGCGGATCAGCGCGGCCAGCTCTCGTCGATGACGACCACGGCCTCGGCAACGGTCTTCTCACCGTTGACGAGCGCAGTGCCCTCGCTCCAGAACGTGCCGGCGCCGACGTCGGCCGGCATGAGATCCGAGCCGTCGAAGCGAACGTCGTTCGTGGCCATGATCTCGAGGAAGCTCTGCTCCAGCGGGTTCCACAGCGAACGGTCGACGTTCAGGTTGGCGGTGTTGAAGCCCGAGAGGACGTCGCCGCCGCCAAGGGCTTCCTTCTGCAGGGTCTGACGGGCGTTGGCGAACTCCGGCGAACCGAAGAACTCCATCACGGCCATGACCTCAGGCGTGTCGACGAACGCGCCAACCAGGGTGCCCGCGGTGAGCACGATCGCAGGATCGGTGTCGCCCTGCGGGAACTGGAACACGTCGATGGCGCCCTCGGAACCGTCCTGGACGGGGGTGCCGTCCGGGAAGAAGGCCGAGAAGAACGACGCCTGACGGTGCATCATGCAGTCGCCGTTGATCAGGGGCTCACCGTTGTCGCGGAACGACGTCGAGGCGATGGTGCCGCCCTGGGCGAAGACCATGCCCGGGGTGTTCCACACGTCGAGGACTTCCTGCATCACGCCGGAGACCTCGGGGGAGCTGAAGAGCAGCTCGCCACTGGTCCAGGCGTCGTAGGTGTCGCCGCTGTGACGACGAAGCATCATGTCCTCGACCCAGTCGGTGAAGGTCCAACCGGTGGCGGTACCGGACTCGATGCCGATGCAGAACGGCGTGTTGCCGTCGGCGATCATCGTCTCGGCGAGGGCGAACAGCTCGTCGAGCGTGGTCGGGACCTCGTAGCCGTTGGCGGCGAAGAGGGCCGGCTGGTACCAGACGATCGACTTGAGGTCGGTCTTGTCCGGGACGCCGTACTGCGTGCCGTCGACGTTGCCGAAGCCCATGGCGCCGTCGGACCAGTTCTGGCTGACGGACTCGGTGACCTCGTCGGGCAGCGGCACGATGAAGCCGTCGCGGGCGAAGTCGGCGAGCTTGCCGGGCTGCGGGAAGATCGAGATGTCCGGCGGGGTGCCGGCTTCGATCTGCACGTTGATCTCCGACTCCCAGTCGGCGGAGCCGACGTAGAAGATCGTCATGCCGTTTTCTTCGGCGAAGATGTCGAGTGCGCCCTGCAGGCCGGCGACCTCGTTCGGCGAACGGACCGGGCCCGTGATACGGACGGCGGTACCGGCCAGCGGGTTGACTTCCTCACCAGCAGCCTCGGCGGCGGCTTCGGCAGCCTCGGCAGCCGCAGCTTCGGCGGCGGCCTGGGCTTCCGCGGCCTCGGCCTCGGCAGCTTCCTTGGCCTCTTCGGCCGCGGCGAGCGCAGCCTCGGCATCAGCGAGTGCGTCGCTGTCGCCGCTGTCGGCCGTGTCGTCATCATCGCCGCAGGCGGCGGCGATGAGCGACAAGGCGAACAATGCGACGAGCAGCTTCAGCAAGGTGCTCTTCATTGATTTCCCCTCCGGGTGTGACATTGCGGCCCTGGGAGCCGCACGGGTGTAAACGCTTACATCCGGCTGAGAAGGTAACCCATGGTGTGACATTTGGCCAGTGATCGCCGGGTCCGTAGAGTCCTGCGATGACCCCCGACGACATCATCCGCCGCTATTACGGGCTGGCCGGGCTCTACACCCTGGCCGCCTCACTCATCTGGGGCGTGAACACGCTCTTCCTCCTCGACGCAGGGTTGTCGATCCAGTCGGTTTTCGTCGTCAACGCCGTCTTCTCGGGCGGCATGGTGCTCTTCGAGATCCCGACCGGCGTAGTGGCCGACACGCTGGGACGTCGGGTCAGCTACCTGCTGGCGATCGCGGTCCTGGCCGTCACGACCCTGCTCTATCTCATCTGTGCCGAGACCGAGTCGGGGCCGTGGGTGTTCGGTCTCGTGTCGGTCTTCATGGGTCTGGGCTTCACCTTCTACTCGGGTGCGCTCGAGGCGTGGCTGGTCGACGCGCTGCGTTCGGTCGGCGAGGAAGGCGATCTCGACCGGGTGTTCGCCCGCTCGGCGCAGGTCACCGGGTTGGCGATGCTGTTCGGCACCACGGCCGGCGGCTTCCTCGGCCAGCTCGATCTCGCGGTGCCGTTCATCGTTCGAGCGGTGTTGCTCGTCGCCTTGTTCGGCGTCGCGTTCCGCTCGATGTTCGACCTGGGCTTCGAACCCCGCCCGCTGGCGCTCGATCACATCGGCGAGGAGCTCCGTGAGCAGACCCGCGTCGGCGTGACCTTCGGGTGGCGTCATCCCGGCATGCGACTCCTCATGCTCTCGGGCATGGTGCGCGGCGCGTTCCTCTCCTACGCCTTCTACGCGATGCAGCCCTACATGCTCGAGTTGCTCGAGAGCGACGCGGTGTGGGTCGTCGGCGTCATCACGGCGGCGATGTCGTTGTCGACGATTCTCGGCAATCAGTTCGTCGAGATCCTCACCCGGCGCTGCGGCCGTCGCTCGACGATCATCTTCGGCGGGTCGCTGATGACCAGCATCGGCTTGCTGGGGATGGGTCTCACCGACACCTTCGGGATCGCAGTGGCGTTCTTCCTCCTCGTCACCACCTCGATCGGCGTCATGACGCCCGTGCGACAGGCGTACGTCCACCACGTCGCCCCGACCGAGCACCGAGCGACCGTCATCAGCTTCGACGCCATGGTCGGCTCGATCGGTGGCACGGGTGGGCAGCTCGCCCTGGGCCGGCTCGCCGACGCCCGAGGCTTCGCTGCTGGCTATGTCACCGGCGGTGTGTTGACCGCGCTGGCGCTGCCCCTGATCGCCGGCGTTCGTTGCATCGGTGGCGAGCCCGATCAGATCGTGGGCAGCTCGGCCCGCAAGGGCACCTGCCCGCAGGGTCTGCCGCGCGACTCCCACGTCGAGTCCCACCCCGCCGAGGTGCTCGCAAGCGAGCGCTGATCGGCGGCGCCGACGCTCACGCACGACCCCGGCACGACACAGTCACACCAGACCGTCCATTACACAGCTTGCGATACGTGTTGGCGGCTTTGTAACATCATCGTATGGCTGAGACCTTCTCCTCCACCGGGCCCCAGTCGATGGCGGCGACCCTGTCACCGGACATGAGCCACGACGACAAGGTCGCCCGGTTTACCGGGGGCCTCGCCGCCCAGCTGCCCGAGTTGCCGCCCTTCGAGGGCTCCGACCGGCTGCGCCCCGACGGTCGACCCCGACCCGAGTTCCGGGCCGAGCTGCGCCGCATCCCGAATGCAATGAATGCGTTCCACGTCGTGTTCACGCTCTCGCTGCCGTTCCTGTACGGCGGGCTGGCGGTGCTCGCCAGCGGGTGGCCACCCGTCGCCGCCATCCCCACCTACGCCCTGGTCTTCGTTGCGATGGGATCGTGGTTCCAGCGGGTGCTGACCCTCAACCACGAGGCGGCCCATCGGTTGCTGTTCTCGAACAAGCGCTGGAACGACTGGATCGGCGAGAAGCTGATCGGCTGGCTCGTCTTCGGTGACGGCGGCAACGGCTACCGCATCGCCCACACCCAGCATCACCGCGACGAGTTCGGAGAGAAGGAACCCGACTTCCTCCTCTATGCGCTGTATCCGATCTCCAAGGCGTCGTTGCGCCGCAAGCTCGTGCGCGACGCGGTGGGCGTCTCGGGCTACAAGAACCTCAAGCCGGCGTTCAAGGGGCTGTTCCGGTCGGGGCGTCGAGTTCGGGCGATGCGCTACCTCAGCGGCCAGCTTTTCGTCTTCGCGATCTTCGCCCTGCTCGGCCAGCCGCTCTTCTACCTCTTGTTCTGGTTGCTGCCCTGGGGCACCTACTTCCGGGTCTTCAACCGGGTCCGCGCCCTCGCCGAGCACGGTGGCATGACCCGCTCCGGCGACCGCCGCCGCACCACCCACGACATCCACCAGGGCTTCTGGTCGCGCTACGTGTTCCTCTCCCAGGGCATCGGCTTCCACCTCGCCCACCACGTCGACTCCGGCATTCCGATGAGCAACCTCCACAGGCTGCACGACGCCCTCGTCGAGGACGGCTACGTCGTCCCGGAGATGACCCAGCGCGGGTACTGGTCGTTCTTCCGCACCCTCGCCCGCTGACGTGGCCGACCTCTCGGCTCGGAGCGTGATCGCGTCGACCCTGCTCGGCACGGTCCCACCCCGGCTGCCGGCCCGACTCCTCGTCGCCTTCGCCGGCGAATTCGGCATCGCCGCCGGCACGACCCGCACCGCCCTGTCGCGGATGGTCGACAAGGGCGAGCTGCGCCATCTCGACGCCGGGGAGTACGAGCTCGACGGCGCCCTGCTCGCTCGCCACCTCCGCCAGGAGGCCGGGCTGCATCCGGTTACCCATCCGTGGGATGGCACCTGGGAGCTCCACGTGGTGCCGCCGGGCGCCCGCTCGTCGGCCGACCGGGCCGCGTTGCGGCGCGCCGCCGACCATCTCGGGCTGTGGGAACGTCGCGACGGTGTGTGGATGCGGCCGGCCAACCTCGACTCCGGGCGTTTGCCTGCGGCGCGGGCGGTCGTCGCCGCCCAGACCGAGGCGTACGTCGCATCGCCGGTCGAGGACCCGGCTGCGATCCTCGCGTCGCTCCACGACCTCGCCGGTTGGGCCGGTCGCGCCGGCGACCTGATCGCCGAACTCGACGAGACGGGTGCAGCCCTCGCCGCGCCCGACCGCTTGGCCGACGGCTTCGTGCTCGCGGCCGCCGTGCTCCGGCACCTCGTGACCGATCCGCTCCTACCGCCCGAGCTCGAACCGGAGGGCTGGCCGGCCCGCCGACTCCGGGAGGCGTACGGCGCATACCTCGTCGACTATCAGTCGGGTCTGCGAGTGTTCTTCCGACGCCACACGACCTCGGATGGGTCGGTTCCTCGGGTCGGCGGGCCCGGCCCTACGATGACGCCATGAGCGACCGCTTCTACTTCCGCCAGCTCCTCTCGGGCCAGGACTTCGCCCAGGCCGACCCGATCGCCCGGCAGATGGTCAACTTCGTCTACGCGATCGGCGATCGCCAGACCGGCGACGCAGTGCTCGTCGATCCGGCCTACGACGTCAACGGGTTGGTCGACGTGCTCGAGGCCGACGGCATGCGCTGCTCCGGTGTGCTCGCTACCCACTACCACCCCGATCATGTGGGCGGCTCCATGATGGGCTTCGAGCTCGAGGGCATCGCCGCCTTGCTCAACCGGGTCGACGTCCCGATCCACATCCAGGCCGCCGAGGCCGACTACGTGCGCAAGGTCACGGGCGTCACCGACGAGTCGCTCGTGCAGCACGAGAGCGGCGACGTCGTGCGGGTCGGCGATGTCGAGATCGAGTTAATCCACACGCCGGGCCACACGCCCGGCAGTCAGTGCTTCCTCGTCAACGGGCGTCTCGTCGCCGGCGACACCTTGTTCCTCGACGGGTGCGGTCGCACCGACCTCCCGGGTTCGGATCCCGAGCAGATGTACGAGTCGCTCACCACCCGGCTCGGGCGGGTCGACGACGACGTCATCCTCTGCCCCGGCCACGCCTACTCGCCGGAGCCCACCGCCACGATGGGGGCCACGCGCGAGCGCAACATCGTCTTTCGTCCCGATACCAAGGAGCAGTGGATGATGCTCTTCGGCCGGTGACTCGCTGACTCGACCCGGCGATCAGCCGTCGAGGCGCTGCTGCCACATGTGGCCGCAGTCGGTGCACGAGTAGTACTCGGTGCGGCTGAAACGTTCGAATAGGTCGCGCTGCGCAGTGCCGCCGCAGCGGCCGCACGGTGCGGTGATGACCTCGTCCATCTCGGATCCGGCGTCGACGAGCGGCGACTCGGTGAGATCGATCGTCGACTGGTCGCGCAGGTCGATCGTGGGTTCGGGCACGGTGCCCGGCAGCGGGCGCAGACGACGCAAGACCGAGGTGTCGCGGCCGTCCGTCGGGGCCGAGGAGCCGTCGAGGCGAGGGAGACGAACCGTCCGGTCGACCGCGCGTTCGGCCTCACGGGCCATCTTGCGCAGATCGATGACACCGGTCGGTTCGAGTACGACGTCGTCGACGCGCTGGCCGGCGGCGCGGGCGCGCTCGAGGGCGGCCGCTCGCAGTCGATCGGAAAGACTCATCGAAACACTCCCTGTCGCCCGGTGGGGCGGCGCATCGCTCCACCGAAGGTAACGAGTGGGTGC